>CAXTXB010000099.1:5856-13004 GCA_964247965.1 uncultured Dictyobacter sp. | reverse complement strand
GCACAAAATGTGTAGAAATGCGAGAGATATAAATTAAGCAAAAATAAAGAATAGATGCACGCCGAAGGCGTGTAGAGGCATGATAAGAGAAGGGAGAGGGAGAAGTAATATTCCTCCCTCTTGCTAGATATCTCCTACAAATGTCTGTGCATCGTTTAGCCCTTGTGAATCCCGATCCTCTTCGGCGTCGAGAAGCACCTCCTCTGTACCAACTTGCACAGCCATCGATGGAACGGTGCGGCTTTGTACTATGATTCCATGCAGTAATGATGCTGCCGCCTGAGCGAGCAGTGGGCGCAGCTTCTCCAGGCGCTCTCGCTGCTGCTTCAACTGTTCCCCCCGCTTCTTGTTGTAAGACGAGGCACTGTTCCCATTGACGGTTCCATCAGTCATGACAGGAGAGTTTTGCTCCCATACATCCTGAGCGTCGAGCACCTGCCCGACTGCCGCCTGGACTTGTTGGAGCAGGTCGATGGTCTGGTTAAGCAGCATGAGTATATCGCCTTCCGCCAGATCTATCTGACGCAGCAGGCCACTAAGCGAGGTTCTGCGCGACCAGGAGAGGGCGAGGCCGTGAAAGTCTGGAATAATGCCAGGTGTGAAACTGACGTCAGCCCGCTCTTCAATGCCGCGCACGTGTTGAATGACATGCCACAGGTCGCGTCTTACCTGTGCCAGCCTGCTCTGCACAACATGATGGTTGTTCAAACGTCGATCGTTGTCATAAGTAAACCAGCTACAGACCTCGGCCAGTTCGCCAGCCGAGAGCCCGTCCAGAATTCCTGTAGTCATGAGCTCTATAAGGATGATACCGGCCGGGTGGTAGATGTTGCGTAGTATGCGTCCTTTGAGTGTTAGCTGATCATCCTGGCCAATGTAGCCGAGTGCGCGCAGGGCGAAGATTGTGCCGTCCAACTCTTTCGCCCCTGCGCGGCTGAGTGGAAATGCACCTATGCGCTCACGCCGTTTCTCAAGAGCTCGTTCCGCCTCTTGAGATGCTGCGCCCTTTTTCTTTTTGTGTGCCTTGCCGCTGGCCTTCTGGTAACGTTTCTCTAGCCTCTGCAGTTCATTCAGCTCCCATAAGAGATAGCGCTGAAACTCACGCAAGCTGGAGGCGCAGATACGCCGCAGATGCTGTAGATCGCCTGGACGCCATAGGTTCAGGACCGAATTATAGCGAATGACGAAAGAACTGGTGACAGGCAATAGTTCGCCTGTAATGCGCTGGAATGATTGCTCGAATGGCTCCCATGGTGAGTAGGGGATGACTGCGGACCCGCGTACATCCATACCCCGCCTGCCTGCGCGACCAGTGAGCTGTCGATATTCATTTGGAGTGAGCAAGCGCATCTCTTGCCCGTCAAATTTGCTTAAGCTGCCAACTACGACTGTACGCGCCGGCATGTTGATTCCAAGCGCGAGAGTATCTGTCGCGAAGACCGCACGCAGATGCCCGCGACCAAACAATGTCTCAACGAGAACTTTCAATCCCGGCAGCAAACCCGCGTGATGAAAGGCGAGGCCGCGCGGCAGCAAGTTGAGCAGCGCATGTACTTGCTGTAGGTTACGATCTTCTTTTGGCAGTTGCTCTAGCCAGATGCTCACTTCTTCTCTGATCAAGGCTTCCTCTTCAGGTGTTGTGAAGGTGTGAAGCGCTGCGCTCATCGCGCCCTCTTCAACCACGCGCCTTCCTGGTAAGAAGTAGAGGCAAGGGAGCATGTCGGCGTCACGCAGCACGGTTAGCACCTCGCCCGGCTCGGGTGCTTTGCGCTGTGAAGGGCGTTTTGGCTTTTGTTTCTCTTGTGCTGCCGCGTCTGTGATTCTTGCCTCGCGCTGCGTCTCTGCTTGGGCTAGCCCTGCCATGGTCGCAGACTCTACGGACTCTGTCTGTTCACGGTGGCGATCTCGATCAGGCTGCCTGGTCCGAGAACGCGCTCCCCTCTCTCCTCTACGGCGGTCTTCTCTTGTGGGCAGACCGTCTTCTGCTCCTTCTTCGTCCTCATCCTCATCTTCGAATGTGAAGACGCGATTGCGCCCGAATCTCTGTGCTACCTTGGCCTCACCACCTACATTAGGGAAATGCTCAATTCGATTGCCGTCGGCATCTTGCACGAGGTGCAGCTTGTTATCTAGAAAGTAGTAGTGTTCTAGTGGAACCGCTCGCTGCTCGTGGACGATAAGGGAAATGGGACGATGTACCCGGCTGATCCAGCTAGCCAGATCTTCTGCATTGCTGACCGTGGCTGACAAACCAACGAGCTGTACGTGTGTCGGTGAGCAGATGATGGCCTCTTCCCAGACGGGTCCTCGCCCAATATCGCTGAGGTAGTGCAATTCGTCAAAAACTACAAATCCTATGTCTCCTAGCGATGATGAGGAGTCTTTGAGTGGATCTCCGCCATCTTCCAGGAGCATGTTGCGGTAGACCTCGGTCGTCATAATCACTATTGATGCTCGACTCCGTTCGACGATATCGCCCGTTACCAGCCCTACCGCATCCATTCCATACACTTCGCGCAGGTCACGGTACTTTTGGTTTGAAAGTGCCTTAAGGGGCGTTGTGTAGATCACTCTCTGGTTGCGTTGTTGTGCTTGCCAGATGGCATATTCTGCCACAAGCGTTTTGCCTGTACCGGTTGGCGCGGCCACGAGCACAGACTGTCCTCGTGCAAGCTGGTCCATCGCGTCCAATTGAAACGAGTCAATAGGAAATGTATATCGTGCAGCAAACGTCTGGATATCTGCCTGGATGTCTTGCTCGGTCACTACGTGTTCATCCATCTCTTTTTATTTTTTACTCTACCAATTATTTTAGTATGATTATACCACTTATTGAATACATCTACAAGGAGTACGTGAACGAAAAATTAAATATTCTATGAAAGTGCATTTTTTAAGTGTTCTAAGGATGTATTTCCACCTGAGCAGATAATGGCAACCTTCTTCTGGCTGATCTCTGACCGTAGGCGATATGCTGCGGCCAGCCCTGCGGCTCCAGCTCCCTCGGCCAGGGTATGTGCCCGCTCAATGAGCCAGATCATAGCCCGGGCTATCTCGGAGTCACTGACGAGCAGGAAGTCGTCCAGGTGCTTCCATAGGATCTCTTGTGGAAGTTCAAATCCGCCTCCTGTAGCCAGGCCCTCGGCGAATGTCTGGTTGGGCGCGGTCATCATTCGTCTGTGTTTCCATGATTGGTAGGCCGCGGGTGCTCCCTCCGCCTGAACGCCGATGACTCGAATATTTGGGTTGATGGCCTTGGCGACGATGCAGGCTCCAGCCGCTCCGCTTCCGCCTCCAATGGGAACGATAACTACCTCTATGCTCGCTTCATCTTCCATGATCTCTAGCGTTTCTGTACCCACGCCAGCTATGAGTAGTGGCTCATTGCCTGAATGAATGTAGCGATAATTATACTTCTGTGCCAATTCTTCACAGTGCTGCCTTGCTTCATCGAAGTTCACACCGTGCATAATTACCTCCGCCCCCATCCCTCGTATCGCTGCCACCTTGCCAACATTCGCTTTTTCGGGAACAACGATGCGGGCTTTGACGCCGAACAGACGCGCTGCGTATGCTACTGATTGCCCATGGTTGCCAGTAGAAGCTGCGATAACTCCGCGTTCTCGCTCCTCTGCACTGAGTTGAGAGATCAGATTGATGCCGCCGCGCACCTTAAATGCTCCTACCGGTTGGTAATTTTCATGCTTAATATAAACTGCAGCTCCAATTAGCTCATCTATTGCCGATATCGATAGAGTGGTGTGCGTGTGAGATAAGGCCGAATCTGCTTCTGTGCCTGCAAAACATCTTGAAAACTGGGGGCATCCATCTTTTTATCTCTCTTTCCTGGTTATGCTATTTATCATCTATGCAATGCATACACAGTCTATGCTAGCTATGTCAAGTGCCAATAAAAAATAGATGGTGCTTATCCTTTAGAGATTGGACAATGGGTGATCCCAAACTTTTGAAAAACACGATGGTCCTCATTTTTCAAAAGTTTGGGATCACCCATTTTGCTACTTGCAACTTTTACTGTTCTTGATTATACTAGTCGGGAACCAAAAATGTATACTCGCCAGCATTGATGAAGAAGAGTAGCTTGCATGGAATAGCAGCGAGCCGGCAGGTGGTGAAAGGTCGGCAATTTACAGCAGGTGAAGGGCGCTTCGGAGCTGGCTTTTTTGAGAATGAGTGGCTTCACCGTTTATAAGGTGGAGAAGCAGGGTGGGACCGCGCATGTTGCCATAAAACGTAGTCGCCTCAGGCCTACGTACGCACATTCGTCCCTGGGCTACTATAGATATATAATGCCTGGGGCAATTTTTGCGGAGGAAACCACTCATGACACAAACTGAAGAAAATACGTCTGCCATCCACGACACCCCCCTGGTGCCGATTGAAAAAGTTGTCTCCCTATGCAAGCGCCGCGGCTTCGTCTACCCCAATTCTGAGATTTATGGCGGCGTGGCTGGTATCTATGATTTCGGACCCCTTGGCGTGGAGATGCGCAACAACATCAGGCGCTACTGGTGGTGGTCTATGGTCCAGCGCCACGATAACGTTGTGGGGATCGAGGGCGCGAATATTACCCATCCTCGCGTCTGGGAGGCTAGCGGCCACGTGGAAAATTTCGTGGACCGCCTGGTTGATTGTAAGAAGTGCAAGCGCCGTTTTCGCATCGATCACCTGCCTGAAGAGAATCTGGCCGAGCATAAGTGTCCCGTCTGCGGCGGGGAGCTGACAAGCGAGCCACGCGTCTTTAATCTGTTGATGGAGACCTACCTGGGTGTGGTAGAGGGCGATCGTATGAAGACGTACCTGCGCGGGGAGGCTTGTCAGAACATTTATCTGGACTATGATAACGTGTTGAAGTCTTCGCGTGTGCAGATCCCCTTTGGCATCTGCCAGATTGGGAAGGCTTATCGCAACGAGGTGACGCCGGGAAACTTCCTGTTCCGCCAGCGTGAGTTCGAGCAATGGGATCTGCAGTTTTTTGTACATCCCAGCGAGATGGATAAGTGGTACGAGTACTGGAAGCAGTATCGCTTCGATTGGTACAGCGGTATTCTTAACCACAAAGATCGCCTGCGCTTCCGCGAACATGGCAGCGATGAACTCGCTCACTACGCGAAGAAGGCGTTCGATATCGAGTACCGCACTGTTCTTGGCTGGCAGGAGTGGGAGGGCATTCACTGGCGTCAGGATTGGGATCTTAAACGCCATAGCGAGTACAGCGGCCAGGATCTCAGCTATACAGATCCTAACACAAAGGAGCGCTATATCCCCTGGATTGTTGAGACTTCTGGTGGAGTAGATCGTACCTTCTTGAATCTTTTGCTGGATGCTTATGAGGAAGAGCCAGATCCTACTGGAAAAGAGCCGCGTACTGTACTGCACCTGCATCCATGGCTGGCCCCTGTAAAAGTAGCTGTGCTTCCATTGCAAAAGAACAAAGAGGAACTGGTCTCAACTGCTCGCTCTATCCATGAGAATCTGCAGCGCTTTATGGTTTCCCAGTATGATGATGTGGCGAATATTGGGCGCCGCTATCGTCGCCAGGACGAGATCGGTACTCCCTTCTGCGTTACTATTGATTTTCAATCGATCGAGGACCAGACGGTTACTCTTCGCGAGCGCGATGGTATGACCCAGATCCGTATGCCCATTAGCGAGCTGACTATGTACCTGCTCGATCGTGTTACCTGGAAATAAGCTTTCGTTTTTGCCGCTGATCTTTAGACAAAGATTTTCTGAGTAAGAAACCCGCAGTACGACCAGTGCGTATATATATGCATTAAATAGGACGCCTGCGGGTTTCTCCTTGCCTTGTGCATCTTCGTGGTAGAGGTAATGAGTACGCCCCCTCCCTAAAACTGTTCCATTTTGACTTTTTTGTTCGTCAGTATAGTGTAAATAAGAATAGTTAACGATTACTTTTAAAAGGGCACCCCGGGCTCTCTCGCTACAAACGAGACATGTACTATCTGCTGTTTAAGCTTGAGACGCTGCTTATCGGGTTTCGTCTTGTTTTGTATAAAAGGATGAAAATGAATGACGCGTATCGTTTCATATAATATACTTGCCGGTGGTTATAGTTTACGGAACAATGGCTCCAGGCGGACGGATCAACTAGTGCATATTATTCGTTCTGCGCAGCCAGATATTGTAGGGGTGGCGGAGGCAATCAATCGACGTGTACAAGAGAAACCGGAAGTGATCGAGGAGATCGCTGATATCCTGGGTATGCAGGTAGTGCGCGGCGGCGACCCTAGCAGTCACCGCGATTTTCAAACCGCGCTGCTGACACGTCTGCCAATTGTGTATACGAAGTCGCACAGCCGTCCAGGGATTCTGGCGAGGCCGCTACTTGAAGTGTGTGTAGAAGAGGAGAATGGTCAGCAGCTAACAGTGTTTGTAACCCATCTCGCGGCTGCTTTTAATCGTGGTCGTGGAGGAGGAGGTGTACGCCTGCGTGAAGTGCGCGAAATTCTAAATATTATGGCTCCGTTACGGGAACAGGGGAAGCCTCATCTGCTCATGGGCGATTTTAACTCTATGGCTCCTGGCGAACCCTTTAAAGCGAGCATCCTCTTGAAATATATCGTGCAGCTTGATGGGAGACGGCGTTCTAATCCACAACTGCACGACGGCCATCCTCATCTTAACGCAGTCGTGCCTCGCAAACTACGCTTCTTGAAGCCCGCTCTACGCATCATTGCTGGCAGCTCTTTCTTAATCATGCTTTTCGATGGTGCAGCTTTTTTCTATGCTCCTCGTGGCTGTATTCGCCTTCTCAAAGAGCACTATGTGGATAGCTTCCGCCGGACCAATCCAGCGGAAACCGGCTTCACCTGCCCCGCGAGCGCTCCAGCCGGTCGCATCGACTATATATTCTCAAGTCCTGTATTGGCTGAGCGTTTAGAAGATTGTTATGTGATAGTTGAGGGTGAGGGTCTTCTGGGCTCTGATGCGAGTGATCATCTGGCGGTTGCGGCTGCCTTTAGTCCAGCCATCCCCCTTGCTCCTTCTAAAACTGAGCTTGATGATGCTGTAACTCGTTAGAGCAAAATGGGTCATCCCAAATTTGATACCGTTGGCGAACTTTTTTTGTGAGCTTCTTTTTCGCGCGCCGCGCGAAAAAGAAG
>CAXTXB010000099.1:0-5846 GCA_964247965.1 uncultured Dictyobacter sp. | reverse complement strand
GTTTGAGGGTCAGTGCCGCCATGTACTGCGTTTCAGTATAGGCTTGATACGCGCCGGCCGATCCAAGCGTCGGTCTTGGGCTACTGTCAGGCGGAATTGTGCGCCCGGTGTAAGAGTCGGCCGCCTCTTGCTTAAGTTGGAGAGCTATAGCAGTAATCGTCGGATCAGCAAGATTGGCAGCCTTCAATATCTGAACGTCATCGGTGCGCATTTTTTGCACCCAGTCTCGCAGGTCAGCAACGGCACTTTTCGCATTATCGATATGTTGTAAAAGTGCTGTGTTATTGCCTGCACTCGTTTTGAGCGTATTCAATTGCTCATCCAACAGGTCAATATACCCTGTTTGTCCTGGTGAAGAGATGAGGCCAATCTTCACATTTATACGTCCTACAAGCTTTGCTGGCCGATCTCCGCTGCTCTGTGCGTAAGCGGAACCATCGATCAATTCAATAATACGTGTGGCCTGGCGCTGGGCTAAGCCTATGTCGTGGGTATTTTGAATGGAGTCAACGACGCTTACTGCTTTATCATTGATGGATTTAATGGTCTCAAACATGCTGGATGTAACTGCCTGCTTTTCGGGCAGCCCAGGAGTGCTGTACAGGAGACTTCTGAGGTTGGGCAATAGTGCGCTATCGTATGCTGCCTGGTAGACAATATGATTGCCAGGATTTGTTGGAATGTTTCCTGCTTTCTCAGTAGTGATAATGATACCTTGTGTGAATGATAGTAGATTGTCGTGTCTGGCGTTTCCCGGATAGAGATAAGATACTTTACCATTATTTACAGGAAGAACCCCTAGATATTCAGCGTGATTGTTTGTGTCCTGGAGCCAGGCTACGTAATTTGAATTAGCTGGTGGATTGGCAATATTGGCAAGCTCTATGCGCAACTGATCATTGCGCCCAAGCGCATCATCCTGAAAGAAGACTTGCCCAGGGCCGCTTGCCTGTGTTCCTTTGTTGAGAAAAAGATTAGCCCCGATGGCTCCTCCCACCAATAAAAGTAGAAGTACCAGGCTGATCACGACTATAAAAAGGGGACCATCGCTGAGGCTTAGAAATCCAGATGATGTTTTTACTGCTCGTGGTGGAGGCGATGGTGCAAGGGGTGGTGCCTCCACCCTTGTGCGCTCTGGTGCATATGATCGTATAGGTACAGTCGCGGGCTGGGACTGGGTTTCCGGCTCATAGGATGATATTTGAACCGGTGGAGTGCTGGGCGGCAGCGGTGGCGGTGGCAACTTCATCGATGCTAACGGCGTCGTAAGTATGTTTGTGGTGTTCGTTGTGCTCGTGGGGCTTCTTGATTCTAACGCTGCATGTACACTTGTATTGCCATTTGTGTCTGGCATCGCTGGCACAGGTGGTAGTGATTCTATCTGAGCTATTGGCTGTGGTGAGTCAGCCTCTTTCGAGAATTCAACAGGAATTTCAGTTTGAACGGGCTCTGGTAGAGGCTCCACCTTATTGAGTGGCCGTGTGGTCGCTGCTGGTTGGCGTGGTGTTAATCCTTGTAATGGTCGTGAGAAGTAGCCAGACATATACTCTGGCGGCTGGGGTACGCCTAGAATAGATTGTATGGTTCCGGACGAGTATGTTGTGGTTTGTGACAGATTTTCTTTTTTTAATAGAGCTTGTTGCGTGAGGCCTGGATTATTGGAACAGGCATCGACGATAGCTGAGGCAAGCAGAGATGCCTGGGAGAAGCGCGTCGCTGCGTCCTTTGCCATTGCTCTCAGAATGACTTCTGAGAGCGCTGGTGGGATATTTGGGTTAATTAATGCTGGCGGTGTGGGCAAAGTGTTGATATGCTGCATCATTACGGCAACTGAACTCTCATCTCGGAATGGTACAACTCCTGTGCAGATCTCGTACAGAATGACGCCAAGTGCATAAATATCACTACTATTACTGGCTGGATCTCCTACTGCTTGCTCTGGCGACATGTATTGGGGCGAGCTTATACTATTGGTATCACCCACAATCTGCATGATTCCAGCATCAGAAAGCATCGGCTCGCCAGCAATAAACTTATTTCTGTTCTGCTTGTTAAGAAGTATATTGCCTGGCTTAATGTTGCCATGGATGATGCCGTTCTGATGGACATGGTCGATGGCCGCTCCAATGCTTGTGAAGATATATACAATGTCGGCTATCGAAGGAAAATTTCCTCTGTGTGAGGTTGCCTGTAGGTAATCTACAAGGGTATAT
Source organism: uncultured Dictyobacter sp. (assembly GCA_964247965.1). GTDB lineage: Bacteria > Chloroflexota > Ktedonobacteria > Ktedonobacterales > Ktedonobacteraceae > Dictyobacter. Next base: position 3,633 of record CAXTXB010000099.1, on the reverse strand, counting down.
CCGTCTATATATTCACTCGCGATATATACTATAGTTTCACTGGATTCTGTGGGACGGTGAATGCTGGCTTCATAGACCTGAACAAGATTGGGATGATGTAGTGATGCTAAAGTTTGTCCTTCGTCCGTGAAGCGACTCATGAAATGCGGATCTGCTTGTAAATCACTGTGTAATATTTTAATTGCAACATCTCGGTGCAGAGCTACATCTCTTCCCTTCCATACATCCCCCACATTCCCTCTGCCCAGTTGTTGTAACAGCTCGTATTTCCCGAGGCGGCGTGGAGCTGTGCTCATGGCATCCTCCTGCTTGCCGATACAACATCGGCCGCTTTGTATAGATTATCCCATCGCTACCATATCAGAGTCCAAGCGAAGCCTCAATGGTATAGGACTACTATCCTATATTGACGGATTTTAGCTCTCGTGATGGAATACAGTATGGGGCGAGAAAAAAGTTACTGGCTACTACTTAATTTTTTGCCTTCTACTACAGTAGTGGTGAACATACCAAAGGAGTCTTCCGTGCGCTTTAGCTTACAAGATGTTCGGAAATCGGTTCAGCGCCGTGGTGGTGAGCTGTCTGTTTCCCTGCATTTTCTTCATGCCGGCGAGCTGCATAGCGAAATTGCGCGCCTCATTGCTTACTACGAGAGTCTGTTGGGTGAATCTCAACGCTCTTTTTCTTTCGATGATGCTCGTACATGTATAGGCGAGTATCGAATGGCTAACTGCCTGATCGCCGCGCTGAGTAATTGGTATAGCTGGCAGCCGCGTGAATGGACTCAGGTCGTGCAAGCAATGGGGGCTAATGCAGAACTTATGGCGCTGGCCTCACCCGCCCAGCTCCGTCTTGCTCTCTATAACTACGTCAATGTACACTTCCATGGCTTCCTAAGCGTACAACACAGAAGCGAGGCTCTGCAAGCATTCGCGGCACAATTTCAACTGGCTGCACCTGACCTGGAGTATCTGTTGCTTCTGGATAATGAGGAAGAGGCGGTGCTTACACGTGAGGCTTTACAGCCGCCAGATCCTCAAGAGGTGATGGTCCTGTATAATCAGTGGGTTTTTGAAGCAGCCTTGTTTAATGCCTCAAGTGTGCGTTTTGTAATCGACTGTGTGGCTTTTGCCGCCAGGCAGGTTGATCGATCTGCACTTCCTACTACGACCACCGGTATCGGTTCTGTAATCAAGCGACTTGGATATCTGGCCCGGCGGCTTGGCGTCTACTACGACCTGGAGTATGCGCCGCTAGCTCCGTCAATACAGCTACCAACCGGCGATTCTGCGCCTTCTCCTTTGCTCATTCTTACCCTATATGGTCCCCAGGATGTAACTGGCGCGCCTCAGCAGTATGGATTGCGCCTGGCCCGTCTCTGTCGTGTGTTATTGGGGTATGGCGTTGCCAAAGCAACAGCATCTTCTTCACAATCTTCGGCTCGTCCCCGGCGCAAATCGCTCCTTCCTGCCGGCATTGTCCAGGCGGATGCGCGCATCCACTTTTCCCAACAGGCTTATAACTTTTCGATGACCGCAAATTTGCCGGATCTCTTACCTTCCTCCACCCTTTCCGTCTCGCAAGCACCTACTCCTTCTAGCCGCGTCGGCAACGATGATTCCGAGCTATTTGATAGCAACGTCGAGCAGTCCTTCGCTGAAGCTTTCATTGCCCTGGCTACCAGTCAGGGGGCGGATGGCTGGCAGCTAGAACGTGAGCCGGAACCGCTGCTGCTGGATAAAGGGATCTTTATTCCTGACTTTGCACTCACTCGTGATCAGAAGCGTATCTATATGGAGATCCTTGGCTTTTGGACTCCATCGTATCGTGAGCGCAAAGTTCAAAGGCTGCGGCAGTTGCAGGATCGCGATGATCTCTTGCTGGCACTTCCTATTGAGGCGTACGATACCTTCGCTGCCGTGGCGTCCTCTTTCCCTTTCGTGGTTTATCACAACCAGCTTTCCGCCACTGAGGTGCTACAGGTATTGCATAAACACTATGACGACTTCTTACAGCGGGTGGAAAGCATTGACGTTGCTGCTGTGCGTGAAAGAGTGAGACGCGAAGGCTTCCTGGGGGAGCAACTTTGTTATGAGCTCTTACATTGCTTTCGGCGCTCGGAGCTTCAATTAGCGGCTGAGCGCATCGTCACGAAAAATGATGGCGAGGAGATTGCCTTTGTCGCGGGCATGGGTCTCTATTCTCAGATCTGGCTGGAACGCGTCAAACGATCTTTTCTGTACTGGCTCGCTTCTGTCCATACTACTTCACTATCCAGCGCTGTGCAGGCTCTCAAGGCCGATAATCCCTTACTAGAGGACAGTGCCGATACTACTATCGAGACTCTACTTGGTCTCTGGCCAGAGGTGCTGCTGCGCCGCGACTCCATCTTTGATACGACAGTAGAAGAGGCTGTGGACAATAATGTTGAGCCGTCACAAAGCCACAGCAAATCTGAATCGGCCGTAAAAGATCTAAAGAAATCTGCCCGGCGAGTACTCCCCAAAAAGCGACCCTCCACCGAGCCAGAAATGGTACAGGGTGACCTTTGGACCTGAGTGGAACTTTGCCCTTGAACATTTGCTCTTTTTGTGTCTTTAATAAAAGCAAATAAATGAATCTTTGAACCCAATAGGATATTTGTTCCAATTTATTGCAAAAAACGTTGACACATTTGGCCCTTTCGTGTACTATGAAAGTGTACTAGAACAAAAGTTCCTGTCCGCGAAATAATACACCTAGAGAGGACGGTAGCAATGTGGAACAACGTTCAACTCAGCGCACTCTGCGTGCGTCTGCACAATACACACAGATAACTACTCCAGATATTTTGGATGAGGAGTACGATGATGTGTGGCCCCCGCGCTTACCTAGTAGTATACGACGGTATCGCAGTGATGCGACGATAAACACTGACTCTTTCCCAGCGGATGTCCAGGGTATAAGTCAGAATGAGCATCCTCTTGCTCGTATTCCAGGGAAAAGCACAGTTCCTCCCCGCCGGACGGCTACTCAGACTTCTTCCGATCCGCGACGTTCGAACCCTGATCGTTCGAACCCTGATACAGAAGATTTTATCTCGCGCAGTAGCGGTCCACTAACAAATAGCCGTAGCGGTCCACTGACAAATAATAGTACAAGTAGTACAGATGCTCACCGCTTGCACTGGCTCGGTTATGCCGGCATTGCCCTGATCGTCATGCTGCTGGGCTGGGTCATTCTTAGCGTTCTTACGAGTTGGTGGACTGTAGCTCAGGACGATCTCCATTATGGGCGGCCGCGTACCTTTCAGACTGATTATGTCGTTGGACACAACGACTCGGCTTCCTCGCCCAGCCACTTTATTGCTCTAAATCTGAACCGTCACGTGCAGGTAATCGAATTTCCGGGTGGAGATCCGACGAAGGCCAAGGTGTACGTGGGTCCAATTCTAGTTGGCCCCGGACAGGACCTCAGCCCGGTTACCCTCACATTTAAAGATGTAAACGGTGATGGTAAGCCTGATTTGATTGTGAATGTTCAGGGTAGCCACTTCGTGTTTATTAATGATAACGGGCAATTTCGTTCTCCGCATCAAGGGGAAAATATAAATACTCAATTCTAAATGTCTATAGAATATGGGTTATTTCGAAC
>CAXTXB010000098.1:3711-13005 GCA_964247965.1 uncultured Dictyobacter sp. | reverse complement strand
TGGGTAGAGGTACAAAGACAAGTCTGATATTTGCTCTGCAACGCTGCTTACACCATGATCCTAATGAGCATGAAACATCATAAGCCTACCAGTCTGGGCATCGAAGACATAGGTGATGTACTGCGCTCGGGGAACCTGTGCTCCCATAGGGCGAGAGACTCCATGCAAAATAAAAGGTTCTTGCAGTTCTACCAGACAAACGATGGCACGATCGGGTAAGCCTAACGATGCTCGATGCATATGCTCACTCGCCTCTCTGCTGGTAAGAAAGAATATGTTTGTGATCGGGGCTGGCATCTGTGCTGTAGTCAGAACTGGATGCTGTTCAAAGTAATTCCTGATGTCTTGCTCTGTAAATGCTGGCGTGCCTGATTGTGTAATAGAAATCATACCACCTCTACCATTTCCTTCTGAAAGTGATGATGGTTGAATTGGATCAAGCAATCCAATAGGTGTATGCCAGAGCGGATGACCCTGATCCGCAGAAAGTGCATAGATAGCACTCTTATTTGTATACTTTGCCTCTGATAGAATAAACACAACGCCTTTATCCACTGCAACGGGAACAACAAGCAGTCCATCTGTTTCATATAGCCATAATACTGAACCATCACTACGACGCAACGCACAAACGAAGCCATTAGACGAGCCAATATAGACTGCCTGTTCATCTATAGCTCCGACAAAGACGCCAAATATACGATGGGCAGCAACAGGGAAATAATGAACCAGTTCATCTATATAGTGATGCCAACGAAGTTTTCCGTTTTTTGCATCCAGCGCAATGACCCCATTATCTCTGGTTCCTGCATAAGCACTATCATGATGGACGGCGACACGTCCCAGGATAGGTGATATTCCCTGATAACGCCAGAGTAGAGAACCATCGTGGGCTTGAAGCGCATAGACAACATCATTAAAGACGCCTGTATATACGATTTCATCAACAACGGTTGGTGCCCCACCAACTCCGCTCGTATTCACTTTGTAGCCCCATAAATCGCGCCCACTACGAGCATCTAACGCAAATACTGTTCCAAGCGTCGCAGTAGTATGCATCGCACCACTACCTGCACCACAATAGAGAACATTTTTATGGATTGTTAGAAAAAAAGAGCCATGATACTGTGCGTCTACCTCAGTGTGATATCCCCACAAAAGTGCTCCAGTGAGCGCATCGAGAGCATAGGTACCGCCGTTCGTTGTGGACGCGTAGAGTATCTCATGTGCTACAACAAGGGGAGAATATATATAACATGCCGGACGATCCGTAGAAAAATGCCAAAGAGAAGTATGATCGCTCAGTCGCCAGGCCTCGATAACACTGTGGCTATCCATCCCTGCTGTTACTGTCGTTGCATAAAGTATGCCATTGACAACCAGTGGATTGCTCACAAAAGAGCCACTGCTCTCGTAAACGTGTTGCTGTTCTCCACTTGCTCTATCTACCGCAAAGAGGTAGCGAGTACTTCCAGCCGCATAGATAGTCGTTGGTGTCAGACTCATCGTTGCAAGCCTGAAGAGATCGCCAGACAGATGATTTCCTGGTTCATCTGTTGATGCGATATGTATGATAGGCTTATGATCTGGCATGTCTTCTCCTCTCCCTCTTTGGTTTTCTCACAGCCTCACCTCGTCATAGTAATCGACCTCTGGAAACCCTGTGTCTTCAGGCCGGGGTACTTGACATTATACCTTCTGTGATCCATGCTGGTTGCTCAGCAATAGCAATGGCGCTCTCCTGTTCCGGGTTCTGGCTTTTGAGGCGGAGGAAGCACTCCGATCCGCTAGATCGCGGCGTGAACGTAAGGGATGGTCGCGACGCGGAGCGGGCCTGTTACCCTTATCTATCAAAAGAGCTGTGTCAGAGTACTAACTAGATGCATATATTTGATCTACAGGGATCGTGAGTGTCTGTAGGATATCTGGTAGCGCGGTTTCTTCGGGAGAGTGGAAGCAGAACTCCGTTGTAGGTCCCAGCGTCATTTGTCGCTGCCATAGCGTGCCCACTTCCTGCTTTTCCAGTGGCTGCAGTGCATCATACAGTTCTGCATAGCTCACGTTAGCCGGCTTGGAAAACCAGAACGCGAAGCGCGGAGCAGAAGTCTGAAGCTCTCCAAAGCGTGGGCGATAAAGTCCCGCTATGCCTCCCTCCGCCCAGCGTGCCGCCCGGTCATGCGGCTCCTGCCTCTGCCCGCTTACAGCATTGACGTTGAGTGGGTCCAATGCCGCCGAGTTCTCGACGAAGTACCAGTCCTCGTACGTCTCCGCCTCTCTGCCCAACCACGGTGCTCGCTCTAATAAAAGTACCCTGGAAGAGAGAAAGCCAGCAGGTTTCTGTCCGGAGAGCGCCTGGTGGAAATTGATCAAATACTCCTGATAGCTCTGTGCATCGATCTGCGGCACACGCCAGTGCCAGAAAACATATGCTAACATCTATTTACACGCTTTCTTATAGTCATATATTGTATTTGCTTTTTAACCTGGGCGAAGCCTGGATTATGCGTAAAAAGCAAATACAATACAAAAGTCAAGCACGCCGAAGGCGTGGTGGATATTCTGATCCTACCACAAAATTTCTTGACAAGCGCAACAAATTATGGTTTAGCTGAATATGCTTGCGCTTCTTTGGGACTTTTATTGGTGCATTCGCCTTTGGCGTGCTTGGTGATAGTATCGGCAAGGGAGCACGGAGGACATGGACGTGGACGGGAACAGTCTTGATCGCTGTGATAGGTAGCTTTGCTTCCGCCTTTACAACCTCGCTCAGTCTCTTTCGTGTTCTACGCGTGGTTATGGGCTTTGGTACCGGAGGCATGGAACCTGTGAATGTCGCGCTCATCGGTGAGTGGAAGTAAAGTAATGCTTAAACAGAAAGATGAATTTGCATATGGCGACGTGGAATGATCTAAGCGCAAGTCGCATCGTAGACTTGTCTGTAACGGTAGCTCCAGATGCACCAGCATGGTGGCCTTATCATATGCCTTTTACCACGAAGGTGTGGAACTACTATACGGAACTCAACGAGCGGCAGGGTTCCGTTCCCAGCGATGGGCCTTATCAGACGCGGATGTGGATCATTGATGAACACACTGGCACGCACTTCGATGCGCCTGCACACTTTATCCCTCCTCCCGACTCTGGCTTGCCGTGGGCGGGAGAGTTAGGCAGACAGACCGGCGACCAGGTGCCACTACAGGATTTGATTGGTCCCGCCGTCGTTGTCGATGTCACGCAGCTTACAGGGCAAGGAGAGCCTGGAGTGAGTCCCTGGATTAAAGCCGAGCACATACTGGCATGGGAACGCGAGCACGGTCAGATTCGATCGGGTGAGGTCGTACTGCTTCACACCGGCTGGGACAAGTATTTTGTACGTGGTGCTCAAGGAGATGCGTATTGCCGGGATATTGTTCTTTATAAACGTGGACCTGGCTGGCCCGCGCCCGATGTCGATGTCGTGTTGCTCCTGCATGAGCGCGGAGTGCGCTGCATTGGTACCGACGGACCCAGCATAGGAGCCTTCCCAGACGGAGCACCCACACACCGCGAGGGCTTGAGTCGTGGTATGCGCTTTGTAGAACAGCTCTCGGGCCTGGAACAATTGCCGCCGCGTGGAGCCTACTTTATGTTTCTCCCGGTGAAAGTCGCGCATTCCACCGGTGGACCCGGGCGAGCCATTGCTTTTGTCTAAAAACATGCTCTTCAGAGAGTGTTTGATCCCCATCATTTTCGGCTTCTCGCTCTCTAACTTGTCGCGGCTTCGCCGCTCTTTACGGTTCTTATTAAACTTTTTACATTTTTTGCATTTTTCTAATTTTTTTGCGCATTCCCAAAAAAAATTATAAAAATGCAAAAAATGTAAAAAGTTTAATAAGAACCGTGCTCACAGGGCTTATTAAGGCCGACCCTATAATAGGACCGCTAATAATCTAGATTGAGAGCGTTCTACTATGTAGAAAGAACAACATTTGTCTGCTTTGCATGGAATGGAGCAAAAAGTGTTGGACTGATCGTTAAACCGCTGCTTAAAACAAAATGTTGTTGTGGGTGGAAAATAGTATATGAAGGGATTTGTAATGATAAAAATTATAATAAAGCTGTCCTCATTTAGTGTTAGCTTACTGTTTTTGCTACTGGTTTGCTTGCTTACAGCATGTGGAGATCCTAATCCTTCTACGATACCCACGTATTCGAAACCTGTACCTACAGTAGCCGCTACTACTGCCGCTAACAACGGTGGTAGTACGGCATTGACGAACAGCCAGAGTACAGCCAGTGTAGGAGCAAAAGCGGCTGGTCCATTCACTGCTCTGCGCATGCTCGATCAGATGCATGGCTGGGCGTTGAGCAAGTCAGCGGTTTTTAAGACAGCGGACGCAGGCGTTCATTGGACAAATGTCACGCCGGCCAATGGGATCGCACCGGCTTCAGTAGGCACTTTTATGGATACTAATCATGCCTGGATCGCCAGCGTAAGTTCGCCGGAGGTGTCCAATACGGTTGATATGCTACGTACGAGCGATGGCGGCAAGAGCTGGCAACATTCGGTAATCAATGATGCTGAAGTCGCTGTGTTTGATCCGCCGCATTTCGTGAATCTGCAGACCGGCTGGCTCGAAATAATCAACTATGGCGGACCCGGCGCGGGCAACGAGAGCGCGGCCATCTACCGTACCAGAGATGGTGGTCAGACCTGGCGCAAACTTGTTGAATCAAGAAAAGGCTTTGGCCTTCCAGGCTTCAAGACGGGCATCTCGTTCAAGGATACATTGAACGGCTGGGCGACCGGGCACGATGCCTCAAATAATGCACTCTTGTATGTCACGCACGACGGCGGGGATAGCTGGCAGCCGCAGACCTTGCCCGACCTGCCCGGCGCTATCGGTACGGCGGCCACCTCGGTATCCTTCCAGACCACTCCGCCCGTCTTCTTCGGCAACAACGGACTGCTCCCCGTCCAGATAAGCGGACAGATTGAGGCGAATAAGCCTTTGCATGGTACGCTACTCTACGCAACCAACGACGGTGGACGCACATGGTTCTCCTACTGGAAAACCGAGCTCAGCGCACTCTCACCCTTCAGCTCCGATAACCTCTATATTGTTAATACACAGCATGCCTGGGCCTCTGATAGCCAGAGCGGCACAATCTACGGCACAACAACTGGCGGCAAGAGCTGGCAGAAGTTTGCCAATAGCATAGGCAACATAAAAGCCTTCAGCTTTGTGGATAATTCTAACGGCTGGGCCATTACTGACAAAGCGCTCTGGCGCACCAGAGATGGTGCTCAAACCTGGCAGCAAGTAGGCTAAAATGAGAGTCCTTGCCTGTTACCGTTCAATTTGGGTGAAAAGCAAATTGAACGGTAACAGGCAAGAGAGTTACAAACCTGTGACACGTTATCTGCTAGAAGAGAAACATTATAGAGATCAGATATTCGCTAAAACCTTAATCTGGGCCGGTGACAGCTTTCGTCCTTCTGCCCAGGCTGCTTGAAAAGTCTCTGTGCCGAGCTGCTCACGTACAACTGCGACTGCCCGATTGTACGCGGCACGATAGATGGGAGGCATAGGAGCGACCAGGGAGGCACGTATCATTGCCGCTACTGCCCATGCTTGTGCTGCTTGCTCTAACTTCCCTTGCCGGACTATCAGTTCTCCCCAGCCTTCCAGGCAGGCGGCACACAGCTCTTTGGCGTCTAATACCTTCAATAGCAGTGCCCAGCTCCTCTCGTAGCAGTCTTGTGCTGCCTCGTCATTACCCTGATACATCAGTATATGGGCTAAAGAGATGAGCGATTCTGCGACTCCAACCCGGTAGCAAACTCCATCGAAAAGCTCTACACTTTCCCTACATAATGCGCTTGCTTTCTCAACGTCGCCTTGCTGCAGAGCCATCCTGCCTAATATATTGAGAGCATAGGCAGCGAAGCGTTGATTTCCTATCTCTTCAAAAAGGGCCAGGCTTTCTTCTGCTAATGTTTGCGCATTCTCCAGTTCTTTTCCAGAAAGGAAGAGCGCACGTGCCAGGAAGGCTAACGGGAATGCTTTGTGATACTTATATGTATTGCCTCTTGCTTCATAATCGTTTAGAGATTCCCGTAAAAGCGTACATGCTTCGGTGTAGTCACCTTGAACAATTGCTATACGGGCGATATCACTACGTGTGTGCATGACCCAATCTGTGTCTGCGAGCTCCTGGAAAAGCGCAAACGATTCCTCCATAAGACGACGCGCCTCAATGGTTGTCGTCAAGGTCTTTAATTGAGCAAGTGTACGTAGCGCTTTTGCTGTGTTCAGTTTGTCTCCTAATATGCGGAAGAGCATGAGGCTTTCATTCAAAAATTGCTCTGCTCGTTCTATATCATCCTGAATAAGAGCCAGGAAGCCCGCCTCGTAGAGTGCTTCCGCGCGAAGAGAAGGTGGGCTCTCTTTACTGACTGTAACTAGCCGCTCCAGGAAGGCGCGCGCCTCCAGGAAGTAACTGCGAACTTCCCAGAAATTCCCCAGCGCTTTACAGAATCGTCGGGCTTGCTCTGCATATATTGTCTCGCTCTGAGCTCGTTCCAGCATCCATGAGAGTGCTGCCTGCAGATTCTTGTGTTCCTGCTCTAATTGGTCGAGCCAGCGGGCTGCCTCGGCACCTTGCAGGCCAGGTGCGATTTTTTCTGCCTCAGCCAGGTAATATGTCGCATGCGCTTGCTGGATTGCTTCCATTTCTCCAACTACAGTAAGGCACTCTAGCCCATATTCGCGCAGCGTTTGCAGCATCGAGAAACGTAGATCGCCCTCTTCTTGTTCCTCAATGCGCAGCAAGCTCTTATCCGCCAGTGCTTCTAGCTCTTCTAGCATTGCTCTTGCTGGTTGATTAGTCGCTAAGCACATCTGTGTAGCGGCCTCTAATGTCCAACTGCCGACGAAGATAGCCAGGCGTCGAAAGAGTTGCTGCTGCTCTGCGCTCAGCAGATCGTAGCTCCAGGCTATAGCACTCCGCAGAGTTTGCTGTCGTGCAGGTGCATCGCGTGCGTTCCCTTTGAGCCCAACCAGCCCTTGCTCCAGTTGAATAAGGAGTGTTTGCGGGGTCATGTATTTGATGCGAGCCCCTGCCAGTTCGATTGCCAGTGGGATTCCGTCTAAGCGTGCACATATTTTTGCGACTGCACGAGCATTGGCTGCATTGAGTTGAAAATCAGGCTTGACTGCTTGCGCTCGTTGGATAAAAAGAGTAATAGAAGCGTAATCTGTAATAGTATCTTTACTTTGTGAATGTTTGAGATCAGGTACGGCGAGGGGACGCACCTCGAAGACATGTTCCGCCTGAATATGCAGGACTTCTCGACTGGTGACGAGTATCTTGAGCAGTGGACAGTGTGCAAGGAGATCAGCCAGCATGAGCGCTGCAGCAATGACTTGTTCGATATTATCGAGTACCAGCAGAACGCGTTTTTCCTGAATAGCATCCTTTACAAGCTCCGGCAAGGGCTGCCCGCTCTCTTCTCGCACGCCAAGTGCCCGGGCAATAGTCGGCAAGACGTTATTTACGTCGTATACCTGTGCCAGTGCCACAAAGTAGATGCCATCTAGAAATATGTCGGTAAGCTCGGTCGCGAGCTGCGAGGCCAGGCGCGTCTTGCCCACGCCGGCTGTACCCACAAGAGTAAGTAAGCGAATGTCCTCGCGTCTCAGAAGTTTATTGATGGCCGCAAGTTCCTGCTCGCGCCCAATGAATGTTGTGGGCTGGCTAGGAAAAGCATGCAGGTAACTCTGTGTCGTACGAGTCGTAAGCGGGAGGAAGCAAGCGGGCAGGCCAGAGATAGAAAGCTGGTAGAGGGGAATCTCGCCCGTGATGTCTTTGAGGCCGTAGACGCCAAGGTAGTGAATGCTTGCTCCGTCTGGTAGATCGTGCTCGACCAGGTCGCGCGTTGTCTGCGAGAGGAGCACCTGACCACCATGTCCTGCGGCCATGATGCGCGCGCCGCGATGCACGTCCATGCCTACGTAGCCTGTGGAAGATACTTTTGGCTCTCCAGTATGTATTCCCATGCGTATATGCACGCTGGTTCCGCCTGGAAAAGTATGGGTGGCAAAGGTGCGTTGGGCATCAATTGCTGCTGCGACGCCGTCGCTGGCACGGAGAAAGGCTACAAAGAAGGCATCTCCTTGAGTATCGACGATGCTTCCATTCCACCTCTGAAAGGTGTCTTGCAGCAGATCACGGCTCTCCGCAAGCAATTGAGCATAGAGTTCGCTACCCAGTTGTTGAAGCAGGCGTGTAGAGCCCTCGATATCGGTGAAGAGCAGCGTAATTGTTCCTTGTGGTAACTTGATGGATGTGGGAAGATTGTGCACCGATTCTCTCTTTCTGCTCTGCTGGTTACCAGGTCTATAGCTGCACCATGTTCACTTCAGCGCCGTGTTTAACGATCGCAGGTCCACATGGTCGTCTGCGAGGGCGGCTTCCGATAGTTGGATGCGGCTGCGAATCAGATCCTGACACGCGCTCAACTCGGAATCAGGTTCAAGCTCCGGACCGCCGCCACGGTTCAGTCCGAAGGCTGCCTGTAGAATTCCCTGCGTCAGGTAGAAGGCCAGAAACTTCTTGCTGTCGTAGCTGCCGCGCAGAATAATGCGATCCCAGCTTTTGGCGAATCCGACGTACTCCAGCTTCCTTCAGCGTTCGCTATACTTATTTTTCATCTTTTTTCTTTTATTACACTTTTCGAGCGAAGCCCGAAAAGTGTAGAAAAAGCAAAAAGATGAAAAATAAGTATAGCAAGCGCTGAAGGAAGCTCATCAACTAAGAATGCGGATGGACAGGGTTCCGACGTTCTCTAGAAAGGAGACTAGCTAGCTTGTGCCGCCGCTACGTCATCTCGGTGATCCTCTGCCCACTTACAGACGGCGGAGAGCGCTTCAATGAAGGTCTCACCCAGGGCCGTCAGGTTGTACTCAACTTTTGGTGGGATGACCGGGTAGACTGTGCGCTCAACCATGCCGTTGCTCTCTAACTTGCGCAGGGTCTGCGTCAACATCTTCTGCGAGATGCCACCTACGTCACGCTGCAATTCTCCGAAACGCCGGGTGCCATTTGCAAGTGTATACAGAGTGATCATAGTCCACTTATCGGCAATCACGTCAAGCACTTCTCGCGATCCGCAGTTGGGGTCCAATATATTCGGTATGACGGGCGAACTCTTAGTTACCATGAGGTAAGTATAGCAGTTTTCGGTGCGTATTGCAAAAATGCTATTGTAAGTGATACATTCGAGTGTGATATCTTCACTCTATATTGTTC
>CAXTXB010000098.1:0-3701 GCA_964247965.1 uncultured Dictyobacter sp. | reverse complement strand
CCCTTGCGGTTGTCGTGGAAGGCGAGCAATGAGGCCAGCTCCCACGACAACCGCAAGGGAGTGTCGCTACGCGCAGTGAGCCGGTCTCGTGATGGGGGTTAAAGCAATACTTTCCTGCATTTCTAAATGCATCTAAGGATGAGAAGAAGATTTTTTTGATTTTGAATGACAGAGAGGATTCTACTACATGGCAAAACCTGTGATCCTGGCCGTAGATGATGATCCTGAAGTTTCGCGTACTCTTGACCGTGATTTGCGCAAGAAGTACAGTAGCCAGTTTCGTGTTTTACGTGCTACATCGGGCGCAGCAGCCCTTGATATATTGAAGCAGTTAAAGCTGCGCAATGAGCCCGTTGCGCTTCTTTTGACGGATCAGCGTATGCCGCAGATGTCGGGCGTGGAGTTTCTGGAGCAGACTCTGGTGCTGTTCCCGGAGGCCAAGCGTGCCCTGCTGACGGCATATGCCGATACCGACGCGGCCATTCGTGCTATCAATACGGTGAAAATTGATTATTATCTGGTGAAGCCCTGGGACCCGCCCGAGGAGCGCCTGTACCCTGTATTGCAGGATTTATTAGATGACTGGCTGGCTGATTTTCACCCGCCGTTCGAGGGCATTCGCGTAATCGGGCATCGCTGGTCGCCGCAGTCGCACCAGGTGAAGGATTTTCTGTCACGCAACCTGGTGCCTTACCAGTGGCTCGATATCGAAAGCAGCCCGGAAGCTCAGGGTCTGATCAAGAATGCCGATCTGGATGTCTCGCTCTTGCCGCTGCTACTCTTTCAAGATGGTTCGTCGCTTATCCAGCCGACCAACGCCGAGATTGCCGAAAAGATCGGCCTCAAGACGCGTGCGACCATGCCCTTCTATGATCTGATTATCGTTGGATCGGGGCCTGCGGGCCTGGCGGCGGCGGTCTATGGCGCATCTGAAGGACTACACACGGTCTTGATCGAGCGCGAGGCCCCGGGTGGACAGGCGGGCACCAGTTCGCGCATCGAGAACTACCTGGGCTTTCCCGTCGGGTTGAGTGGAGCTGACCTGACCCGTCGCGCAGTTGCCCAGGCAACCCGCTTTGGTGTGGAGATTCTGAGTCCGCAAGAGGTGGCCAGCATTCGCGTCGACGGCCCCTATCGCCTGGTGAAACTCACTGACGGCACCGAAATTAGCTGTCATGCCCTGCTGATTGCTACTGGAGTTTCTTATCGCAAGCTCTCAGTCCCCGGCATGGAGCGCCTGACCGACGCAGGCGTCTACTATGGCGCAGCCATAAGCGAGGCGCTCTCCTGCGCTGACTCGGATGTCTTTATCATCGGTGGCGCGAACTCTGCCGGACAGGCCGCCATGTACTTCTCGCGCCACGCTCGCTCCGTGACGATGCTGGTGCGCGGCGATTCGCTGGCGAAGGGCATGTCTCAGTATCTGGTAGATCAGATTCAGTCGACAGAGAATATTACTGTTCGCCTATGCACCTCTGTGACGGAAGTGAAGGGTGAGACGAGCCTTGAGACCATCACGCTGCTAGATTCCAACACAGGAAAAAGCGAGACTGTGCCTGCGACGGCGCTCTTTATCTTTATCGGAGCCATGCCGCGCACTGATTGGACCTCTGGCCTGCTTGCGCGCGATGAGCAGGGTTTTCTCCTGGCCGGGCCGGATCTTATACAGAATGGACAGCGGCCGAAGGGCTGGCTGCTAGAGCGTGATCCATTCTTGCTGGAAACAAATGTGCCCGGCATCTTTGTCGCTGGAGATGTGCGCCATGGCTCGGTGAAGCGCGTCGCATCCGGCGTAGGTGAGGGCTCGATTGCCATTCAGTTTGTTCACCGCTACCTTGGTGAGGTGATCTAATGCTGATAGATGAACTGCGCAAAGTTCCGCTCTTTGCGCAATTGCAGGATGATCAGTTGCAATGGATCACCGAGCATAGCAGCGAGCTTGCGCTTAAAAATGGTGATGTGCTCTTCACCGAGGGGAATCCTGCTGTACATTTCTATGTGCTGCTCAGCGGCGAGTTACAGATCACGCACAACATAAGTGGACGCGAGGCTGTGGTTGCCAGGCATCACGCGGGAGCTTTCACTGGCGAGGTGCCTCTATTAACTGAGACTCCTTTCGTTGCTAGCGCCCGCTCGATTGCTGATAGCTGCCTGCTATCTATGGACATTCCGCAATTTCATGAGATGCTAGCTCGCTGCCCCTCGTTGATCAAAATTGTCCTCTCAACCCTCAGCGAACGCGTTCAGTCGATGGACACTATTATTCAGCAGAACGACAAGCTAGCTGGACTGGGCAAACTGTCTGCAGGCCTTGCGCACGAGTTAAACAATCCAGCGGCGGCCAGCCGTCGTTCTGCCCAGCAGTTGCGTAAGACAGTGCAGACGCTGCAATCGTCCTCGCTCGCACTCAATCAGCAACTGACTTCAGCACAAATGGAGCAGCTTGCTCAACTATGCGATACTGCTGTGAAGCAGTCCGCGAAGGCTGAAGAGCTGGATGCTCTGGAGCAGAGTGAACGCGAAGACGAACTGGGGGCCTGGCTCGACGATCACGGGGTTACGGATAGCTGGGAGCTGGCTCCGACCTTTGTGAGGGTCGGCCTGGATGTACAGCAATTGGACGAGTTTGCCACCCAGATTGAGCCTGCTTCACCTGTTGATGCACTTACGTGGTTAGAGGCAACGCTCACGACGACCGAGCTGTTAGACGAAATTGAACATAGCACCGTGCGTATCTCCGAGCTGATCCAGGCGATGAAAGAGTACGCTTATATGGACCAGGCGAGGCAGCAAGAGGTAGACATCCACGAGGGGCTTGAGAACACGCTGAAGATCATGCAGCACAAGCTGAAGCACGATATCGTTGTGGAGCGCAAGTATGACCACAGCCTGCCGCGCATCATGGTCTATGGCAGCGAGCTGAACCAGGTCTGGACCAATCTCATCGATAATGCGGTTGATGCCCTGGATGGCCACGGTCAGATCAAGATCCGCACGTGGCGCGAGGGTGATTTCATCCAGGTCGAGATCTCCGACAATGGACCTGGTATCCCACCCGATATTCAATCGCATATCTTTGAGCCCTTCTTTACAACCAAGGGTGTCGGCAAGGGCACAGGCCTGGGTCTAGATATCGCTCATCGTATCGTCGTAGACGATCACCACGGCGATATTACCGTTACCTCCACACCAGGAGATACCCGCTTCCAGGTCTGTCTACCTATCCAGAATCATCCAACCAATGAGAATTCTTGACGTATTAGCTTTTTTGATTGTGTACTTACTGCCTTCTATGAGGAGAGAAACCCTATGAAAACATGTCACCACCTGAATGAGATCCGTGACGTTACTCCCAGCGCCAATGGCTGCGAGGATTGTTTGAAAACCGGCGACACCTGGGTCCACCTGCGTCTATGCCTCGAATGCGGCCACGTCGGCTGCTGCGATTCCTCAAAGAACAAGCATGCCACCAGGCACTTCCACGGCACCCATCACCCCATCGTCCAATCCTTCGAGCCCGGCGAAGATTGGCGCTACTGCTACGTGGACAATCTCATGGTCTAAAATAGAGCAGTAAGACGAAGTAGAAAGAACGAAGTGAATTGCACATCTGCTCTTTATGAGTGATATTAAACTTTATGCATTTTTTACAATTTCTAATTTTTGTGCATTGCCTAAGTTTGGGCCAAATTAGAGAGGGC
>CAXTXB010000097.1:8476-13121 GCA_964247965.1 uncultured Dictyobacter sp. | reverse complement strand
TTGGTACCCTGCTCCGTTCGTTCTCTATTTTTCTCCGTATTTGAACTGCATTGACTGCAAGGGATTGTCGCTACGCGGAGCTAGCTGTGTGGGTGCAATAGACGTTCTAGTGTTCGATACACCCAAAATGGGAGGCCCATTATCACCTCTCGTATTATATACGCATGAGAGACAGGACCTCGCTTTTCATAGAACGACACGAACGAGTATCTAAAAAAGTTACACATCTTAGAGGATAAAATTCTGACGAGTTCTGCAACACTTCTCTCCTCTCGTTCGTGTACACTACTGTACAGGCAGTTACTAGTGTGTAAAAGACAGACATAAAAGGAGAAAATGATAATGGCAAAAATAAATCCAATCCAGGTAGAAAAGTTCTTGAAAGGTGTTGACTACCCTGCTGACAAATCCGCGTTGATAAAGCAGGCAGAAAAGAATGGCGCGGATGAGAATATTCACGAGGCGCTACAACAGTTACCAGAGCAGGAATACAAATCACCTACCGATATAAGCAAGGCGATCGGCGCAATCGATCAAGATAAGTAAAAGTTTATTATAAGAAGAATACGCGAAATTTGAGCATGCCATATACGCGCCAGAAGATGCAGAGCGGCGGAATCAAGGCTGATGTGACTAGCATCTCGGTGATATGGGTAGGTGTACGCACAGTTTTGCGCAGACGCTGTACGCTAAAGCGCACAGTCATGTAGAGCCAGGCGCTGACGGCGATGAGGCTCAATAGCCAGAGACCAAAGATGCCGGCAACTATAGCCACAAGCAGCGCGCCCAGGATACTATAATAGTGCCAGGGCGGCGCTGCCTGTACTTTCTGACGATATAACGCTGGATGTTTCTTGTAGAGCAGGGCATTGAACATACTTTTGCGTTGCTGATGTACGCTGATGCCCCAGCGGGCGGGGCGAACCGGATGCATTACGACCGCTTCAGGAACTGCGATGCTGGGAAGATCGTGCTCAAGCAAGGTGAAGTAGAGATCGGTATCCTCGCGCCAGGCCGAGGTGAAACGCTCGTCGAAGCCATCAACCTGCAAGAGCGTGGCACGCCGGTAGAAACAATTGGCGGTCACAAACTCGCTGCGCGTGAGCTGGTAGGCATTGTATTCATAATCGGTCACGCTGGTAGACATAGGGATAACGATGCGACCCGAGATGGCTGCGATATCATCCGCGCTCTCGAAGGCGGCAAGGCCAGAGCTGAGCCAGCGCTGTTCGGGGATGCAATCGTCATCGGTGAAGGCGATGATTTCGGATTGCGCTGCCCGCCAGCCAGCATTGCGGGCGGCCGCAGGGCCGTGGGCAGTTTTGGATGTCACTGGGAGATAACGGAGAGTGTAACCCTCAGCTGAGGTGCGCGCAGACCAATCCTCTACCTGCTGCCTTGTCTGATCGGAGGCGGCATCGTCAGCGATGATAATCTCGTAGTCGGCGGGCGGGAAATCCTGGGCAAGTAAAGCTCTCAGGCAGCGTTCAAGATAGTCCCGCCGTTTATACGTTGGCACAACAACTGAGATACGTTTCATTTATCTTCTCCCCCACGATAGCTACGATCGTTGTCAAAGATCACCTCTTGAGAGCCATCTTCGAGAGTTTCAGACTACTTTTTGCATTTTAATTATTGTACATTTCTTTCATTTCTGCACACTTTTGCACTTGATGCAAAAGTGTGCAGAAATGAAAGAAATGTACAATAATTAAAATGCAAAAAGTAGTCTGAAACTCTCCCTCTATTATAAACTTCCTGCCACAGCAACGCTTGCCGACTTCATCAATAGGAAAGAGCCAATTACGAGCGCATCAAGCGGAGAGGTCCAGAAACACTCGATTGCATCACGGGGCGTACAAACAACAGGCTCACCACGCGTATTGAACGAGGTATTGACGAGCACAGGCACACCGGTGCGCTCCTGAAACGCTTTGATCAAATCATAGTAGGGCGGATTCTGCTCACGGTTGATCGTCTGGATGCGCGCAGTGCCGTCCACGTGACGGACGGCGGGAATGAGGTCGGCCTTTTCGGGCAGGACATCATAGACGAAGAGCATGAAGGGCGAGCTGCCGGCATTGATAAACCAGGACGCAGCCTCCTCCTCCAGCACCACAGGCGCGACCGGACGAAAGTCTTCGCGATCCTTAAGCTCGTTGAGCCGCTCCTGCATCTCCGCGTGCATGGGTGAAGCCAGGATCGAGCGGGCGCCCAGGGCGCGGGGACCAAACTCCATACGCCCCTGAAACCAGCCGACTATTTTGTCCTGCGCCAGCAGTTCCGCAACCTCCTGCACACCATTGGTTAAGCGCCGGTAGGGCAGCTTGGACCAGCGTAAGAACTGTTCGATCTCGTCGTCCGCGAACTGAGGTCCCAGGAAGGCATGATCCATACGATAGGACCGTGTACTCGTAGCGCGTTCCTGGGCATCGATCCAGAGCGCCGCCCCCAGCGCGGTTCCAGCATCATTGGCCGCCGGCTGCACCCAGACATGCTTGAAGAGACCCTGATCCTGGACACGGGAATTCATCACACAATTGAGTGCCACACCGCCCGCCAGGCACAACGCGTCCGCCGCACTCTCATGATAGAACCAGGCCACCAGTTCGAGCACCGACTCCTCAAGCACCCTTTGCAGCGAACGCGCAATATCATAATGCCGCTGCTCCAGAGGTTCACCCGGCAGACGCGGCGCGCCAAAACGCTCTCTCAAACGCGGAGGCTCGATAGTATACTGACCACCAGAGCTGACTCGCACCATCTCACGAAACTCCGTCAGATAGCTCGGCTTGCCAAACGAGGCCAGCGCCATCACCTTATACTCATCCGCAGAATGCAGGAAGCCCAGGTACTCCGTCACCTGCTCATAGAGCAAGCCAAGCGAATGAGGAACGTCAACCTGGCCCAGGCGGCGCAGATCATTACCCTCTCCAACGCTATATGTCGTGCTCGCTCGCTCGCCACGCCCATCCAGAGTCAAGACCGCCGCGCGCTCAAACGGCGAAGCATGGAAAGCGCTGGCCGCGTGCGCAGTATGATGCTCGACAAAGTGCCAGCGATACGAACCCTGCGAGGATGCGCCTCGGAAGCGAGCCTGTAAGTGTTGTGGAACTCCCCCAACCAGGTGACGCGGAGCATTAACGATCGACGAGAGGAAAAGCGGGTCCCAGGCGGATTCCCATTCCGCCGGTGTGGGCTGCGCGCTTGGTTCGAGGGGTAAGATAATAGTTGCCGCGCCACTATGAGGGCCTAGCAGCAGGTAGGGATCATAGGAATAAGCCACATGATCGACATCTCTAAGATTGATATTGGCCACTCGCAAACAGTAATCGATCGCGTGAAAGGGAAGTTCATAGGTAGAGAACGGTATCGGCCGCTTACCATGCTTCACACGCGTGAAACGCTCCTCCTCCGCCGCAGCCAGCACCCGCCCATCCCTGACAAGACAAGCAGCCGGATCATGATAGACTGCATTGATCCCAAGAGTATACATTCCTGAACCTCCCTGTATCATAAACGTTCTTAAGAACTATAGCGAAGCCTCGATTATGTTTGACGATCTTGATGGAGACTCCGCTCCCAAATGATAGTCCTTCCTCGCTCAAGGAGGCGACAATCTTTGGGTCGAGCCGTAACAGGTTCCCCTTTCACGCAAGGAAAGGCCAGATAGCCGTTGGAGTAGATCGAGTTTATCTGCTTCACAAAGCGGCCTTTCACGCGCACGATATCCCCTTTGTGAAAGCCACCAAGCTGCTCATTGACCTGATATTTGACTCGCCCTTTCCCCTTTTGCGGCAAATCGAGATACTGCCGACGGGTCTGGCGAGGACGGAAACGGATGGAAAAGAAACGCTCCCACTGATAAGGGACCAGTTCTCCGGTAGCATACGTGGTCAAACACAGAGCATCCACATCGTGCTCTTTGGGAAGATCTTGTGCCTTGCGCCATGTGGCCGTCTGGTAGCCGTACACAGGAAAAGCCTGTCACATGGCTCCCCTTATCGATGCCAACCGTGATGTCTTGCACGTGTTCCTCACAGTCCCAAAGCAACTTGACAGTGAACGGCGTACGTTTGAGCACCTTCGCTCGCTGGTCACGTAACAGCTTCCGCGCTTTGGCAGGTGCACAGGGCATCAATGGCTTGCCATTCTGATTGACGACATGCACTAAAACATCGGACATAACGTTAGGTTCTCCTTTCAGAGTAAGATGCTCCTCGCGAGGGTTCGATGAGGTTGTCATGAGATACACACATTCAGTTTTCACTTACCCTTAATATATTTCCACAGGGCTTGAGGCTGGAACAAGACCCCAAGGTGTGATCCACTCATCGAACTGTTGTCTGCCGAAGCAGTGACCCGCTGGTAGCCCCATGACCTGACGAATCAAGGATTCGCTAGATTTTAGGAACCATCCCAAGGATACGCTAGCCAGACTTGCTATAATCGCCTGCATACAAAAGACGAACAGCGTTTTTGCCACCGCCCGCACTTGCCCACAAGGCGAAAAAGCATACATCGTTCCCCAATCGTCGAAATTGCCGCTAACTCAGGCACGTATAGAAATCGAAAATAGAGACATGCGGCACTAACTCTTCCAAAAAAGCCTATCCAATCTATGGCGCAAAGTCAATGACGAATA
>CAXTXB010000097.1:0-8466 GCA_964247965.1 uncultured Dictyobacter sp. | reverse complement strand
GAAAACACGCTATTCGTCATTTTCAAAGGTTCGCCATGACCCATAAAATATGTTTGGGAATGAGTGTTTCGCCGGTCATCGGTTCTGCTCTCGGCCTTGTTCGCTATCGAGCAGGGCCATCAGCGGCGCGGGATAGCGTCCGCCGGCGGCTGCTCCTGCGGGGATGGCACGTTCGATCTGGGCCAGGTCATCGGCTGTGAGTGTCAGGTCGAGGGCCTTCAGGGACTCGCTGAGGCTGTTGCGCCGGCGTGCTCCGACGAGCGGTACGATATCGTGTCCACGTGTAAGCACCCAGGCAATGGCGATCTGCGAGACGGCTGCATCCTTTGCCTCGGCAATTGAGCGCAGTGCCTCGACAAGGGCGAGGTTGTGATCGAGGTTGGCTCCGTTGAAGCGGGGGCTGAAACTGCGGAAATCGCCGGGCGCATTTGAGCGCTCTTTCGACCAGTGTCCGCTGAGGAGACCGCGTGCCAGGACGCCGTAAGCGGTTATACCGATGCGGAGTTCACGACAAGTGGGGAGAACATCTGCCTCGATGTCGCGCGAGAACAGCGAGTACTCGATCTGTAAGTCGGAAATGGGATGCACCGCCTGGGCGCGCCGTATCGTGGCGGGTCCGACTTCGGAGAGGCCAACGAAACGGACGTACCCGGCCTTCACCATGTCCGCGATAGCGCCAATGGTATCTTCAATAGGCACGGCAGGATCAAGGCGTGCGAGACGATAGATGTCAACGTAATCGGTGCCAAGTCGGCGCAGGGTGTAGGCAAGAAAGTTCTTGACAGAGGCAGGACGGCCATCGCTGCCGATAAAGCCACCGGCGGGGTCGCGCATCCCCCCAAACTTGTCGCTGATGATGATCTGCTCGCGCGCACGCCCGCGCAGGGCCTCGCGGAGCAGCATCTCGTTATGCCCCATACCGTAGAAATCGGCCGTGTCAAGCAGAGTGATACCACTATCGAGCGCGGCATGGATCGTCGCGATGCTCTCGGCATCATCTACCACCCCGTACGCGTCAGACATGCCCGAGCAGCCCAGTCCAATGGCCGATACTTCAGGGCCGTGTGTTCCAAGTGAACGTGTAATCAATCTTCTCAGCTCCTCTTTATGTGATATGCTTTGAAAGCTTTCTGGTAAAGGGATATTCATCCTGAACGAATGATAGTAGTATAAGCTATGGAATGACAAAATCACTATGTGTCATTAGAAAATTGTTATCTTCGTTTGGAAAATGGGGAGCAATCGGCTCGAAGCATGAGCACCGGGTAGTCATAGCCTGGAAAAACCGCTCCCTATCTGCTATACTCCTCCTGAGCTTTGTAAATTCGGCAACGAACCATGAATATGCGAAGAGGGCCTTAATGATTGATCATGATAATCTAGAAGATTTTCGAGACCCGCAGATTTATGATCTGCAAAACGAGGGCTATTATGACGATTATCCCTTGACCGAGCAGTGGGCACGCTCGCTTGGAGGGCCTCTGCTGGATCTGGCATGTGGAACGGGGCGTATGGCTCTTCGCATGGCGGAACTTGGCTACCAGGTGACGGGTGTGGATATCACGCCAGAAATGATCGCGTGGGCTCGCCGGAAGGCGGCGAAGCAGGGCCTCTCGATCGAATGGGTAGTGGCTGATGCGCGCGCGTTCCACCTTGGGAAGCAATTTTCTTTCATTTATATGCAGGAAAATGTCTTTCAATTCTTTCTGACCCGAGAAGACCAGGAAGCGATGCTGGCCCGCGTCCGGGAACATCTACTTCCAGAGGGGTGTTTTCTCTTTGAAACACGCAATCCTTCCCCACGCAATCTTCTGCAAGTGCGCCATCCAGAAGGAGATACGTACGTGACCCCCGATGGAGGGCAGCTCGTGGTTGTTGAGCAGCAACACTACGATCCCATGACCCAGATCCAGCACTACACTCGCCATCTCACCTTTCTTCAGCCAGGAGGCGGGCAAAAAGAGAAGACACTGCGCGTAGCCCTGCGCTATGTCTTTCCTCAAGAGATGGAAGCCTTGCTACACTACAATGGGTTTCAGATCCGCCAGCGTTACGGCAGTTGGCAGCAAGAACCTCTGACCGCCACTTCTCCTGCGATGATCTACGTCTGCCAGAAACATGCCTAGCTCGGCCTCCACAGCCCTACTCCACCTCCCCCACCCTGGATACTTGTGGAAGCTTATGGAACTGAGGAACTATCTCACTAAGAATATCGTAGATATTATCCCTACCTTCTAGACTAGCCGGGTATGCAAGTAGCATGAGCAATTCGGCAAATGATTGGTAGACTTGTTGCTTGTCAGTTAAAAAGGGTCATATACACTTTTAGTAATAGGTTTATCAATATATCAGTTAGACAGCAACCTCTTCTTTCCCTTATACTGTAAAGGGGAAATAATAGCTTAACGCTTTTCGCAGAGAGGACAAGGATCATGAACGCTAACATCCCCCAACGCTCATGGCAGGTACTCTTGCTTGGAGGTCCATCTGGCGTCGGGAAAACAGGCGTCAGCTATCGCCTGGCCCATCATTTTGGAATTGGTATCACTGAGGTTGATGATTTCCAGGTGATTCTCGAACGTATGACGACCCCTGCAGAGCAACCTGTTTTACATTATTGGCACACTCATCCTGAAGCCGCGAATCAGTCAGCAGAGGAGATGGTCAAGCAATTGATTGCCGTTGGTCAGGTAATGGCACCCGCTTTGGAAGCGGTTATTATGAATCATCTTGACAGCCAGGTACCTATTGTTTTGGAAGGTGATTTCATCCTCCCCATACTAGCAACTTCATCCTCTTTTTCTCTTAACTCGACCGGTAGCCAGGTACGAGCGCTCTTCCTGTACGAAGAAAGCGAAGAGCAACTCCGTCGAAATTTTTTGCAGCGTGAGCCCGAACACAGTATTCAAGAAAAGCGTGCACACGTGAGCTGGTTATATGGACAATGGCTCAAGGAAGAGGCTAGACGTGTAGGAGCTATTGCGTTACCTGCACGGCCATGGGATGACCTTTTTGAGCGCATACTTATGGTCCTCAAGTGATTCAAAGGATGAATGAAAGGGCTACCAAAAGCATGGTTTTATATCAATCCACAAGACTTGTTGTTGGAAAGACCATAAATTGGCTCTGACGCAGCTTTGGGAGTAAACCCATCTATTGATCGTACCAACACAAACCCGGCAATGTGTTCGTCTACGCGAATCAGAAAAGGAAAGCGATCAGGGTCGGTCCAGTAATGATCCAGGTAGGTATATCCAAAAAGCCCAAACACTCCCACATCTTTTCCGTTAAACTCACTGTAGTCATGCTGGCAAAGTTCCATCAGGTTTATGAAAAACTACCTCCCCCACGTGTTATCACGTCTGATGGTGAAATCATTGCAAGTGAGTACAAACGAGAAAATCTCCCAGCCGAAGCTATTGTAGGTCTACCTGTTTCTTCCGGAGTTATAGAGGGACGAGCACGTGTCATCTTAAACATGGAAGATGCTGATCTAGAAGATGGAGATATATTAGTCACCTCATTTACTGACCCTAGCTGGACATCATTATTTGTATCCATAAAAGGCCTGGTCACCGAAGTTGGTGGACTGATGACCCATGGAGCATTTATCGCACGTGAATATGGTTTACCTGCAGTAGTAAACGTAGAAAATGCCACCAGGCTGATCAATGACGGACAGAAAATCCGGGTGAATGGAACGGAAGGCTATGTGGAAATCCTATTTAGTACTCCCCTCGTCAAGAGTAAGATCTAACGTGAGTCAATTCGCCGGTAGTTCTAATTATCGCCGAACACGACAGACTTTCTCTTCAAAGAAGACAGGTGATATGAGCCCTGAGCGCGGAACAACTCAGCGAGGTGCTTCCGACCATCTTCCCCATACTGCGTAATATACGCAAGTTCTGGTAGAGTTAGCAGCTTGATGCTGACCAGGCGGATGGAGCCCTCTGGTGTGTTGATTTCGCGTGGGATGCCTGGTGCGTCTATGCCTAGCAGGGTTCCCACGCGCCCCTCCGGGCTGATGAAGTTTTGCGGCACATTGACGTCATAGACCTCCAGGGCTATTACCTCATATTGCTCCAACTCCTCTTTGATTACACGGAGATGGGCCGCGTTTTGCGCCACCTGATATAACAACTGGAATTGCCAGCTCCCTCTCAGCTTCCCAAGCGCCGTACGCAGTTCGGGCTCGTCGGAGTCGACATAGCACTCGATACCAAAACCGACGTTTGCCTCTTGCTCATCCTCGAAGGGGTCTGACAGGCCATCACTGGCAAGTAGGACGCTGTGTGGCCGCTCGACCTTTAGATACGCCTGGTGCATAGTAGGCCAGCGAGGGCCGCCCAGAAATGCCGGGTTGATGAGGTGAGTCAGTACATCCATGTCCATCTCGCCTAAGCTTGACCAGAACTGCGCTCGTGCCTCTATCACCCTGTTCATCGGTTCTTCCATGCTTGAATTTCCTCCTTCGTTCTTCAATACACTACTTGATGAATGAACGGATGTCAAGCACAAAGATCACTCCACGAAGTCGTACTTTTGACAATCCCTCAGGCCGAAATTGCGGAATGACCGACTACCCCCGTAGACACACCGAAAAGTATTGCCGTAAACTTATGAGTCAAACGACACTCGTGCTGCTTCTAATAATTTAATTTAGCAAGATTTATAACGTCTATCATTCATTAGATATATTAGAGATCTTGAAGAAAAATAGAAACTTCTTTTATTCCTTATGAAAGGAATTTACGATTATGAGTATAAAGACACAAGTATTAGGACAAATATATAGCTTTTTTCTGGTCATGCTTACCTTCTTTGCCGCTTCTGCTCTCTTTCTCGTTATGAGCTCAAACGCATATGCGAATGCTGTTACGATTACTGATCAAGCGGGCGTATTGGATGCAGGGAAGGTGAGGGCAGAGGCGGCCACGTTGACGAATCCGATTGTGATTTTCACGACGAAGACCTTTGGCGGTGATCAGGAGGCATTGAATCAGGCGACGCGGGAGCAGCTGACGACTCAGGATGCCATCGCGATCGAGATCGATACAGTTCACAGGCATATGTCCGTTGAGAGTGGGACACAGGTCCAGTTGTCGAACGATCAGGCTAGCAATGCGGTCAGCGCCTTTGGAGATAATTTTCACGAGGGCGATTATACTGGCGCGACGATAGCAGCGATTGATGCAGTGCGCGACGATTTGACGGGAAGCTCGATCACTCCGGTGGGGATGATTGTGGCCCTCCTGATGATTATAGGAACTCTTACCCTGGTCTTCTTTATTGCTTTTCGTTGGAAAAGGCCTCCGAGCGATGGCGCGAGAAGGGCTGGCACACATTCAAGCCATAGTCACTACGCTGGAATGTATCACACAGGTAGCTATACAGGTGGGAGCTTCGGCGGCGGTGCAGGTAGCGGCTTCGGCGGTGGCGCGGGTGGCAGCTTCTAAAAAGGATACATTGGAATCTGATCTGAGAAAAATGGCATAATATCGGGCGAAAGAATGTTGTACTATAAGAAATGGAAGGTATAAATTTGCTATCCTAATATCTAAGGAAGAGAAAAATATGAGTACAATTGCTGAGATGGTTGAGCAAGAGGTTATGGGTTGGCCGGATATGGAGAAGGTACCGCACCGATTTGGGGGGACGGAGTTTCGGGTGAGCGGGCATGAGGTTGGGCATATGCATGGCGGGCGCTGGGCGGATCTGCCGTTCTCGGTGAAGGTCCGCGAGGAGCTGGTGGCGGCCGGGCGAGCGGATCTGCATCATATCCTACCAGATACTGGATGGGTAACATATCGCATCAACGGACCTGAGAGCATACCCGGGCTGATCGAACTGCTACGGATGAACTATGAGCGCTATCACCGCGTGAAATTGTAAGACCTCTTCGGAGTTTGTGAGAAAGCCTTTTCTTTCTGCAATAAACATAACCTATATATTAGATTGACTAACGCAGTAGTAATGATGTATAAAATTCGGTCAATGGGTTGTTCCTCTATCCCCAGTTCATCTTGAAAAAAAGTTTCAACAAAGCAATACTTCTCGATTAGATCGAATGAAGACTGCTCCTCTCCCCAATACATTTCCTTCGCAGGCAGTAACTACTTTCCCTCTTGATCATGAAGTTCGCAAGAGGATTGAGCAAGACAGTAATATCAGGTATGGAGATGATGGAGCACTAATCATTTATGTTACAGAAGGGTTAGTCGGTCAAGCAGCTACGTTGTATTTTTTTAAAGCTCATAATGTTTATGGAGAGAGGCATGAAAATGAAACATATACGGCTTATGCTAATAGATATGCAATAAATGGTTATAATCTATTTGCGGTAGTTTTTCCAAGATTGAATGCGGGGAATTACCGTGTTGCAATACCAACAACGCTTAAAGATAGAACTGTTACTATTTTTAGCAATCAAATTGTTGAGATAGATATCAAAAGCTAGCTGCTTAAAGCCGGTTATGTAAGCAATATAGTCAACTTACAACCTCTCGGCATAGAGACCGAGAGGGAAATAGACCAAAAACCTTCGCTTGTTGCTGTTTTTTATTGGGCGGTGTACCCTCCGTCTACGACGAGGTTGTGGCCGGTGACGAATGAGGCGGTGTCGGCGGCGAGCCAGAGGACGGCGCTGGCGATCTCTTCGGGGTAGCCGGCACGTCCAAGGGCGGTGCTGGCACCGAGCAGGGCTTTGGCCTCGGAACTGCCGCCGACAAAGCGGTTCATCATCGCAGTGTCGATGGGGCCAGGAGTAACGACGTTGATGCGAATACCGGACCGGGCATACTCGATGGCGGCCGCCCTTGTCATTCCGATGATGCCGTTCTCGCTCGCGGCGTAGATGGTTGAGCCGGGCATGCCGACGATGCCGGCGAAGGATGAAATATTGACAATCGAGCCCCCGCCGTTGCGGAGCATCGTGGGTATTTCAGCCCGCAATGAGAGCCAGGTGCCCTTCAGATTGGTGTTGATTGTGTTATCCCACTCTTGCTCAGAGAGTTCGGTAATCGGGCCGAGTCCACCTTCGGTCCCTGCGCTGTTGAAGGCATAGTCGAGATGGCCATAGGTATCAACGATCGCAACCATCAAATCCTCAATACTTTTGGATTTTGTCACATCGGTTTGCACAAAGATGGCATCGCTCGCCTCCTCCAGGATGAGATGAACGGTTTCTTCACCCTCGGCAACGCGTCGGCCGGCGACAACCACCTTGGCACCACTGCGCGCAAAGGCCAGCGCGGTTGCCCGGCCGATCCCTGATCCTCCGCCCGTGACAAGGGCAACTTTTCCGATTAGTGTTTGCATGTATTTAGACCTTCTCGTTACTCTATTAGCTATAGTACATTTTTACATTACCGCACATTTGCGCTAAGCGCAAATGTGCGGTAATGTAAAAATGTACTATAGCTAATAGAGTAGCTATCGATGTTACGGGCTCTACTTATTGCTTGATAGGGCGCGCAGACCATCTAGCAGGGCGGCTGGCTCCATGCGATGAGTCCAATCGGGGTCAACGTGAGCCAGGCTGACCACGCCATCCAGCCCCACGATGAAGGTGCCTGGTAGAGGAATCTCCCAGGAGGAATCGCCGTTGAATGCAGGCAGGTTTGAACCAACATTTGCATACACCGTACGATACTGCTCCGCGACCGAGAGAACCAGGCCGTACTCGCGCGCGACCTTGTTGCCGGCATCGCTCAAGACATTGAAGGTCAGACCCTTCTTCTCGACGGTGGTCAAAGAATTATCGGGCGTCTGGGGCGAAATAGCGACCAGAGAAGCACCCAACGCCTTTATCTGAGGCAGAATGTTCTGGTAGGCGCGCAACTGCAGATTGCAGTAAGGACACCACTCCCCACGATAGAACGTCACAGCTACAGGTCCCTGCTTGAGCAATTCAGAAAGCGTAATCTGCTGGCCGGACGCATCGGGCAGGGTGAAATCAGGGGCGTGCGCGCCCACCTTCAAGCTCTGCTCCGCAATCCCCGACTTTACTACATCATCGATATTTCTATCGAAGGTCGCCACGATCTCAGGAGGAGCCTGCCCCGCCATTTGAGCCTTAAACGCTGCAATCTGTTCCTCAAGGGTTGCGTCTGGAACGCGATCCGTCATAGTCATAAACTTATACCTCATCCTTTATTAAGAATAGCGAGTTAGTTAAATAACTGTCTAAGAAAGCTAGAAGAGAAAGCCTTGTTGATAAAAAGCTGTCGCTATAACTATCTCTCTTAAACAAGTTTTGATTTAGTCAACTAACTCAGTCAACTACTACAGTTATAAACTATAAGGTAACAAGTTGTCAACCTCGTTGTGTGTGTACAGGAGATACAAAAGTCTTGTTTTAGTAAACACTCATTCACATGTCTACGGTACAGTAATGACTCATCCTAAATTTTTGAAAAATGAGGAATATTGTGTTTTCCAGGCTCTTTTTTCTGCCGAAGTCAGAAA
>CAXTXB010000096.1:5718-13146 GCA_964247965.1 uncultured Dictyobacter sp. | reverse complement strand
CTGCGTTCACCCACCACAAAAATAGCTGTAAAAATATTATGCTATTGTTTTTTCAAAAGCTCCCGATGGTTATAAACAGGTAGCATTATGCGATAGTGACGAGCCAGCGCGCAAACCATTCGCCGACGAGCCGTGTTACCTCATTAAATACTTGTTCGCTTTCGAAGATAGCGGATGCACCATGAATGAGCTCTGATTGCTTTTCGGATTGCAGGGATGAGAAGAGTTGCTGGTTGACTACCGTCGTGGCGCTGTCTTTTTCGGCGGCGAGCAGCAGGGTTGGAGCCAATACGCGTGGAATGTAGGATTGAGCGAGGTTGGCGTGTTGACCTGCTGCTACGACGGCGGCTACCACGTCGGGTCGCTCGGCGGCGGCGATGAGGGCGGCGGCACCCACTTCGTCAATGCCGAAGTAGCCGATGGAGAGGTTGTCGGTACTGGGATTTTCTAGAAACCATTGTGCGGTACCAACCAGGCGCTGCTGCATAATGTCTAGATTCTGACGAAAATAGTCCGTGCGCTGATCTAATGCGCGCTCGTCACTGGAAAATAGATCGACCTGGAGTGTGGCGAGGGAAAGCTTATTCAGGGATTCTGCGAGGGCGATGATGTTCTGGTGTGGGTTCTGGATGGCGGCGTCGATGCCATGGGCTAAAATAACCAGGCCATGAGCATGGTCCGGGATATTGAGGATGCCTGTAAGGGAGACGGCTTCGGCGGCGATGCGGACCAGACGGCCCTTGCCTGAACCAGTGTCGGCGGATACGGCTTTTTCGTTGCTATCATCTATCATCGAGTGTACACCTTTCCTGCAATTGTTGAGAACGGCTCTAATTGATGCTATCATTACCAGGTTGTTGAGTTCAATATCTTCCCCTGCTTACGATATCGAGTCTCCTTTTGCCCGGCTAGCTGCTTTCGTGTATCCATTACTTCACGATGGAGAAACCTCTACTGAGGACAACCTTTCTGCTCGAATGCTTCCTTCAAATAAGAATGCATCTATTATAGAAGCCCCTATACTAAAGATACGTATCCGAAAGCTCCAAATGCAGCATTTCTCAGCGACGCTGTTTTTTTGCTGCCCTGAGTTTCGTAATACTTAAGAATGTATCAGACTTCTGTTCTATCCACCTTCTTGGTACATGAGATTGCACAGCTTCTTTGTATGCTACGCTCTTTTTCCATTTATTGCTTTTTCTAAACTTTTCAGGCGAGTCCGAAAAGTTTAGAAAAAGCAATAAATGGAAAAAGGGACGAGCGCTGAAGGCAAGAAAATGTGGATACGATGGAGCTGCGGCACTCTCTGAGAGCATTTCGGAGCGGAAAAGTAGCAATGTATGGAGGATAAGAAAAATTATGTCTCTTGGTACGACGCGAAAAAGTAAGAAAAGCTTCTGGCAAGTGATAGCGCTGATTCTACTTGCCTTTAACATTTTCATAGGCTCTGCTCTTCCTATCACACAGGCAGCCCCAATGCGACATGAAGCGTCGCCAGAATATCAATCAACGGATGTAGAACCCCCCGCTGCTATTAGTCTACCACCACCATGGCAGACCCAGAATATTGGTTTCGTGGGAGCGACAGGTTCCGCTTCTTACAGCAATGGAATCTTCACTCTCGCTGGATCAGGAAATGACATTTATGGCACTTCGGATGCGTTCCGTTATGTCTACCAGTCGCTTAACGGTGATGGAACGATTGTTGCACGTGTTGCTAGCCAGGATAAAACCAGTGTTTACGCGAAGGCGGGTGTTATGATCCGTGAGACCCTGGATGCTGGCTCAGTCAACGCGATGATGGCCCTCACGCCAGGTTACGGTACGACCTTCCAATGGCGCTACGTCGGCGATAATAACACACCCTTTACCTTTGAGCCAGCAGGCAGCGCTACTGCCCCCTATTGGATCAAGCTGGTACGCACAGGCAACATCTTTACGGGCTATGCTTCCCGTGATGGCATCACCTTTATCCAGGCTGACACTCAGACCATCCCTATGACAGCTACTGTCTATATTGGTCTGGCAGTTACTGCACACAACAATTCTCAATTGAATACCAGTACCTTTGATAGTGTAATGATCACCACACCTACGCTTACTCCAAACGAGACGCCGACAGCGACACCTACCGGGATGCCGATGACAACACCCACCGAGACGCCGACAGCGACACCCACCAAGATGTCGATAACCACGCCCGCTGTGACGGGCACAGGTTCCCTGATGGGTTCCAGTAGCGCAAACGTGCCTGAAGCTGTTGTTAACCTGACAACTGAAGGTACGCTTGATTGGGTCGACTTCAGCCACACCGGCGATACCAGCGTAGACCGAAAGAGCGGTGGAAGTCAGCTGATTGGCTATTCTCTCTCTAGTCTGTCAACAATTCAATATAGTAGCTACATCACTGGCTTTAGCTGGACCAATGGCACACCTGACGCAACGGCTGCCAACACCACAAATGGGATCGATACCACCAACCCCAATGGCTTCGTCCTGACTGTGCCTGCTGATACGGCCACCCGAACTGTAAGGGTGTATGTCGCGGTAGACGGCACGAACAGGGGCGATAGTACAACTGGTGGCACCAGCGTCTTCTCCGCCTCCTTGAGCGATGGTAGTGCGCCGACCTATACTGATATACATCCCACTCCTGGACAATTCCAGCGCGATGATTTTGTGTATATGATCATATACAACGCCGCCTCGGCCAATCAATCCTTGAACCTTCAGTTCGCGGCAGCCAATAGCCACTATACCGTTCTAAGCTTACAGGCGGTGACGCTGGCCTGAGTTAGCAGCAAGTACTGGTCAGGATGACTTATCCAGAATTGTTGTTTTTAACTAAGGTTTTTACTTTTTTGCATTTTAATTTTTTTCCCCCACCCAAAAAATATTTAAAATCCAAAAATGTAAAACCCTTAGTAAAAATCGTAAAGAGCAGCGAAGCTGCGAACCTGCAGAGTGTAGGAAGGCGGAGACGAATGTGTCAGGAAAGAGAAGCGTAACCTGAGATGAGGTTAGACGTAGATAGAGGTAGGGCGTACTCAGATAAAGTATTCTACTTATTCAGAACAGAAGGGGTGGGATAGAAGTTTGGCTCGCTGTCTCAATCCACATGCTGGCGGAGGGCATGAGAACTCCAATGCCGCTATAAGCTGCCGGTACTGCGAATTTCTTGTCCAAGGGGCGCATATCGGCATTTACGAAGTTATCTCTTTTATTGGAGCGGGCAGCTACGGATATGTGTACCAGGTGCGAGAACCAAACCCGCTCGGACGCATACTCGCGCTTAAGGCTCTACGGCACGACCAATTCAACACAAAGGCGCAGGCGAACTTCTTTCAGGAGGCACGGCGCATCGCCAACATGCAGCATCCCAACATTCTTCCAGTCTATAACTTTGGACAGATCGTCGAGAGTCAGCAGCCGTACTTTGTGATGGAATATGCACCACAGACGATCAGCGGCCTCTTCTCTAAGCAGGACGGCACACGCCGCCTCGCCTTTGTAGAGGAACTGGCCCCATATGTGCAGCAGACGGCGAGTGCGCTCAACTATGTACACAACAATGGCCTGGTGCATCAAGATATCAAGCCAGGCAACCTCTTAATCGGACGCAACGGGCAAATACTTCTGGCCGACTTTGGCACAACCTATTATCTGGGGATGCAGACGCATGCTTCGCTAGGAGAGATCACCGGAACAGCGGCCTATATGCCACCAGAGCAGTGGCAGGGAAATCCACGGCGCGACTCGGATCAGTATGCGCTGGCTTTTTGCTGTTACGAACTTCTGTGTGGCCGCCCGCCATTTACCTATAGAGGCCTGGAGGACATATGGAACGCGCATATGAAAGAGGTTCCTCCACCCGTGCAAAAGTGGAATCCGCGTGTACCAGTCGAGGTGTGGGCGGTACTACAGCGCGCGATGGCAAAGGATTATCGTCAGCGCTACAGCAGCATCAATGAGTTTGCAGAGCAGTATACACAGGCGGTACAGGTTGCGCAGCAGCGCTACGTCTGTCAGGAATGTGGGCAGCAGAACCGGACCGGGGCGCAACGCTGCGCATTTTGCGGCGCGGAGTATGATAATCGCTACTGTCCCTACTGCGATACCGCGATTCGCTTTGGCCAGCGCTGCTGCCCTGGCTGCGGAAGATTGACGACTCCAGCAACAGCACTAATAAATAGCCCATTAGTCGGTGTGAGCGTAGGGCAAGGGCGCTATACGATCAAGCGCATCATAAAACAATCTGAAGAGACGCGCACGATGACGGCAGTTGCGAACGATAGTGTTGTTGATGACAAGCTGGTCGTCCTTAAGCGATGGGAGTGCGCGGACGGGCCGCTGGCTCAGCGTGCAAAGGATGTCGCCTATTATGACAAGGCCACCGAAGCGTTTGCACGGCTGCGCCACCCACTCGTACCAGCCATACTGAAGCGTTTTGCCGAAGGGAAACACTACTACGCCGTCATGGCCTATATCGAAGGGGAGAGCCTGGAAGAGCGGCTACAGAAACTTCTTCATCCGCTTTCTGAGCAGGAAGTCTTAGGCTATATGAACAACATATTGAATATACTCAGTGCGCTAGAGCGGAACAGGCCGCCGCTACGACACTATGACATCTCGCCCGCCAACATTCTGATCGAGCGAAGTCGTGGTCGAGTCTTTTTGACAGGTTTACAGGTTCCACCTCCACCTGCTCATACAGCGAGACGGGGGAAACGCACGACGCGCAAGCTAGCCATCTCACCCTACCTGCCTATACAGGATAGGCCGTATGACCAGCGTACATGCATCTATGCGTTAGCGGCCACAATGCATTATGCGGTAACAAATGTTGCGCCACCACACTATCCAGCCTATCCACCGGTACGGCTGCTCAATCCCAACATCTCGCCCGCGTTTGAAGCCATCCTGGGCCGCGCCCTGCTTGAGGAGAGCTCGGCGCGTTATCAAACCTATGCGGCCATGTTGAGGGATGTGCAACAACTACTAGTCCGATAGGCGAGACGACAAAAATGTGTTACACTAACGCAAATGTATAAAAGCGAGGGCATGCGGGTATGAAAAAGCTTGCACGAGACGAGGAGAGTCAGCTCATCGTCCGTAGCCAGCAGGGAGACGTTGAGGCATTCAATCAGCTTATCATCCAGTATCAACAGATGCTGTATGCTACCGTTTTTCGCTTGCTTGGTGACTACGATACGGCTGCCGATGTTACGCAAGACGCATTTATTGCTGCCTTTCGATCCATTCGTACATATCGTGGTGACGCTTCATTTCGCGCCTGGCTCTTGCGCATCGGCTCTAACCTCGTTTACGACCACTGGCGGCGGCTGCAGCGCCGCCCCGTGGGCTCGCTAGAAGCTATCAATGAGGAGGAGGATGAGTCGGCTGGAATGAGCTTGCTTGATGTGTTGGCGGTCAAAGGGGTGGAAGGAAATCCTGAGGAGACGGTACTAACCCAGGAATTACAAGAGCTTATCCAGCAAGGGATACAGCAACTTCCGCTGGAGCAGCGAACGGCCATTGTTTTGTGCGATATCCAGGGACTTGCATATGAAGAAGTAGCGCAGGTTACAGAGACGACGCTGGGTACGGTGCGCTCACGCATATCACGCGGGCGGGCACGTCTACGCAGCTATTTACGACAACACCAGGAACTTTTACCCGACAATTATCGTCTGACAAAGAGTAATGAGTAATAGCATAACTGACTTGACTAACTAACAACGGGGAATGACACGTGTCACAACTTGATCGGCATCTTACAACAGAACAACTTTCGGCTCTACTCGATGACCAACTGACACAAAAAGATGAAGAGTATGATGGGCACCTCGCAAGCTGCCAGCAGTGTCAGCTTGAACTGGCCGGGTTGAGACACACAGTACACTTGTTGCGCGCTTTGCCGTCACCAGCGCTGCCGCGTTCATTTGTATTACCAGCTGGCATTACACAGATAACTCCAATAGATACTGAAGCTCCCGGCGAGGCAAACATACACATATTAAGATCAACAAATAGTTCTCCGCAACAGACCCACACACACACTAGCACACAAACCCACATACGGACTCGTACCCGTAGAAGCACGGGCCGCAGAATACTAAGTCTCGCAGGCACACTCGCCGCCGTCGTAGGTATCCTATTTGTCCTCTCTGGACTTATTCCATCGCTGCCACAGGGATCGATGAGCGCTGGAAGCGCAAGCACTGTATCTTCATCTGCCAGTACAAGCAATGGCGCTGCAAGTTCCGCAGGCCCTGCCCCAGCTTCGAAGGCATCGGGGGGGGTTGGACCGCAGAATAGCAAGCCTGCAGCTGAGCAGCCTCAAAGCGTTCAGGCGAATCGGTCTTCTGATCCCACCCATACGCAAAACGTGGTGGGCATCCAGCCCGCCCAGGAACAGGGAGCAGAACCGGAAGCAGCCCCGCCAACCGCAGCATCTCTTTTCGATTGGGGAGCAACAGGAACACGCATCGGACTGGGCATCCTGCTATTTATTGCTGGCATGATGGGTATAGCAGTAGGTAGAGGGCAGAGTCAAGGAATCAAAAGATGAACAACACTACAATCCTCCTCCTTTCGCCCGCGATCAATGTGCTAGTCACTGCTATCTTTGCAGGAGTCGTGCTCAGGCAATATTTGAGGCGGAGGCGCAGCTATCAACTCTACTGGTCGATCGCCTTGAGCATCGCTTTTCTTGCTACCCTGGCATATATAGGCATGATCGTCGCACGCCCAACGAGTACAACCGGGATCATCCTCTTTCGCAGCTACTACGCCCTGGGTGGAGCGGTAATGCCCGCATGGCTGGGGCTGGGAAGCATAGCTCTGGTGAGCAAGAAGAGGATTGCAGATATTTGCTGTTTAGTGCTAAGCGTGTTGAGCGTTCTAGCCGTGCTGCTGGTCTTTCTAGCGCAGATTGATATGGCAAAGCTGAGTTTGGTTGCTGGCACGCCCGGAACGGGAACGCTGGAGCCGGGTGCATGGCTGATTATGGTGATCGTGCTGAATACAGCAGGCGTGGTGGCAGTGGCGGGCGTGGCACTGTACTCCGGATGGAAACTGTTGCGCCGTCAAAAGAGCCTGGCCGGTGGTCGCACAAGCAACATAGTATCGGCGAATATATTTATTTTTATAGGGGCAATCTTGAATGGAGCGGCTGGAAGCCTGGCACGCTTTCTAGGGCTACAAAGCATCTTCTGGTTAATCATGGCGGCGGGGTGGATTGTGCTATTCATCGGCGTGGCGTTGGCAAGCAGGCGATCACAAAGCACAAAACAGGCTGCGGCAGATCAGACGCCACAAACTGCCCACATTTAGAGTAGGCCCAAAACTCGGATTGAACCTCTTGCCAATTTCCCCAGCCTACGCAGCTTCGCTGCGACTTTTTTTTTTTTTTAATTTTTTTAAATT
>CAXTXB010000096.1:0-5708 GCA_964247965.1 uncultured Dictyobacter sp. | reverse complement strand
CGTGAACACTAATTTTTGAATAGTTTTTCATTCTACAAACTTTTGTGCGACGCACAAAAGATTGTGAAAATGCATAAAAGGTAAAACATTTACTAAAATCAAAAAGAGCAGCGAAGCTGCGACACGTCAGAGCACAGGAAGGTGGAGGCGGTGGAGATCAAACATTCTCTAAGTCCTTTTCATCTCTGCTTTTCTCCAGGTATCTTTTTGCCCCAAAGTTGGGACCTTTATATAGAATGGGAAAAACGAAGCAAGAAAAGGAGGGGATAACGAAAACTATGGGCTCACTCGACGCGCTCGTCAGGGCAGCGCAAGAGGGTAAAAATGGAGCTTTCAACCAGATCGTCGAGCGCTTTCAAGACATGGCTTGTGCCAGTGCATACGCTCTGATCGAGGATGTGCAGCTTGCCGAGGATGTCGCACAAGAAGCGTTTCTAGAAGCCTATCTCAACTTAGCCAGGCTGCGCGAACCAGCAGCCTTTCCAAGCTGGTTCCGGCGTATCATTTTTAAACAGGTTGATCGCTTGACACGTGGCAAGCATCTAGCAAGCAGTCCACTAGAAGAGGTTGCCGATGTGCTTATGACGAACGATGACCTCAGTGAAATCATAGAGGTTCACGAGATAAGCAAGCGAGTGCAGTGTTCTGTAGCCGTGTTGCCAGAACGAGAGCGTATAGTGATCATGCTCTTCTATGGTACAGGTTATACACTCAAAGAGATCGCGGCATTTCTAGAAATACCTATCACTAGCGTCAAAAAACGGCTGTATGATGCCCGCCAACGGCTTAAAGATGAAATGATCGACGTTCTGCGAGACATCTTGCAGGAGCAGCGTCCGTCGATCAGCAGTACATTTCCAAGCAAAGTACGTTTGCTTATTGCTGCAAGGCTTGGAGACATCGACACCGTACAAGAATTGCTTGCTCACAATCCCTCTCTGCTGAATATGAAAATGGAACAAAGTGAGGTCAAGCAGCAAAGAGTGCCGATTGTAGAAGCGGGCTTTACCGCCCTGCATGAGGCCGCGATGCACAATCAAGCCGATCTCGCGCAGTTACTCTTCGAATACGGCGCAAATAGCAACGTACGTACTAGCTACGGCTTGACCCCTCTGCACGGAGCGGTGCTCTACCACTGCCATGAAGCGGCAGCCGTCCTGCTGGCACACGGCGCGAAAACTGAGCTTCCGCATCATAACGGACTGACGGCTTTGCATCTGGCTGCAATGAAAGGTGACATCCAGATGGTGCGTCTACTCCTTACATATGGAGCAACTATCGACTGTCGAAGCAGATACGCCCACACACCGTTACACTGGGCCGCACTTAAAGGCCATAGAGAAGTCGTGCACGTATTACTCACCCACGGAGCCGATCAAGATGCTTGCGATATCACGGGACGTACGCCTCGCGATTGGGCCATCACTAGAGAGAACGCAACAATAACTCCACTTTTACAAGAAAGGACTACACGATGAGCACAAATATGATCCCTGTTGGCGATGCCGTTCTGGGGCGCGTCCTTAATGCCAGAGGTGAGCCAATTGATCACAAAGGTAACCTTAATCATGCTCCACGAATACCCCTCTACGCGCCAAATACTCCTCTTAGTACAGGAGCAGGCAGCACCTCCACACGTGTGTTGGAAACCGGAATCAAAGCAATCGATTTGATAGCTCCTGCTTTCTATGGAAGCACCATCGGCATGATTGCAGAAACGGGTATGGGCCGTATAGTTGTGGCGGAAGAGATTATGAATACACTCATGACCCGTAACCAAGCTATTCCTATCATTGTTGGAATGAGCGAGACGAGCTATGACGCCAGCAGCCTACGCGAGATCGTGCGCGACATCGAAGCCGAGGATCGTGTCGTCATGCTCTTCGAGCAAGCAACGGATGTATTCTCCGTACAGCAACAGCTTCTCTATACGGCAATGACCATAGCAGCACACTTTGATAGCGAAGGACGCCAAGTTCTTCTAGTCATTGACAGTCATCTTGCAACACAAGAGAATATAAACTCTTTGCAACAGTTCACCCATGCAAAGGAGATTATCAGCATTGTGTTTGTGACGATGAATGATTCTGTTCAGTCAACAAACGATAGTATATTGAACGCACTTGATGTGCAATGGCAATTCAGCCTAGCCCGAGCAAAACAAAGCCTATGGCCAGCAATAGACCCTATGACCTCGCGCTCGCGACTTTTAGAAAGCACAGCAGTGAGTGCAGAACATCGACAGGTAGCTCAACGGGTGCGTGACCTCGTGCAACAATACTATAGGCTACGGGAGACGGTTGGAAGTGCTACACTTTCCGAAGAAGACCAACGCCTGCTAGCACGCGGTGAGCGAATAAATCTCTTTTTCACTCAACCATTTGTCGTCGCCGAGGCATATACTGATCGTCCAGGTACATATCTGACTATTGAGGAGACAATCAAAAGCTTTCGCGACTTGCTTGATG
Organism: uncultured Dictyobacter sp.; assembly: GCA_964247965.1. GTDB lineage: Bacteria > Chloroflexota > Ktedonobacteria > Ktedonobacterales > Ktedonobacteraceae > Dictyobacter. The sequence continues at coordinate 3,240 of CAXTXB010000096.1, read as the reverse complement.
GACGCTATGACGCGGTGCCGGTACAAGCGTTCAATTTCGTAGGTAGTATTGAAACGAAATAAGATGAAGTATATATGAATCATCGGACCTTTTGAAAAATGACGAGCATTGTTTTTTGCCTGGAAAAAGAGTATGGATCACAAAATGCTCGTCATTTTTCAAAAGGTCCGATGATTCATATATACCGTTAGTTCTGTCCAGCGGCAAGTTCGCCAAGGGTTACAGTGAAGGTGAGCTGCTGGGTGGCACGGTAAGCCTTGACAGTCACATGGTCACCCGGGTTCTTTGAGATCAGAGCATCCTCTAGAGAAGGAATGCTATCTATGGGGGTGTTATCGATCTGTACGATGACATCGCCGGCCTGCAGGCCAGCTTTGGCTGCAGCACCACCATTGACGACCTGGGTGATCAGGATGCCGTGATCCACTGAAAGGTTGTCCTGAGCCTGAGTCATTTGATCGACAGGGGCAGGATAGATGCCCATGGCGGCGCGACCAGTATGAGAAACCTTACCATTCTGAATGATTTGAGGGACGATAAACTGGACGCGATTCGATGGGATGGCGAAGCCCACACCGTTGGCGGGGGCGTTGAACTCGGGATCGAGGGCGGTCAGCGTCGGGATGCCGACCAGGCGGCCGTTAAGATCAACGAGGGCGCCACCGCTATTGCCAGGATTGATGGGCGCATCGGTCTGGATGGCATTAGGAATGACGGCACCGCTACAGCCGCCCTGGCTACCCGCCTGCTGCTGCTCACAGACATTGCGACCAAGCGCACTGATAATACCGCTGGTCACGGTCTGCGTATTGCCCAGGGGGTTACCGATAGCCAGCACTTCCTGCCCCACGCGCAGTTGAGAGGAATCGGCAATTGGCGCAACAACCATATTGGCCGGCGGATTAATCCTGATCACCGCCAGATCATCGGCCGCATCGACGCCAACGATTGCAGCGTTACGCACACGCGTACCATCGGACAAGACCACCTCGTCAACGACTCCGTTTTGGGCACCCTGCACTACGTGATTATTGGTCACGATGTAGCCGCGCTTATCAATAATTACACCTGAGCCTATCGCCGTACCCTGGGCGGTCGTTACATTGATCTGCACCACGGCAGGACGAACGTTTGCAATGACGGCCTCCCGAACAGCTTGTGTGTTGTCGCCATTGGGGGCTGGGATCGGCACCTGCTGCTTATTAGAGGAGGGCTGCAATTGACCAGGAGCTGCGACAGGAGTCGAAGTGCGTCCAAACTGCCAGCCTGCGAAGAGGCCGGTTCCAAAGACTGCAGCAAGGACCAGCGCTAACGCGAGAATTGCACCAGTACGAAAGCCGCCTCGGGCCGGTGGTCGCGACCCAGGAGTAGTTCCTGGAGGAGGGCCACCGGCAGCAGAGAATGTAGGAGGGATGGATGGATTAGGCACAGTCGGCTGAGATGGCGGTGTATAAAGTGTTGAATTGTAAAATGTGGAGCCAGCTTGATATGGTCCAGGCTGGGAAGATGTCGGCACCGCCTGATATGAATCAGTCTGCGGCGCTTGCCCGGATCGCACATTAGCATCAGGTTGGCGTACGGACTGCGGATAGTACTGCGGATCATCATATGGTCGCCTGGATTCATAAGGAACTGTTTCGTCATTGCGTGGATTATTTGTATCTGGATGTAGCATAGTTGTAGCCTCCTCAGCTGAAATTATTCATCATCGACATCGCGATAGTATATACTCAATGCATACTACAATATTTACCATTAAAAATTCTGGAAGGTATGTCCTCTTGCCTGTTTATACTGTACCAAACCTGCATGAAGAATCTTTGATAGTTTTGTAAAGAAATTGTATAGGAATCAGCCGGGCCTTCCTTAATACAGGTTCATACAGGTCACAAAGGGTTGCCCATCTCCGCTAATAATGAGATAATAAGAAAAAAATCGAGCAGGAGATGGAAAGCGTGGGAGAGTGGATAAGAAAAGAAGAGATGGGAGAGAGTCCTGCAGGCTCCTTAGGAGGACGGAAAAAAATCGCGTTGAATGAACAGCACCCACAGAAAATACAAAATAAGCTACAAGAGCTGCGCCAGCAAGGGCAGAAGCACCTGGCCGCCCGGCACTGGGCGCAAGCTGGAGAAAACTTCCTGAAGCTGCTTGACCATTCGCCACAGGACGAAGACGCGCTACAAAGTATGGCGATAATCTTCGACCGGGTCAACCAGTTTGAAGGTCTCTATAAAATGGCACAGCGAATGCTAGATATCAACCCGAACTCGGCGCATGGTCTGGCCTATAAAGCACGTGCATTCCAAAAAATGGAACGTCTTTCTGAGGCAACCATCGCCAACGACCAGGCCCTGCTACTCGATACTCACCTTGGGCTTGCCTGGATCAATCGTAGTGGCTTGCAACTGTTGCAAGGAAAATTGCCAGAGGCGTTGCGCAGCTCGCGACGGGCAATCGAGCTTGCCCCCGACGATCCAAGAGCCTGGGCCAATCAGGGTGTTGCGTTGACAAATTATAACCGCCTGGGCGAAGCACTGGAGGCATTTGAGCAGAGCCTGGCACTCGACCCACAACAGCTCTTTGCGCTACAAATGAAGGGTGAGATACTCAAGCGCATTGGAAGGATGCATGATCTGCTTGCTGTTGTCAACCAGTCATTATATCTCAATCCTAATGACGTAACTGCACTTACGCAGGGAATACAAGCGTTACGCACATTAGAAATGTATGATGGTCTCAAAGAATTATCGCAGCACTTAATGAAAATAGCACCACAAAATGTATTTGCCCGGGAGCACTATATGCGCAGCCTGCGCGGCCTTGGCCAGTTTGAGGAGGCCAATGCTGTACTTGATCAGCTCTTAGCACTGGACAGCTCCAATGTGTATTTCTGGACCCTAAAAGCCGACACCCTCTACAGGTTGGAGCGCTATCGGGAAGCTGCCAGCATAGCTGAGCGCGCCAAAAGAATTGCGCCCGACTACCCTCCGGCCCTAAGAATCCATGAGAAAGCGCTCAAGCTCATGTATCAAAGAAAAGAGAGGAAGAAAAAATAGGGCTCCCATTAAATCAATTGGTCTGTTAAATCAATCTGTCTAACGTAGGTAATAACACCTCTGCCTGTTTTGCCAGCACGGCTGAGCGCAGATGTTCAGCCACCACGACGCGAATGCGGCGCTGGTGCTGCTCGTAGCGGGCGAGATCATCGGGTTGCAAGCCGGTCACATCAATCCATTTCAT
>CAXTXB010000095.1:0-13239 GCA_964247965.1 uncultured Dictyobacter sp. | reverse complement strand
TGCCACAAGAATATCTGCATATCTCTTTTTACTGATAAGAGATACCGTGATTCTGTGAAGTCTTATTTGTTTACCACCTATGAGAGAGTAATAAAACATCAACGCTAGAATACGAAAATACTGCACGAATCTCCCACCATCTACTCCTGTACATCTCCACCCCTCGGTCTATTTCTTCTCGATGAGAGGTTTGGACGCTGCACATCATACGTCTATTATAACACAATTGAGGAAAAGTGCACGCTAAAACTCGTGCTCTCTTTTGTCAACATGTAAAAAAGGATACGAAAAGAGCCGATTCCTGGAATTGATAAATTTTCCTCTTCACATCTTGAGCCGAGTATGTTACAATACTTCTCGCAAGGGCCCATAGCTCAGCGGTTAGAGCAGTCGACTCATAATCGATTGGTCGCTGGTTCAATCCCAGCTGGGCCCATTTATGAAGTACTTACCTTTACTAAAGATGCTTTCTCTTCCTCAGCTATTCCGCTAAATATATATCTTTTCTCAATCACATATACACCTTCGGCATGTTTTCTTTTCGTTATTCTGCATGTTTTCATTTCTACACACTTTTGCACCGAGTGCAAAAGTGTGTAGAAATGAAAAAAGATCAACATCGTTTTTAACATGCTCTTTTTTGATGCCTCTACCAACAAAAAAGAGCTTTTAAAACACGATGTTCATCTTTTTTTAAAACTTCAGGATGGCTCATAAGAATTTTCTATAGAGGGAACTTGACACGTCCTTTTTTATAGATTATTATTTTGCTATGTGGAAATTGAAATTCCGCCTAAAGAAATTTTAGCCTGGGGGAGGAAATGGTATGCTCAGATTCGACCTCAATATTTCGATTCTCTTAAAGGAAGTTTCCTTTATTGACCGCTTTGCACTGGCATCTCAACTTGGCTTTGGGGCCATCGAGTTCTGGTGGCCTGGTGTTGAGCTTCTTCCTGCTGTGGAGCAGCAACTGCAAGCTACTGGGCTCACTGTGTCATTGATGAACTTCGATGCCGGTACCATGGCGGCTGGTGAACGTGGATTTCTCAACGATGTGCAGCGACAGGAAAGCTTTCGGGCGAATGTGTCTGTGGCGATAGAATTTGCGCGGCGTGTTGGTATTCCTCAGCTAAATGCACTCGTGGGCAAGACCCTTCCTGACAAAAGTCCTGAGGAACAATTAGACCTGGTGCGTGAAAACCTTGCCTGGGCTGCTGATCACGCGGCCGGTGTGGGTGCTGGTGTGGTTGTTGAGTCGTTAAATACCTTCGAAAACCCAGGGTATCTTCTCACGAATACTCATGAAACGTTAAAACTGCTTGCAGAAGTGGGGCGTCCAAACCTAAAATATCAGTATGATATCTACCATATGCAGCGTATGGAGGGAAATATTATTGCGACGTTGCAAGAGCATATTGCCCATATCGGCCACATCCAGGTTGCTGATTCTCCGGCTCGTCATGAGCCAGGAACAGGGGAGATTCATTATCCGCATGTCCTGGCGGCACTTGAGGCGCTCAACTATCAGGGCGCTATTGGCCTTGAGTACAATCCTTCAACCACTTCAGAGGCGAGTTTTGCATGGCTCCCTCAAGACAAGCGGGGTGCTCTGCGTTTATCCGATCTCCATCTGTAGCGCGTTCTCTGATCAGTGCGGCCCTGTCCGATCAAAAAGATAAAGATTTAAAGACCTGTAGCAAGACATTGTAGTCGGTGCGATATATGCTTGAAGGAGCAGCAGATGCTTAAACCAGAAATTGTTGCAGAGTTGCGAGCAATTGTCGGTGAAGAAGGAGTCATAGAGAAACACGAGCAGCTACGAACCTATGAGTCGGATGGCCTGACGAGCTTCCGTGTAAAGCCGGCCCTCGTGGTCCTTCCCTCATCAACAGAGGAAGTACAGGCTGTTGTACGTATCTGTCATCGTGAACGTCTACCCTTTGTTCCGCGTGGTTCGGGTACAGGGCTTTCGGGTGGCGCACTTCCTATAGAAGGCGGTGTAGTCATCGGTCTCTCCCGTATGAACCGTATCCTCGATATTGATTTTCCCAATCAACGCGTCGTACTCCAGCCCGGTGTAATCAACCTCTGGGTGACACAACGAGTCGCCCCTCACGGTTATTACTATGCTCCCGACCCCTCCAGTCAACAGGTCTGCTCTATTGGCGGAAATGTTGCTGAAAACTCAGGTGGTGCTCACTGCCTGAAATATGGCTTTACCGTTAACCACGTGCTCGGTATGAAGTTTGTGCTCCCCGATGGAGAGCTCATTGAAGTTGGTGGTCCCACCCTCGACACGCCCGGCTATGATCTGTCCGGAATCATCGTCGGCTCCGAGGGTACGCTGGGTATTGCTACTGAAGTGACGGTCCGTATTGTACGCAGGGCTGAGGCAGTGCAGACCGTCCTGGCGGCCTTCACGCATCCTGATGCTGCAGGCGCGGTTGTATCAGGCATTATCTCTGCAGGGATCGTGCCTGCCGCCGTAGAAATGATGGATAAACTGGCAATTGAGGCATGTGAGGCGGCTGTGCATGCTGGTTTTCCGCTTGATGCCGGCGCTATTTTGCTAATCGAGCTTGATGGGCCGCGTATAGAGGTGATGCAGCAGCTCGCACAGGTCGAGGCTATCTGCCAGAGCGTAGGAGTTAGCGAATATCGCCTGGCGCGCACAGATGAAGAGCGCGCGTTGATGTGGAAGGGACGCAAGGCAGCATTCGCGGCGATGGGCCGTATTAGCCCGAATTATATAGTGCAAGACGGCGTTCTCCCGCGTACGGCGCTGCCAGAGGTGCTGCGCGAGATTGAGGCTTTGAGCACTCAGTTTGGGCTACGTGTCGCCAATGTTTTCCATGCTGGAGATGGGAATCTGCATCCGCTGGTGCTCTATAATCAACAGGTTGAGGGCGCTGAGCATCATGCCGAGGAGCTGGCCGGCGAAATCTTACGTATTTGTGTTGAGCACGGCGGCAGCATTACAGGCGAGCACGGAGTTGGTATTGATAAGAAGGCGTATATGCAATTTATGTTTACGGAAGCTGATATGGCTACGCATCAGCTTATACGTTGCGCCATCGACCCTCAAAACCTTTGCAATCCAAATAAGGTCTATCCTACTCCTCGCCTTTGTGGCGAAGTCCCTGGTCACTATCATCCACATCCGCTGGAGGCGGCAGGGATCATAGAGCGTTTTTAGATGGATTGAGGAGGGAACAACGATGAACCTTTCGACGCAATCATTGCAGGTGGCATTGGAGTCGCTGATAGGGGCACGGGTACGTCCTGCTGGGGATGAAGACAGTGTGGCAGGTGTCTGCCCGCAGCTTATTGCAGAGCCTGGCAACGAGGAAGAAGTAGCTTCTGTGTTAGCCCTGGCCGACAAAGAAGGTCTACGCGTGCTGATCCGTGGTGGTGCTACGCAACTCTCCCTGGGATCGCCACCTTCAGGCGCTGATATACTTTTGAGTACTGCTCGCCTGAACCGGATCATAGAGCATGTGCCGCACGATCTGACCGTAACCGTTGAGGCGGGGCTGCCCCTGGCAACACTACAAACAACGCTTGCACAGGCGAATCAGTGGCTGGCCCTGGACCCTGATCTCGGTCCGGCAGCTACAATCGGTGGCATCATTGCCACAAATGCAACGGGTCCACGCCGTCTGCGCTACGGAGGAGTGCGCGACCAGATCATTGGCGTACGCGTAGTGCTCGCCGATGGCACAATCGCCAAGGGGGGTGGTAAAGTAGTCAAGAATGTCGCAGGCTATGATCTGCCCAAGCTGTTTACTGGCTCACTTGGCACTCTGGGTGTAATTGTATCCGCCACGTTCCGTCTCTATCCACTGCCTGCCGCATCGCGCACCGTATATCTCGCTGCATCAGACCTGGTCCCTTTATGTAATCTTGCTGTACAGGTGATCGGCTCAACACTTGTTGCCACCGCGATAAATATCAGTGGTAACACACATTCCAATAATACATACAACATGGCGGTGCGCTTTGAGATGAGTCCAGAGGCTGCTGAGGCACAAGCTGCCACATTTGTCGAAATGGCAAGGAAGCATGGTGATGCGCTTCAGGTTACAGATGTTCTTAGAGACCAGGCCGAGGCGCAGATCTGGTCTCAATCGCTTCAGGAGGAAGGCGCATCAGATGATGCGCAGGAGAAGCTCACGCTCAAAGTGAGTCTGTTACCCACCGAACTCGCGCGCTGGTTAAAGCATCTAGAGCAGGTTTGTCAGCAGCAACATCTGAGGGCAAGCTTGCAGGCGTATGCCGGTCATGGTACTGTGCTTGTTCATCTTTTGGGCGATGAGACCGCACTTATGACAGCCGTGCCTGAACTACGTCAGCAAGCGGCGGAGCATCAAGGCAGCGTTGTCGTGACGGAGGCACCACCACATCTGGCCTCGCGTCTCGATATATGGGGACCCGTATCGGCGCTGGCGGTCATGCGTAGCCTGAAAGAGCGCTTCGACCCGCATAATATCTTAAACCCTGGTCGGTTCGTATTTTAGTATCCTCGATTTCAGTGTGCTCGAAGATTTCAGTATCCTCGAAGCGGATCGTGAAAGCTGAAGAGTAAAAAGCAGACCACCATTTTCTGACGCCTTTACGGTAAGTAGAAGTGTACTGCAGAACTCTGAGCCTGTCAATTGATTTTGCACCAGGTATCTCGCATCTTCTAACGTAGAAGGCGTCTAATAGATAGCATATCAGAAAGGAGGGCGGACGCATTCCTGCGCTGAGTCAGGAGGTTTCCGTGCTAGAAAGCTATGAGTACATTGAATCCATCTAATGGGAGTGGGAGCTTGCCCGAAGAGTCGGGTCCTCATGGGCTCGTTGAGCTGAATACAGTTACTTCGACGAAGAAGGGGCCACGCTTTGTTGCCTTTGACGCATATCACGCGCCGGACCCTGAATTGCTTGCCGACTGTGTGCATTGCGGCTTCTGCCTCACCACCTGCCCGACCTATCTTCTGTGGGGTGAGGAGATGGATTCGCCCCGTGGCCGCATTCAACTTATGAAGATGGCCTCTGAGGGCGATATTGCGATGACCGAGACGTTTACGACGCACATCGACCGCTGCCTGGGCTGTATGGCCTGCGTCACTGCATGTCCATCGGGCGTGCAGTATGACAAGCTGATTGAGGCTACTCGTCCTCAGATCGAGCGCAACTATAAACGGACGCTGGGCGATCGCTTGTTCCGCTCGCTTATCTTCAGCCTCTTCCCTTATCCTGCCCGCTTACGAATGGTGACGCCGCTGCTCTGGCTCTACCAGAAAAGTGGGGCGAAAGCTCTGTTAGAAACGCCCCTTGCCAAAAAGCTGATTCCGCCACGCCTGCTCGGCATGGAGGCAATCCTCCCGCCGATCCGCCTGACTTCTCTGCTCGCGCGTCCCAAAGCGTTTAATCGGGCGAAGCAGACCAAAAGGCGGCGCGTCGGGCTGCTGACGGGCTGTATCCAGCGCGTGTTCTTTGATGATGTAAACGCGGCAACGATTCGTGTGCTTACAGCGGAAGGATGTGATGTGGTTATTCCACCCACACAGGGCTGTTGTGGCGCGCTCAGTATTCACTCTGGACGCGAAGCAGAGGGCCTGGGCTATGCACGAAGCTTGATTGATACGTTCGAAGCCTGGGGCGTGGATACAGTTGTGGTGAATGTGGCTGGCTGTGGTTCCAGCCTCAAGGAATACGGGCATCTTCTACGCGATGATCCTGAGTATGCGCAGCGTGCAAAAGCATTCTCGGCCTCGGTGCGCGATATCTCCGAACTGCTGGCTGAACTGGCGCCAGTAGCGCCGCGTCACCCTATCAATTTACGTGTGGCCTATCATGATGCCTGTCACCTCGCGCATGCACAGGGTGTTCGTCGGCAACCACGTGAGGTATTGCGCTCTATTCCTGGCATTGAGCTAACGGATATCCCTGAGGCCGAGGTGTGTTGCGGCAGTGCGGGTACCTATAATCTGCTGGAACCTGGATCTGCGAACCAGTTGGGCGAGCGTAAAGCGCGCAATATCCTCAGCATGCATCCCGACATGATTGCCACCGCTAATCCAGGCTGTCTCTTACAGATCAAAGCCTCTTTAAATCGCGTGGGAACGCCGATTCCCTCTTTGCATCCTGTCCAGCTAGTCGATGCCTCAATCCGTGGCGTAACTCCTCCAGGACTGGCACGGAAGGAAGTGCAAACGCAGTAGCAATTCACACTAATAACTCATCCCGAATTTTTGGAAAATGAGGAACTGCCTGTTTTTCCTGGTTCCTCATTTTCCAAAAATTCGGGATGAGTTATTAGTGTGGAATCATCCAGGGCACAAGATACTGTTGAGCCATGGCTAAAAGACCGATCAGGCAAGCGAGGATGATACTGTGAATAAAGGTGCGACGAATAACTAGCCCCTCTTTGCCAATCAGCGTCGTGGTGGAGACGCCCGTTGTCACATTCTGAGGGGATATCATTTTACTCATAACCGCCCCCGTAGAGTTTGTACTTGCCATCAGTACGGGACTGAGATTGAGACGACGAGCCGCCACAACCTGTAAATTACCGAAGAGCGCGTTACTAGACGTATCGCTACCACTCAGGAAGCAAGCGATCCAGCCCAGGAAAGCCGAGAAGAAGGGGAAAATCGCTCCAACCGAGGAGATGGCGAGGCCGAGCGTGTATGCAATACCAGAGTAGTTAAAGAGATAAGCCAACCCTACAATAAGTATAACCGTCAGGATGGCGAAACGCAATTGCTTCCACGTGTCTGCCAGCGCCAGGAAAAAGGTGCTCATGCTGATACGAAGAACCAGGGCAGTAATAATAACTGCAACCAGGATGGCCGTTCCCGTACCCAGCGGCTGGAATGTATACAGGGCGGCATAGGGCTTTTGATATAGCGTCAGGTACGCAGCGTTGTGCAGGCCAGGCCACTTAATAATTGATTGGCCCAGCGCGGCCATCTGAAATGGCTTTGCCCCAACAGGCCACTTGATCGTCCAGAGAATCACGACCAGGCTTACAATCGCCCAGGGCAGCCATGCATACACAGCCTCGCTTGTAGATGGGCGACTATTGCTCTCAGAAAGATTGGCCGCTGCCGGAATTTCTACCCCTTCTTCATCAATTGATGGCGCGTTGATCCTGCTCGCACCCTCATCGGCAAACTGTGCTCGGTAATTCTCGCTGTCGCGTGGCTTATAGACCTGCACAAAGAGGATGATGCAGACGAGCGAGACGAGCGACGCCAGGACATCTGGTAGCTCGGGTCCGATAAAGTTTGAAACAAGAAATTGCGTGATTGCGAACGAGCCTCCCGCAATTAGGGCTATAGGCCAGGTGGTTCGCAGGCTGCGCGGTCCCATGAATGCGGCCATCGCGTAGAACGGCAAGAGAAGCGAGAAGAAGGGGAGCTGGCGTCCAATCATGGAGGAGAGCAGAGACGCGTGCAGGCCCGTCACCGAAGCAAGCGTGGTAACAGGAACACCTAACGCTCCGAATGCAACGGGAGCAGTATCAAAGACAAGCGTAATCACTAACGCGTCCAGTACGGGAAATCCCAGACCGATCAAGAGCGCGCTTCCAATCGCGATAGGTGTTCCAAAGCCAGCTATACCTTCCATTAATGCTCCAAAGCTAAAGCCAATGATGAGCATAAGGATACGCTTATCGGCCGGCACATTGTGAATCATCCAGCGCCGGAAGAGATCAAATTTCCCCGAACGCACTGTTATGTTATACAACCACATTGCACACCAAACGATCCACATAACAGGAAATAAGGCAAAGGCCATGCCATTGAGTACCGAGCTTGCCGCCAGGGAAACTGGCATTTGCCAGACGAAGATGGCAATGAGAAGCGCAATGATGAGCCCGGTTAGTGCCGCTTGCCATGCGGGCCAGCGTACAACACCAAGTAAGACGAGCACAACAATGATAGGCAAAAATCCAACGAGGAAGGAAAGAAACAGATTATTAGCAACGGGTGTGAGTAGTTGGTGAAACATCAATGTCACCTCCGTATCATCTCTCGTGATACCTCGACTATACGCTGTACAAAACTGCAGCGATGCAGAGACAAGCTAATATAAGTAAGCAAGCCATTTCCCGATAGGATGACCTTGCGAACATCCTTCGAGCCTCATCTGTTACCTCCTTTCTCCCAGAAACTGCCATCGCTTTACATGAAAACAAGTACCATGCTTTTTCTAACCGTCCGTTTTTCACCTGATGGAAGTAGAATAATCCCTTAGTGGAAAGTATAGGGTACATATCCATCACCTGTCAAGGGCAAATCAAGGCTTGACAATTCTAAAAATATGTGTCATATTCCGTCATAGGGAAAATTTATTTCTCCTGGTGGAAATTGAAGGAGCAGTGATGACAGAAATAATTGGTTTTATAGGTCTAGGCATTATGGGCAAGCCTATGGCGCATAACCTGCTAAAAGCAGGATATTCACTTATCATTCTAGACCGTCACCAGGAAATAAGCGATGAGTTCACAGCTACAGGTGCAAGCCTGGCACAACATCCTCAGGATATTGCGGCCCGATGTCAGGTTGTGATCACTATGCTGCCCGATTCACCACAGGTGGAAGAGGTCGTTGCCGGGCCTGACGGTATTCTTGCTGGCGCATATGAGGGGCTGGTGGTGATCGATATGAGTACGATTTCTCCAATTGTTACCCATCAACTGTCTGCACAGCTTACAGAGCACGGGGTGACGCTATTAGATGCTCCCGTGAGTGGTGGTGATAAAGGGGCTATTGCTGGCACGCTCTCTATTATGGTTGGCGGCGATCGTGAGGTATTTACGCGCTGCCTCCCCATTTTTGAGGCAATGGGGAAGACTATTGTTCATGTGGGTGAGAGTGGCTCGGGCCAGGTAGTCAAAGCCTGCAATCAAATTGTTGTAGCCCTGACAATTGAGGCTGTGAGCGAGGCGCTTGTTTTAGGATCGAAAGCAGGCGTTGAACCTGGCAAGATTCTCCAGGTATTAGGCGGTGGGTTAGCTGCAAACAAGGTGATGGAGCTTCGCGGAGAGGGAATGCTCTCGCACAATTTTATGCCTGGATTTCGTGTGCAGTTGCATCATAAGGATCTCGGAATTGCGCTGGGCGCAGGTCGAGCGTATGGTGTGCCTCTTCCTGTTACCGCCGTTGTCGATCAGATGCTGGCATCCCTGGAAGTTGGTGGCCGGGGTGAGCTTGATCACTCGGCCCTGCTCATCTATCTAGAAGATCTGGCCCATCATTCCATCGCTCAATATATGAGTGCGATGAGTATGTAAGACGCGTGATAGAGTTTTGACAGTGAAAGGATATTTCGTTATGGCACGCATGTCTGCTACCGATGCTGCTGTCCAGGTGATGCTGGACGAGGGTGTTGAGATTGTCTTTGGCATCCCTGGTGCTGCGATTCTCCCGTTATATAAGTCACTCTTGAAATCTGGCAAGATTCGTCACTATAGTGTGCGTCATGAGGAGGGTGGTACACACGCAGCGGATGGCTACGCGCGTGCAACTGGCAAAGTTGGTATTATGCTTGGTACTTCGGGACCAGCTGGCACCAATATGATTACAGGTCTCTACACGGCCACGGCCGACTCTATCCCCATTATCTGCATTACGGGTCAGTCTCCGACAAACGTGCAGCACAAAGAGGCTTTTCAAGCTGTGGATATCGTGGGTTGTGCTACTCCCGTGACAAAGTGGAGTGTGATGGTCAAAGAGCCTGCGCAGATGCCCTGGGTCTTTCGCGAGGCATTCCGTATTGCCCAGGATGGTCGTCCAGGTGCGGTACTGATTGATCTTCCAATCGATGTACAGCGGGGCATGGTTGAATATGATGCAGCATTGACAGCCCCTCTCGCACGGATAAAACCAGAACCTTCTGTTCCCGCAATCGACCGCGCCCTGGATATGCTGCTCGCCGCTGAACGCCCTCTGCTTATGCTTGGCGGTGGAGTGATTAGCGCGAATGCGAGCGCCGAGTTTCGTGCTCTGGCTGAGTATCTGAATATCCCAGTGACGATCACCTTGATGGGCAAGGGTGGTTTTCCAGAAGATCATCCGTTGTATGCTGGTATCGCGGGAATTCAAACTCAAACACGGTATGGCAACCAGATCTTTCTTGAATCGGATCTTGTTCTTGCTGTTGGCGCGCGCTTCGCGGAACGTCATACTGGTGATCTTACCATCTATCGTGGACAGCGCAAATTTATCCAGATCGACATCGACCCAAAGCAGATTGGGCGTGTGTTTGAACCCGATCTTGGCATTGTGTCCGACGCCGCGCTGGCTTTACAGGCTCTCCTGGAGCGTGCTCACGCAAAATCTATCCAATCCCCGATTGGGTGGACACAGCGTGTGAGCGATCTGCGCACAACCCTGGAGCGACGTATGGACTTCGATGAGACGCCAATCAAGCCACCAAGGGTCTTTAAAGAAGTCAACGCATACTTTGATCGCGATACGATGTTCGTTACTGCCATCGGTCTCTATCAAATCTGGTCAGGACAGTTTCAGCACAGCTACCGGCCACGTCATTATATGGTGTGTGGTCAGGCAGGTCCACTCGGCTGGGAAGTTTCAGCCTGCACTGGTGTTAAGCTAGGACGACCAGATAAACAGGTTGTAGGGATCGTTGGTGACTACTCTTTCCAGTTTTTAATAGAGGAGATCGCCGTCGCCGTACAGTATCGCATTCCCTTTGTCATCGTAATGATCAACAACGGCTATATGGGCCTCATCCGCCAGGCGGAACTACCATATGAGATGAACTACGCCGTTGATCTAGCGTATACCGATGGAAATGATGACGGCCAGCTAGCTGAGATGGAGCCTGGTATTGACCATGTGAAGGCAATGGAAGCCATGGGCGGCCTGGGTCGCAAAGTCGAACGGCCAGAGGATATCCGACCCGCGCTGGAATGGGCAACGAGCGCATCCAATACGCACAGGCTCCCCGTTCTCGTCGAAATCATGGTTGAGCGTGAGGCAAATGCAGCTATGGGTCCGGCAATCAATGCCGTCAAAGAGTTCGAGCCTCTTCCTGAACATGCTCCAGCAGTTGTGGTACACTCATAGAAACACCCGTAAAAGGAGCAGACGAAAGTGTTGTAGCAATTAGCGTGACATGTCGTGGCTTCGCCGCTCTTTAAACATTTTTCATTCAATTTGCTTGTTTAAAACTATGCGCATTGCGCATAGTTTTAAACAAGCAAATTGAATGAAAAATGCGGTAGTGCTGTGGGTGCTAGAACGCGAGGAGGGGGCAACTGCGTTGTTGCTGAGCTTCTTTGATCAAACACCATTATCATATCTATGTCGGGAGTAGAGTTCTTCAGGAGGTAAAATTCATGCGCGTCGTCATTGCGCCACAGTCATTGAAAGGAAGCCTCACCGCTGCTGAGGTTGGACAAGCGATCACACATGGAGTGCGAGCGGTCTATACGCAGGCGGAAATCGACGTTATTCCGGTTGCGGATGGTGGCGAGGGAACTGTGCAGGCATTGGTCGATGCAACGGGTGGAGAGATTGCATGGCAGACTGTGACTGGACCATTGAGTACTCCCGTTTCGGCCTTCTTTGGGCTACTGGGTGATGGGCGAACCGCGGCAATCGAGATGGCGGCCTGTGCGGGTCTACCGCTGGTTCCGCTCTCGCAACGCAACCCGCTGATTACGACAACGTACGGTGTGGGTGAACTACTGCTGGCGGCAATGGAGCGCGGCCGCCGTCATTTCATTATTGGCATTGGCGGTAGCGCGACAAATGATGGCGGCGCAGGCATGGCTCAGGCTCTAGGAGCATCGTTGCTCACAGACCAGGGAACGCAGATTGCCAGAGGTGGAGCCGCACTGGCTACGCTCGCACAGATTTCGAATGAGCATCTGGATCATCGTTTACAAGAATGCGTGGTCGAGGTCGCCTGCGATGTTACGAATCCCTTGTGTGGCCCAACAGGCGCGTCGGCCGTGTACGGTCCACAAAAAGGCGCAACGCCTGCGATGATTGGAGAACTCGACGCCGCGCTAGCCCATTACGCAGCTGTTGTTGAACGCGATATGGGCAAAGCTGTACGCGATATTCCCGGATCTGGTGCTGCTGGAGGGCTGGGCGCGGGCCTGTTGGCCTTCCTGCACGCAACTCTGCGACCAGGCGCGCAACTTGTGCTCGACGCTGTCCATCTCGAAGCGGCTATTCGTAGCGCAGACCTGGTCATCACGGCCGAGGGGCAGATTGATGGCCAGACCGCATATGGGAAGAGTGTGGGTGCCGTCGCGACACTTGCAAAGCGTTACAGTCTCCCCGTGCTCGCACTCGCTGGAAGCCTGGGCGAGAACTATCAATGCGTCTACGACCTTGGCGTTGATGGCGTAACAGTTCTTCCTTCTGGCCCTATGACGCTCCCCTACTCAATGGAGAACGCCGCCGCCTTGACTACAGATGCCACGGAACGTGTGCTCAGAGTCCTTCATCTAAATCTAGGTAGTTGAGCTTATAAATATATAAGGCTTACTTTTCATAGGTGACCACATTTCTACAGTGTGGTATACTAAGAGTGTAGTTTTTCACACTATGGAAAGTGAGCTGGTATGCAGGAGACATCGGAAGGAAAAGCAGAAAGTGTATCAATGAGTGGGGTGCAATCTATTGAGCGCGCCTTTGATCTATTGGAGTGCCTGGCTCGTTCCTCAGGGTGGTTAGGTATCAGTGAATTAAGTGCTGCCACTGGTCAGCCTGTCGCCACAGTGCATAGACTGCTTCGAACACTTATCGCACGCGCGTATGTCACGCGTGATAGCCGCACCCGCCGCTACTCTCTAGGTCCTGCCTTTCATCGCTTGCTTAACACAACTTTTCAAACCCCAAACTGGAATGAAGTAGCGACCCCGTTTCTGCGCGAACTTGTAGAGGTCAGCGGCGAGACAGCAAATCTAGCCGTCATGGAGCGCGATAAAGCTGTCTATGTAGCCCAGGCCCAGCCTGTACGTATGGTACGTATGTTTACCGAGCTTGGGAACCGAGTACCTCTACATAACACAGGCTGTGGCAAAGTTTTACTTGCATTTCAATCAGAAAGTGTTATCAACACAATTATTGCAGAAACAGGCCTTCCATCTTATACTGATAAGACGATTACAGATTCAGAACAACTTCGCACAGAGCTCACGCGCATTCGCCACGAAGGCTATGCCATTGATAACGGAGAACAAGAGGATGGTGTGCGCTGCAT
>CAXTXB010000094.1:7817-13249 GCA_964247965.1 uncultured Dictyobacter sp. | reverse complement strand
CATTGAAGCCGCAGTGCGCAAATGTTATGAGGGCTGGTCGCTTTTTCATTATAAGAAGCAGGCTTATTTATGGCTGATAGAGCTTCATGTTTTGTGAGGTACCTGTGTTCTGGCCCCACTGTATCCATGCGAGTGCTCTATACATCTGGTCTTGCCATACGCGCCAGGAGTGATAGCCTTTCTCTAAATCAAAGTGATAGGGAATATGAAGTTTATCAAGTTCTTTCATAAACTCCTGGGTATCTTTGTAGTAAGGTTGGTCTTTAGTTGCTGAGCCCAGAAAAATATGTAGCTTCCAGGCCTGCTGGACAGATTGGATAGTGTATATAGGACTATTCACTTGCTGATATGCTGTGTTGTGACCCCAGATACTCCCCTCCGCCCGATAATATCCACCTACGGAGATGACGGTACCGAAGACATCGGGGTGATGAATTGCAATGTTCATCGCACCAAAACCACCTTCCGAAAGCCCCCCAATGCCTCTATACTCTGGATTCACGATCGTACGATAATGTTGATCCACATACTTGACCAGGTCGAGGGCAACGTAGTTTTCCATCATTTGTTTCTGATCGGCGCTATTGCCCCATTCAGGCGTCTGACCTGGCCGCCCATTGCCATCGGGCATAATCATTATCAGCTCTGGAATGCGGTGGGTCGCGATCAGTGCGTCCGCCGATTCATTTGCCTTTCCACCTGTAATCCAGTCAATAACCTTTCCAGGTGTGCCGTGGAGCAGATAGAGGGTTGGATAATGCCTATTCTTGCCTGCCGTCGTGTTGTAGGAAGGTGGAAGATAGACCATAAATGCGCGACGTTGATTTTTCAACGCAGGACTTACAACACTATCTGGGATAACAGTACTGGCGAGTACCTGTCCGTTGTTATCCTTAAATTGTGGCTTTGTGTGAATATTTACGTCTGGCGAGAAGATGAAGAGATCACTAGAATTGGCCGCCAGTACCACAATTGCGATTATAACTCCTGCTGTTAACCAGCGACCAGCATGTGTTAACAAGGTTCCAGTTCCTGACAAACTGTATTGGTTATCTATAATTGGAGCCTGACGGCCGGGCGTGAGGATAAGCCAGAGAGAGCGTATCAGCCTATAGAATGGATCAAGTACTGCTTCTGCGAGCGCAGCGCCGATCGCAGCACCAATGAAAGCGCTGAGCAAGCCCAAAGCGAGCATAATAATTGCATTATGTACAAGGGCTCCACTATTAAGAGGTTCGAGATGACCACCTGGATCTAGCACTGGCTTTAATTGGGTCTGAATGAAAGCATAGAGATAGCTGAAGCCAAAAATAAGCGCTGCACCAACCAATGCACCTGCTTTGCGTCGACCTAATGTTGCTCCAATACATGCAGCTCCTGATGTCAGAAGAAGGGCCGCGATGAACTGAGCACGTTGCGGATCTAGCCCAACATTAATGATGACTGTAGTAAGACCCTCTAAACTGTTCGCGAACAGTAGTATGCCACCAAGGAAAGCAAGAAGGAGAGAGACCAGAAACCAGAGTGCTGGTAAAAGCCGCTTATTGCGATAGCGGCTGAAAAAGGAGGGTTGCTTATATTTCATCTTTCACAGTCTTCTACGGAACCATTGGCTAAAAGGCCCGTTCATAGCTAGATTCCCTGGCTACGCAAAGATATTACCACAATTCTAAGTGAGAGGAGGATACTGCCAGGTGAAACTTCCCCCTGCACTAATTATACGTTTGCAGAGGGAAGAAGTTCGATGAAATTTTATAACTCTTAAAGTGGACCAATACCCAGGCTGCGAAGGATCATTTCCAGGGCGGCTATTACAATGACGGGGACAAAGATGATACGTAGTGTTTTGTTGCTTAGATAGGCAAGGAGACGAGCACCGATAAGGGCACCAATCAAGATGCCAAGGGCAACCGGTGCGGCGACCAATGGAGGAATGTCGCCACGTGAGAAGTAAATGCCCGCGCTGGCGGCGGCTGTCACTCCTATCATCAAGTTGCTCGTGGACGATGAAACCTTGAGCGGCAACCTCATTATGGTATCCATCGCCACGACCTTAAATGTACCGCTTCCAATGCCGAGTAGCCCTGAGATAAGTCCAGCAATATACATCATTGCCAGACCGAGTGGCGTACGTGTTACCTGATAGGACACATCTCGGCCCAATTTGTGGGCTGGATAAGAGCTCGCCAGGGAAAGCCTCTCTGCCCAACGATCGTTTTTCACGCCCTGAGGTAGTTCCTCTCCAATTTTGAAGACAAGAGGGGCGGCGGAAACAAGTAATATAATACCAAAGATTGCGCTGAGTGCGCCAGGGGCGAGTAAGCCAGCTACAAACGCTCCACTGATAGCTCCCAATGTCGTCGCTATCTCCAGAAACATACCTACGCGCAAATTGGTCAGATGATCACGTACATATGCTGCAGCCGCACCGCTTGAGGTCGCGATCACAGAAATGATACTGGCTCCGATCGCGAAGGAAATGGGAAAGCCAAACAAAAGCGTGAGCATCGGAACAATAAGCACACCTCCTCCCAACCCAACCAGTGATCCGACGAGGCCAGCGGCGATCGAGCCTAGAAAGATAAGCAGGACTATAAGGAGAGAAAAATGGATATGCTGGATATCACCGGGTTGCGAAACTGGAGTTGTACTGCCGAGAAAGAAAATACTGAAGAGAAGAATAGCCAGTACAACCACTGTAATGACAACATAAGTAGGATCTCTCTCCAGCGCAAAGCTGATGATTGAAGCGGCAACGCGTACGACCGGAGTTGCGACCAGGATGAGTAATCCAAGCGCAATGATAGCCTGCGGGCGTAAGATAAGCAAGCCTTGCCCTATCTGATCAAGCGTTTGTGGAAAGTTCAGAAGGCGCTGTATCGATAAGCCCCCTGGACGCGTTGGGAGCAAGAGTAGGCCAATGATGATAAAGATTGCGCTGAGTATAACACCACCTTGTAGTATCCACCCGATGATGTTTGTCATCTGCATATTATTAAGCGTCATCTTAGAATGGCGCAATGTGTGTTGTTTCATCAACAGCACCTCCCAAAATTGCTGTACATCTTTCTCGAAAAACGTGTCGTATTCGCGTTCTCTAACGTCAATCATAGTCTAACTTATTTTTATACATAAATCCAATTCATGAATTTTATGTTTTTTATATCAAAAAGGAATGATTCTTTCTGCCGTGACACTTTGAGACAAACAAGCGTAAGTACTAGTAGAAAGTTATAAAATCGGATATGCTTTAAGCGGAAGAAAATTGGAGAATTGTAACTATATTGTAACTAAGGCGTGAGGAGGAATAAAAGGGCATTTTCTATTGTTTTACCTAAGGCACCAGTCAGTCTGATGCTAGAAAGGTTGTGGATTTCTATGTTCAATATGTCGAACGTCAGACGTCCTCGTCCTTCGTTCAAAAGTGTTCTCATCGGAGGTGTAGGTGGTAGTGTAGGAATACTGGGTGTCATCGTCGCGGTTGGTCTCTACATTGTAGAAACGCTAACCCGTCCCACGCGGCTGGCAACTTTTGCCCTCTACACCTTCAGCCCTTTTGAACTCGGCATCCCTGCCGAAGAGGTAGCTTTTCGCCCTCTACGAGGAGATCATCAGGTAAGCGGCTGGTATGTCCCTTACCCTGATGCCACTACTACCATCATTTTATCGCCAGGATTCCGCGGAAGCAGATCGGATGTGCTAGGCCTCTGTGCTCTTCTGTGGAAAGCCGGGCATAACATCCTCGTATTCGAGTACTTTGGACATGGCACAATAGTTGGTGAATCCGTAACGCTTGGCTATCGTGAGATTAACGACTTCCTTGGTGCAGTTGCGTATGCGCGGCAGCGTGCTCCCCACGCGCGCTTAGGAGCGGTTGGGTACTCCATGGGAGCTGCCGTCTCCATTATGGGCGCAGCCCGGACGACGGAAGTTGAAGCCCTGATAGCCGATAGTGCATTTGCAACTCATAGGCGCGTTGTCGAATATGCCGTACGTCGCACTTTGCATCTTCCATTTATTCTTTTTGAATGGGTCACTGATCTCTTGCTCCTGTTGCGCGCTGGTTACCGTTTTAACCAG
Source organism: uncultured Dictyobacter sp. (assembly GCA_964247965.1). Taxonomy (GTDB): domain Bacteria; phylum Chloroflexota; class Ktedonobacteria; order Ktedonobacterales; family Ktedonobacteraceae; genus Dictyobacter. Next base: position 9,169 of record CAXTXB010000094.1, on the reverse strand, counting down.
GTTGAGCCTCTCCGTGATATCGGACATATCGCCCCACGCCCGGTCCTGATTATTCATGGTACAAAAGATTCTATTGTCGACCCAAATGATGCTACATTGCTTTATAATGCGGCTGGCGATCCAAAGGAATTGTGGGTCGTGCCAGGTATCGAACACTGTGGTGTGTACTTTGCTGATCGCGTCACGTATACAAATAGAGTAATTAATTTTTTTGATACGTACCTTAAAAAGTCTTCACTGCCACTTGCCTTTCCTGAGGAGGAATCAATTCCTGTTGATATTGAGCATAATCAGCAGTTGCCGGAAGCAAGCTAAGCAAAGTCCAGGGTAATGACCATGCCGTCTCTGGCAGCACGCGTGTTTTCAAAGATACGGCGTGCTGCCTTTTCAGCTTGAGTCGGATCATTAATTTTTGGACTGAAATGCGTGAGGACAAGCTGGTGGGCACGAGCTGCCTTCGCGATGCCCGCCGATTCCTCTGCGATCATATGCGCGTTTGCGCGGGCTAATGAAATATCGGCTGGATCATCGTACATACTTTCGCAGATGAGGAGATCGACGTCGTGGGCAAGTGTATTCAATGCGTGGGTTGGGCGCGTGTCAGTGATATATGCAAAAGATATGCCGCGCCGCGCCGGTCCGAGTACCTGCTCCGGTCCAACTATTTGACCATTGTATGTGAGCGTTTCTCCACTCTGAAGCCGTGACCATAACTGCACTGGAAGATTCAGCGCTTTCGCCTTCTCCACCTGGAAGGCTGGCCGGCGCGCTAGCTCTGCCCTGTAAGCCAGGCAAGGAATTCCATGCGCTGCCATAGTACAACTAGCTTGCAGCCCACCAGGAAGCTCAAAGTGCTCCCCACCTTTCATTTCATGAATAATGAGAGGAAAAGGGAGTTCGGCTGCTATACGCCGTAACCCATCAATCACATAGCTTGTTCCTACTGGACCATAGATGTCGAGTGGTTCTGTACGGCCAGCGTGTGCAACCATGAAGAAAATACCAGGCAAACCAGCAACATGGTCTGCATGCATATGGGAAAGGCAGATCGCCCCAAGTTGACGAAAACCCCAGCCCAGCGACTTCCATGGTATCTGCGTCCCTTCGCCACAATCGAAAAGTGTGAGTGTCGAACTATTGCGCACAAGCGCGCAGGAAAGCCAGCGTCCTGGCAATGGCATCATTCCACATGTACCCAACAGACAAATATCTATCATTACTTATCCTTCAATGCTACGATGTTCTCTGCCATCATATCATGAATTGTCGCGGAACTGGAAGTGAAGCAATTATGGGCCATCCCGACCTTTTGAAAAATTACGAAAAGCGTTTGTTACCATCTCTTTTTTCTG
>CAXTXB010000094.1:0-7807 GCA_964247965.1 uncultured Dictyobacter sp. | reverse complement strand
TGCCTCTTAAATCAAAAATAGCTGTTAAAAAACGCTTTTCGTAATTTTTCAAAAGGTCGGGATGGCCCATAATTGTAGCTTTTGACAGTAGGAGCAGGTTCTGCTATTATGGGACGAAGTAGGATGACAGTATCTGGGTCTGTATCTGTACAAAGTATGTTTATAGGGAGACATTGATGGATTGGCGTGAGTTTCTCAGCTCTATCACTACTAATCCTGTTGAGCACGATCGCATCGCTTCAGAGATTGGTGTCCATTCTGTTACGTTATCTCGTTGGGTGAGTGGAGAATCATCGCCGCGTCCACATAATATGCGTCAATTGTTGCGTGCTTTGCCCAAGAGTCAGCGTAGCCAGTTGCAAGCTTTGCTTGAGAAAGCTTCCTTAGATATTTCTGATTTTGAGATAGATGTGCCTGAACAGGAAATACCTTATAAATTTATTATGGAAGTGTTAGATGCGCGGGCAAGTATTCCAGATCTGTTGCGCTTCTGGTCAATTACGCGCCTCGTTTTGCAGCAAGCGCTTAGACAGCTTGACCCGGAACGCGTGGGTCTGGCTATCACGGTTGTGCGCTGTATGCCCCCCCGCGATGGGAAGACTCGCAGCTTGCGTGAAAGTGTGGGCCTGGGAACACCTCCCTGGGGCGGTGATTTGGAAGAGAAAGCCCTGCTATTAGGAGCCGAGTCTCTGGCGGGTCATGTGACTGTTTCTTGCCGCCTGGAGCATATTGGAGACCTTAGGGCTAATAAGACATTTTTGCCTGCGTATCAAGTTGAGCACGAGGTAAGCGCCGTCGCATGCCCCATTATGCATGCCTGTCGCGTTGCGGGCTGCCTGCTGCTGTCGAGTACACAGGTAGATTTTTTTGCTCCTGAGGAACGCCTCTCGTTAGTGCGGGGTTATACTAACCTGGTCTCGCTCGCCTTTAATCCTGACGAGTTCTATAATCCTGAGACTATTGCACTGCATATTATGCCTCCTCCTACCATTCAGCAAGACCATTTCTCCGGCTTTCGTCAGCGTGTGCTTAAACGTATGCAGGAATCAGCCCGAACGGAGCATCGCCTGGCCAGCACCGAGGCTGAGCAACTTGAATGGCAACAGATCGAAGAGTCTTTGCTGTATTGACCTTCTTGATGAAGCGCGAAAGCTTTTACATTTTCTCTCACCCCCTTTTCCTTTGAAACTACGAACACTAAGAAAAGAGAGAAACATGTACTATTGGTCAGGGGTAGTAGCAGCGGTCAAGTAACAGTAGCGACAGGTGACAAGCCAGCAATCACGACGGACAAAACGTGACAGGTCATCTTTTCTGCCGAAATGGTTTGACTTCCCCGGCTCCATTGCGCTGCGGGACCGAAGATCGCCCAACTGATGACCTGCGCTGTAGTTTCTACCGTTTCCTCTTGCAAGGGAATCTCTGATGGAACCTGCTTGAGCCATCTCAAGAGAATTTCAGAGAGTTCCTGTTGGAGCGCGATCTCGAAAAGTGGCTCGTACTGCTGATCAGCTGGCTTGAGATACGAACGAAAGAGTGCAAGAAAGTCGAACACGGCTCGAATAAGCAGGCGCAGGGTACTCACCTGTAAGGTGGAGGAGGCAGGAAGTTGGCTCTGCAATGCTCGGTGAAACTTCTCACGCATCCAGCTCTCTAAGAGGGCATATTTATCTTCAAAGTGGGCATAAAAGGTGGCTCGGTTGACCGTAGCATGTTCCGCGATCTCCTGCACAGAGATTGAGTGAATGCTGTGCTTTTCTTCAACCAACGCGATGAACGCTTGCACCAACAACTGGCGGGTCCGTTTGACCCGTGGATCGCTCGGATTGACGAGTGTGGTCATGTTTACTCCTCATTTCGGCATATTCTCATATCTGCCTTCTAAAAACAACAGTTTCCCGCTAGTGTTGTCTACACAACAATTCCGCCTGTTTGCTGATTGCTTTGGACTCAGATGTATCTTACTATTTCTACAGTGTAGTATACACGAAAGTGACAATTAAACAACACCATTGCCCAAGGGAAAAGTGCTGATAGTTCCCTGAATGGCGAGAAGTATAGTACAATGAGAGGATTACGAGATGTCAGAGAAAATACGGATTGTAGCACTTGAGGAACATGTGGTTTTGCCAATAATGCTTGACCCCTGGGCGCGGGTGGGAGTGCCGCAGATCCCACAGCTCGGCTACGGCGACGAGCCGGTAGCACAGCGGCTGCGGGACGTTGCCGAGCGGCGCCTGGCTGATATGGATGATCAGGGAGTGGACGTCCAGGTGCTCTCCCTGAACAACCCAGGTGTGCAGAACCTTCCGGCGGCGGACGCCGTGACGATCGCCCGAGAGGCAAACAACGCGCTTGCTGAGATCGTCGCCAGCAATCCGAAGCGGTTCCAGGCGTTCGCGACCCTCCCGACGCCAGTGCCCGAAGCCGCAGCGGCGGAATTGGAGCGTGCAGTGACGCAGCTCGGTTTCCCCGGCGCGATGCTCTACGGGCGTACGGGGACGACGCTGGCCGATGCGCCGGAGTTTGACGACCTCTATGGCGTTGCTGAGCGGCTCCGGGTGCCGCTGCATTTCCACCCGCAGACTCCCGTGCGCCAGGTCCAGGAGGCATATTACTCAGGATTAGCCAATGGCATTGGCCCGGTGCTTGCAGGCCCTGGGCTAGGATGGTACTACGACCTGGGTGTGCAGTATCTGCGGATGATCTTCTCTGGCGTGTTCGACCGCCACCCTGAGTTGCAGGTGATCGCGGGGCACTGGGGCGAGGTCGTCCTCTTCTACCTCGACCACATTGGGAGCATACAGGCCAGGGCGAAACTGGAGCGCCCTCTCGCTGATTACTTTCGCCAGAACTTTTGGGTGACGGGCAGCGGCACGGTGAGTGAGCGCTACTTACGGTGGACAGCGGAGGTCGTGGGGACAGACCGTATGATGTACTCGACCGACTACCCGCACACTTATGGAACGGGCTACCCCTTCCTCGACACGAGCGGTGGGGTCGGGCGGTCATTCCTCGAGCAAGCGCCGTTCACTGATGAGGAGAAGGCAGCTATCGGGTCCGGCAACTGGGAGCGACTGACTGGGCACGTTGCAGCAAGTCGCGGACATCAATAGTCGGTTTGATGTGTGTAGAGTGTCCATCTGGAAACTTATGGGCAGTCTCAGGATTATTCAGTAGGTGATGTCTCCCTCGAAAAGAGCGAGCCAAGGCTGACCACCGATGACCTTGCGGGATGTTCTGAAGGCAACGCTTCGAACAGGCAGGTAGCTCTTAGCGTACCTGAATGTGCAAGTTTTTTGCACATTCAGGTACGTAGGATTCACGTGATAGTAGGTCAGGCGCTCTCAATTTTCGCATGGTACAATTCTTCTCAGGCGAGCCTGTATCTTTTGCAGGTCTTATACTGTTTCCTTGTAGACATTCAGGAAATAAAGAAGGAGATGCGTTCCATGGCCACATCACACTCATCGCTGACAGTTGCTCAGTTTCTTGTGCAGTGTTTAGAGAATGAGGGCGTACGGTATGTCTTTGGCCTTCCCGGCGAGGAAAATATTCATCTCGTGGAACGCTCTATATCGGCTCGCACAACTACAAGCTCTACGCCTTCGATGTCAACACAGGCGAAGAGTTCTGGAGCTTTACGACGGGCGACGTGATCGATTCTATTCCCGCCATTGCTAATAACGGTCTTTCGAGGACTTCGGTTGAACTGCCTCAATGGCGTTGCACTGAAACAGTCCCCTTGCGGTTGAAAACAAGGGATGTTCTCCCTATGCAGGTGTGATCGCTCGCGGTTGAACTCGTTGCGGTGTTGCCTGCTGTGCTGCCACATTCGAGGGACAGAATAGCAACTTTGCTCGTAAGGTTCGATAGTTTAAGCCGAAGGCCCGACGAGTCACTTCACGGATTATGTAGAATAGAAATAGCCATTTTGTCGAACACCTCACCTTTAAAGGCAAAAGAAAGTGGGCTCGTTGCCACTTCCCTGCCATGATTATCTCGTTTTCTTGTAAAACGGCTCTTCACGGGCGGCAGCATATGCTTCTTGAATGTCCTTTGCCTCAAAACTCACGAGCTTTCGATTGGCCGCCCAGTACTCTTCTTCAGTGCTGTACTCAACACTTTCTAAGGAGCCTTGCCAGCCATTATCAGTCTCTCGACACTGTATCAAACAGAACATGTCGTGCTTGGTGTTGACATTGTGGAGCTGGATGCAGATGCCAAAGTGCTTTCGATTTCAACCGATTCCCTCGAAGCTTGAGGTCAATGTCTCATCTGGAAGGTGACAGTTTTCAACCACATTCCTCGAAGCTGTCACCCTCCGTCATTTCTGCCTGCAACCGAATTTCTCGAAGGACCTTACATGAAAGCTCTCAAAAGAAGACGTTTTCTGTTCGCCTGCTACATATTCTTCTGATATGCCCATGCCAGTACAGTAACCAGGACAGAAAGTGCTCCGATTGTGGTAAGCGCCATACTGATAATCAGGAAAGGGAAATTGCTAAGGATAAGTATGATTGCAAAGAGCGTCCAGAAGAATGCAAAGATACCTGCTAGAAGCTGCCAGCCCTGCAGATTGCGTGTGCGTCGCATAAGCTTGCCTTTCATTGTGTTTTCCAGAAAATGGAAAACGTATGTCTTGATATTATAGCATCCAACCTCCCGTCATCTGAATATGAACTGTGTGGTATGATAGAGGAGATGAAAGGAACTTCGGAACTGCATGTCGCTACTCCTGATTGATCGCTACCAGACACAACTGAGCCGTGAGCAGCAGGCGCTTATAGACGCTGGACAACTCCACAAGCTTGATGAACTGGCCTTGCTAGACCCAGGGCAGCTACGCCCACTAGCGCAGCTAAGCGTCCTCATGTTAGGCGTTGGCAGCATATTTTTCGTGCTGCTAAATCAGGCCTCGTACTCCTGGCGCACCCACATCTTTCTCCCACATGTAACAGCGGGCAGCATTGCTATATGGGCGGGAATCAATATACTAAGCTATATCGTCATCTTGCCCATTCACGAGGCTATACATGGACTTGTCTTCGCTTTCTGGGGTGGCAAACCACACTTTGGCGCAAAACTACCCTTCGCCCTCTACTGCGGAGCAAAAGGGCAGCTCTTTCGTCGTAATCACTATCTGGTCGTTGGGCTAGCTCCGCTAGTCGTTATCACCATGGCCGGCATTCTATTTACCCTACTCTCTCCCGGCCTGGCCGCCTACACCCTTCTAGCTACTGCCGGCAACATCTCCGGTGCCGCCGGCGACGTGCTAGTCGCCCAGCGCATCCTCCGCTTACCCAAACACTCACTCATTGAAGATACTGAAACAGGCTACGCCGCTTGGGAAGTAGAAGAAAATCTTCTCAATGTTTCTTAAATACCAGAATGTAAGGAGTTGAAATAGCTGTGAACGTGCTTCACAGTTTAAAAGAGCAATGCCAGAATTACCAGAGGTTGAATATACAGCGCGCCAGTTGCGTGCTTCTATCATAGGTGCGACAATTTCTGAAGCGTATGTCTTTTGGGAACGCACAGTTGGTTATCCCGCCCTTCCCGATTTCCTTGCCGAGATAAGGGGACGTCGCATAGAGGCTGTGCGGCGGCGCGGCAAATTTCTTTTGATCGATTTAAGTGGCGACCTCTTTCTCTCAATTCATCGGCGTATGTCGGGCAACTTTTTGCTGTTGCCGCCCGGCTGGGAGATCGATACAAGCTTGCGTGAGACTGACCAGGTTGTCTGGAATACGAAGGGTCCAACGTTCCACTTCCATGAGGATGTGGCCTCTTCTTATAGCCTGGAATCAAGATATTGTCGTGCCTGCTTTGTGTTTGTCGATGGCCGCTGTCTGCTCTTCACCGATCCGCGCAAGTTTGGGCGGATCAAGCTCTGGCCGCGTGAGAGGGAAGAGGAAGCCCTGAATGGTCTTGGGCCCGAGCCATTGGGCTGTGAATTTACCCTTGGGCGCTTTACCACGGCACTGACGAGTCGCCGTACTGGCATCAAGCAGATCTTGCTAGACCAGACCATTGTTGCTGGTATAGGCAATATCTATGCAGATGAAGCGTTATTCTACGCGCGTATTCATCCTCTACGCCGCACGGATAGTCTGACAGATAGCGAGATACAGAGCCTTCATGAAGGGATCGTCTCAGTGCTCACATCCGGCATTGAGCATGGGGGCACATCCTTTAGTGCCTATCGCGATCTCTGGGGCGAGGCAGGTGATAACTATAACCATGTGCGCGTCTATCAGCAGGAGGGTAAGCCGTGTGCCCGCTGCGGCACAACCATAGAGCGTATGGTTATTGCGCAGCGCGGCGCGCATTTCTGCCCCGACTGCCAGCGGTCACCCCTCTATGTAGATCGCCCTGGAATTTCAACTCCTGTCGCAGAGGAGTAGGAGCAAAAGCTTCTATATGTCAGGAACAAACTATTGTGGCGTAAAGAAGGCCTGTGAGCAGTGAACAGTTTGTCCACCCACTGCAAAGCTGATATCAATGGTAGCCGCTGAGAGTCTCGGCTGCCGCCCTTGTAACGCGAGTGTAAAGCTGACGTATCCTCCAGCGTCGCTCACGGGACGTGCATCCAATGGTACATCAGCATCTTTGAAATGTACGACAGCCTGTGCCGTTGCTCCAGGCACGCCTGCCACATCTTTGGTAAGCTTCGCATAAATAGCAATGCTGCTGTAGGGGCCGGGCGCACTCGTCGATGTCCATGCGCCGCAGCGGTACTCAGGAATGCTCGGCATTGGCGTTAAACTCTTTTGAAAGGTTTTGTTGATGCTTACAGGCTCTTGCGGCTTGATCTGATTCACCGTTGGCCCACATGCAGCAAGCAGGAGTGACAAAAGAAAAGAGAGAAGACTCAATAAAAATAAAGAAGTTTTTTTTGTAATATCTATACGCACTCTAAAATCTTTCTTGACTGACGCCTAAAGTAAGGGATGGAGCAAAGCTATCCATCATAGAGGTATAATGTACACATTAAGAGAGTGCCGAACTCCCATTGCTTGCCATCGTATGCTTAGCGCATGAGCTTATGAAGCTTTGCTGCCTGATACGCTTCTGCAGCGCGCCTTCGGCGCGTGAATGTGCATATGAGGAGAGATGTCTATCATGACGGGGTGTTCAACTCTCCAATAGGCTGTATCAAGCTGCATCCATTCACAGTATAGCATAGTCGTTCTGCATCTACGCATTTAATAAGAAGAATAGGCCAGAAAGATGAGACGTAGAAATGCTCTTCTTTAAAAGTGAGCGCCACACGTAATGTAGAAAAAATAATAAATTGTCAGTTATGTGTTAAAGACTGATGATCCTGGCTTGCTGAATGTGTTTGACTATGTTACACTGTAACTAGTTGTAGGATGCAGATGACCAATCAATATGTAAAGATCTATTAGAGGTGTTACTTTTGTGAATCATGATATCGATGAACAATTCGAACTCTTAAGCCATTTGCTCGGGGAAGGATCATTCGGGCAAAACACTACACATTCGGAACAAGCTGAGCAAAGGGATGAGTCGGCAAGTTCTATTGATGGATCAACGCAAAAATCGCCCCTTCGTTTTGAACAATCATCTGTCATCGAAACTCGCCCGGATACAGGGCGCGAGCAACGGAAGGGAACTCCAGAAGTCATTTTCGGTGCGACGAAAGAGACTGCTCAGATCGTATCAATGGCGCGTGCACTTCTTGAAAGCACAAAGCGTGCGATTATTAGTCGTTTGCGCCCAGAATCCGTAGAACCTCTCCAGGAAGCGTTTCGCGAATACACTGTTCGTTTTCATGAAGCGT
>CAXTXB010000093.1:12013-13398 GCA_964247965.1 uncultured Dictyobacter sp. | reverse complement strand
GTGCGGGCGGCTGCGCTGGACATTCTGAGGCGGGTGGATGGTCGCCCGGGCCATATCTTTAACCTGGGCCACGCGATCCATCCGGCCACGAACCCGGATTACCTGCGCCGCCTGGTCGATACGGTCCACCTGGATGGCGTGAGCACCTCCGCGTAGCGACAATCCCTCAGGTGCCGATTGATACAATATCGAGAATTGGAGAAATTATATACATTCTATGGAAACATCATCATCAATACTACAATCGCCGTCGTCTACGGCTACAAATAATCGCTTCTTGCGCGCCTGCCGCTGCGAGCCGGTGGATGCGACTCCGGTCTGGCTGATGCGCCAGGCTGGTCGCTATATGGCTGAGTATCGTGCGTTGCGGGCAAAGTATGGCATCCTGGAGATCATTAAGACGCCGGAGCTGGCCTGCGAGGTGACGATGCAGCCGATCAATGCGTTTGATCTGGATGCGGCGATTATCTTCGCGGACATTCTGCCGCCGCTTGAGGGGATGGGGCTGAACCTTGAGTTTTTGAAGGGCGAGGGGCCGGTGATCCATAATCCGATTCGTACGCGGGCGGATGTGGAGGCGCTGCGTGTGCCTGATCCCAGAGAGAGCCTGGCGTTTACCTTGGAGGCGATTCGGCTGACACGGGAGAAGCTGGCGGGCATTCCGTTGATCGGCTTCAGCGGCGCGCCCTTTACGCTGGCCTCGTATGCGATTGAGGGGGGCAGTAGCCGCTCGTATGTGTTGACTAAAGAGCTGATGATGGGCGATGCGCCTACCTGGCATCTGTTGATGGAGAAGCTGAGCGAGGTGGTGGGAAACTATCTGCTGGCCCAGGCTGAGGCGGGCGCACAGGTCTTGCAGTTCTTCGATAGCTGGGTGGGCGCGCTCAGCCCGGCCGATTACCGAGAGTATGTTCTGCCGCACAGCCGCCACGCGATCGAGGTCGCGAAACAGGGCGACGTTCCTATTATCCACTTCGGGACGAGTACAAGCGGCATGCTCGATCTGATCCAGGAGGCGGGGGGCGATATCATCGGCGTGGATTGGCACATCGATCTGGAGCGGGCGTGGCAGATGCTCAAGCCGGGCACGGCGGTGCAAGGAAATCTAGACCCGGTGACGCTATTCGCTCCCTGGCCCGTGATTCAGAAGCGTACACAAGAGATTCTGGATCGTGTTGCAGGCCGCCCCGGCCACATCTTCAACCTGGGCCACGGCATCCTGCCCAACACTCCTATAGACAATGTACGCCGCCTCGTCGATTTCGTCCACGAGTACAGCATCTCGCTGCAAAAGAGCAAGAGATAGAATGTGTGAACGGGCTATAATAGGTTATGCCAAACTTTTGAAAAATGAGGAACAGCGTGTTTTACCCGCACTTTTCTCT
>CAXTXB010000093.1:11045-11918 GCA_964247965.1 uncultured Dictyobacter sp. | reverse complement strand
AAATACTTCTTGATAAAAAACCCCGGTGTACCTCTTTTTAAAAAATTTGGCCATAACCTATTGCTACAGATGCGACGAGAATACGACGAAGGAGCCGATCAGAACAAAAATGATACCTTCAATCACAATCTCTGTCGGAAAATTATACTGCTGCTTTTGGCGCTCTATGGCAACGACCACGTTGTTCATGCTAGACAGGCAGCTCTCCTGGTGGGAGATGAGCGTATTCACTGCAGCTAGATCGACGGAATCTGGATGGGCAAGTAGAACCTGGGTGGCAGTCACAATGGCCTGGAAGTCTGGCTGAGCTCGTCGTACCTGGTTGCGCACATTCGTATTTGTGTCCGCTGAGAGGACCGCTTGCTCCTGTATAAACAACGACAACACGACCTGTCTGTCGTCCTGCGCCTGCGTTTTTTCTGCCGCAGGGCGATAGGCAAGCTCAAACGCTGACTTGACCAAGACTTCACAGCGTGTGCGCTGCAGTGCAGCTTGATTGAAAAAGACGTCATCATTAGCGGAGCCCAGTGCCGCGACCTCAACCCCAATAAGAAGCACCAGCAGAAGAAACACCATATTTCGTCTCCGAGAAAAAAAGGCCACTTTCCAATTCTTCCTTTTGTTCTCCACTGAGCTCTCCCTGCTCTCCCTGCTCTCCCTGCTCTCCCGCCCTTCCCAGACATATGTGGCGATAATGGTCAGCAACAAGATGAGAAACACAACCTCTGCGGCCAGCTGGATCATTAAAAACTGGACGCCCTGGTCCTGGGTCAGTCGTGGCAAGATTGAAGCGAGCTCATTCATCGTTAAGAGGTACTCTCGCTCATATAAAGCAATGATGTTAACCTCATTGAGATCAACTGCAGCCTGAGG
>CAXTXB010000093.1:2309-11035 GCA_964247965.1 uncultured Dictyobacter sp. | reverse complement strand
GGCAACGATAATGCGGATAGCGGTATCCAGGGCAAGGTAATCCGGCCTTGCCTGAGCCAGGAGAATTTGCACCTCTATCTGAGGATTGTCCAGGAGGACAATTTGCTCTTTTTCAAAGAGCGGCAAGACCTGCTGCAGGACGTGCATGGCGTGTTTATGCTCAGCCGCCGAGCGATAGGCAAGCGTGTAGACTGCGTTGACCATCACCTGACTTTGCGTCAGTTGCAGAGCAGCCTGATTCATATACTCTATGTCGATCCTCGAAAAACTGAGTACGACTTCAATACCAATCAGAAAAAGCAGAAGCACCATTTCGGTCGCGCGGGCAAAGGCGCGCACAGTTCGGAGATTAGCCATTATCCTTCCCTCCCACACCACGAAACAGATGAAGCACCGTTTGGGTCACATGGATAGAGGTACGCACGACCTGGAGAGTAGCCATTATCCTTCCCTCCCACATCATGAAACAGATGAATACGATACGCTCGTGAAGCAATGCTTCATGCATCTCTTCTTTTTCTTCTGCCGAAAACAGGTAACAACTATCATTCATCAAGAGAGTAGCAGGCTTCCACCACCGTGGGATAAAATGCGATAGGGCAACATTTATCTGATAAGGGAGGTTTCAATTGTCATCAACACCTTCAACGCTCCAACAAGAGCAGCGTTGGATTCGCCTCGGTCTGCTCGCGGGCTTCGTTCTCGCTCTACTGCTTGTAGTGGTGATTTTGCTGCGCTATCCTGGCAATGCGTAAACCTCTTCCAGATATGTTGGACTGGGATTGAGCGCTATATTTATAGAACTCGTCCTGGCAGCCTGGATTGTGTTCTGGGGCACGCGACCACGAACGGACCGTGGAGCACAGACGATGCGGCAAGGGATAAAGATCGGTATGCTCTGCGGCATCTTATGGATACTTGAGATTGGCTTTAATAACATTATCCCCCCAAACATTTCGACAGGCACTGCACGCTTTTATGTCGATAACGGCTTTTGGATCGCCATTATGATCATCATACTCGCGACCTCCACCACCAGTGCCTATCAAAATCGGAGCATTGTATCAGGCATCCAGATTGGCGCGTGGAGCGGGCTGATAAGCGGACTTCTCGCCTGCCTGATGGGCTCATTGCTGGTTGCCTTCTTCATCAACCTGATTACCCGCGATCCACTGATGATCCAGGAATTTGTGGAGAGAGGTCCCGGCAGCGGCGCGCCAGATATAACCAGATACGTAGCATACGAGACACTGACCGGTTCAGTGGGTCACCTGACTGTACTGGGACCAATTATGGGCGCACTGCTCGGTCTCATCGGCGGCCTCATCGGCCGAGCCGCAAAACAGCTTTTTTTGCGATCAACATGACTTACTCATGCTATTGGTTAACAATAAATTTATCTATCCTAGACTTGGCGTTGTAACTGCTCCCCCGCCCGCCGCAAATTTCCAGCGCAGCGACCCATCAGTCGTTTTTAAAGCAAACAGACCGTTACTTCCACCAATATACACGAAATCGTCGGTTACTATTGGCTTCGATGAAACATAACCACCAGTCTGGTAGCGCCAGAGCACAGTTCCATCGCTTGCAAGGAACGCGTAGATAAAACCGTCGCTTGAACCAATATACAGTATGCCTTTGTGGATTGTTGGCAAAGATGCACACTTATCGCCCGTCTGATAGCGCCAGAGTAAAGATCCACTATCTATTCTTAGTGCATACACATAGTGATCAAATGAACCAAAGTAAACGACGCCGTTGGCAACAACTGGCGCGGAGTAAATAGCATCGCCAGTTGCATAGTGCCAAAGTTGCTTTCCAGTACTCGTTTGTAATGCGTAGAGTGAGTGATCACCTGAACCAACATAGACTACCTGGTCAGCTACTGTTGCTAATGCTGCAATATTACCACCGGTTATACTGCGCCAGAGCAATGTGCCATCGGTCGCATTTAAGGCGTAGAGGTAATTATCATCTGAACCGATATAGACTACTCCATCGGCTACAAGCGTGGGCGATGAGACTCTGTTACCTGTTTGATGACGCCAGAGTAACGATCCATTGCTGGTTTGCAATGCATAAATGTTCTGGTCCCACGAGCCAAAGTAGATTACTCCATTGCTTACGGCGGGCCATGATATTATTTTGTCTCCGGTCTGATAGCGCCAGGTTATATTTCCGTTTGCTGCATTAAAGGCGTAGAGAGTATGATCATTCGAGCCTGCATATACAACGCCATTTGCGACTGCCGGTGTGGCATTAACCCAGTCGCCTGCCTCATAGCTCCAACGCAATGTTCCGTCATTTGCATTGAGGGCATAGAGAAAACGATCTGTCGAGCCCGCGTATATAGTTGGCTGAGATGCGAGGATCGGTTTAGCTGTATTAGTAGGAGAAGGGGACGCCCGGTGTGTAACGATAGGAGCTGCAGAGATTGATTTGGAAGCTGAGAGGCTTGATGATCTTTCCCAGAGGAGCAGTCCGCCTACCCCACCGCTTACTATAACAAGACCGGCCAGGCCTGCAATCATCGTGCGTCGTGAAAGGTGTGGGTCAGATAGCCCAGCAGTTTGAAAGGGGTCTTTTGATGAGGCAGGCGGAGCTATTGTTGGTGTTGTATTGCTGAGCATTCTTGAATAGGAACTATTGATTGGTGTAGAGATGGGCTTCCTTTGCGTAACCGTGTTCGAATGGCTGGCTTGTTCCAGGGCATCGGCAAACGCTTGTATGTTTTCAAAGCGAAGCTGTGGGTCTTTTTCCAGCACCCGGAACATAATGGCTTCCAGCGAATCTGGCAAATCGGGACGTATATCACGTAATGGAGGCGGTGCAGCATTTTGCTGCTGATTGATCACTTCCCAAAAACTACCCTCAAAGGGACGCTTACCACAAAGCCACTCATATGTAACAATGCCTAAGGCGTATTGATCACTTGCAAAACATGGCTTCCCACGCAGTTGCTCTGGCGCTGTATAAGGGATCGTTCCTGCCATCTCTTGTGTGCTCAGTTGCTGGGAAGAAGGGGCGAGCAATGCCAGGCCAAAATCGCTCAGGAGCAGATTGAAATCATCGTCGAGGAGCATATTCTCCGGCTTGACATCACGGTGAATGATGTTGCGATCATGTGCATATTGAAGCGCTGCCGTAATCTGCTTGACATAGACAACTGTAGTCTCTAGCGGAACAGGCGCTCCCTTTGGATGCAGCGTTCGCACTGTTCCTTGCCGAGCATAATCCATAACCAGAACAGGCGATCCGTCCTCTACTGCATATTCAAGTACTCGCACGATGTTAGGATGTTTGAGACGAGCTAAAGTTTGCGCCTCTGCGAGGAACGTCTTAGTCTCCTTATTAGTAAGGGAAGTTCGTAACATCTTGAGCGCAGCATAGCTATTGAGGTAGCGATGCTTGCCGAGATAGACATCAGCAAAGCCTCCTCCACCAATAAACTGGATGAGACGATAGTTGCCAAACATCTGTCCTACTTTGTACACCATCGAAAGTCCCTTTCCAAACAAGATCTGCCTATATATAACAATGGCATAGTATAATGTATCAATCAAAGTATTTCATGATAGTAGGAGAAACGCAAGCAAATTCACTACCATAGCTGCAATAGACATACCAAATTTGTGCAATATTAGGTGTATCTCTGAATTCATTTCTATTTAACTCTCTGGCTGATACTCTTGAGAATTAATATACTTCATATTCATCATTTGAACCTGTTTCGAAACAGTCTTAGAGTCTGCTGCGTTTGATGATGTAGGCCAGCAGCAGGACGCGCAAAAAGTTATCGACGGCCAGGGCCAGGAACACACCTGAGGCCAGCAGCCAGCTTAGCAGCAGTGCAATGACAAGGTTTAGAAGAAAGGATTGTCCAAAGAGAACGATCATTTTACTCCAACAGTTTCCTATCCCCTCAACGCGTACAATCGAGCCTGAACGCAGATAGGCGTCCATCAGCGTTGGGATCGCCAGCAACAGGAGGAAGCTCCACAGGAAGCCACGCTGCACCAATGATGTTGTCTCATGCAGAAAAGTGAAGCTATAGTCTGGCAGCGCCGAGAGGTGTGGCATAAATGGGTAGAGTATAGCGTTGAGAGATGAGAGTGAGAGGCCGTTCAGGGTGGATAGGGCCAGATAGAGCCCTATGGTCAGGTAGATTTTCAGCATCGAGATGATAAAGGTAAGGCAACCAAGTTGCATGCGAGTACCAGCGCTCAGAAAATGGTTGCGCCAGGGATAGAGAATCTTGTCGGCAGGAGTTGATATGGCCTGATAATAGCGTTCATCCCTCTGCGTTAACTCATCCATGTATCCAGCAGGCCACGAAAGAATGAAATACAGAATCAAGGCAAAGAGGATGATAGTCAACGCAAAGTTGTTGGTGAAGTGGTAAAACCACATGAATAGATTAAGTGCAGGATAAGTAAAGATGTTCTGGAATATCTGAATGAATCCAGCCATAGCGCCTCCTTACTGCATGCAAGCATCGTCGTACCTGAATAGAACCGCAATCAGTCGAATAACAATGTTAGAGCCTGTTTTCTATATTCGTTGAGCAAGCTAGATCTTGTTTTGTGTGTTCCCTGAGAGCTTCATATAGATCCTGGTGAATGGCTCGTGGCCAAACTGGTCACAAATGTAATCGAAAGCCTGCTTGACCCGCGTCTGGTCGTCAAGAGTGGGGATATCTTCGAGAAAGATGGTGAGGTTCTCTTGATCGGCAGTTGATAAAGGCAGTACGGTAAGATCGCAACGATTGTTGGTCATCCAATAGTTCCCTTGTTGGATCTGGAAAAGCACATATGGTTTACGCAGCGGAGAGCTTATCAGCAGACGCATCCTTTGAGGAATCGAGTAAGGGGGATACAAGGTCCACGTCAGCGAGCTATGTTCATAGCACATCCGCATCACATACCAGGTAAGCAGAGAGCCACTAACCAGGATCAGGGCCAGGGTCTGCAGGATAGTAAACGGCCAGAAGGATAACCTGGAGAGCGACAAGCCAATGGTCAGGATTGGGCCAAAGGACATCAAGAGTATTAGCCCCAATACTCTTACATATAGAATGATTCCTTGCATAGAGCATTCCTCCGCTCCAGAAGCAATGTCCTGAAATCTCTTTATTACTGAGAGAGTGTCAGGCTCTCAGTTCTGCCTGAATCATCAAACGTGAGCCAGGTCCTTACATATTTCTAAAGTAGAGCATACACACAATTAGCATAAATAACTATGAAATAGAACACACTATGTGCCCTAGTACTCGGGTACAGCTCTTTTTGTAGGTGACAGGACCAGAAGTACCAGGATACCCTACTTTTGTTCATCAAGATTTCGTCATATTTTCTTCAAAGTGGAGTACAGTCTCCCCCACTACAAGCTTCTCAGGCGGCTTGAGTATGCGAGTTGTGCTCTCGATCTTATTGCCGTTGGTTAGTCCTTCTGTTATAGTGTGCGGTAGATAACGCTATAAAGCAGGTCATATTGTTGATATGAGGGGACGAATACATTGAAAATAAGTCGTCAAATACTAATTTTGCTAACGGGGTTCTTTGTCGTGGTTATTATTGCGGCCGGCGCATATTATATAGTCAGGTCTGGCGCGACAAAAACGAGTAAGTCACAGGCCAGTACGAGCACTGTGGCTATTCCGACTGAGCGGCCAACGCCATCGCCGACGCCGGTCTTCGCGACGCCGCAGGCCTCACAGCCGGGGAAGCCGGTGCTGCAGGCGCTGGAGCAGGTGACCGATCAGGCTTTTTCGCAGGATAATAACTATGTGCCTAATAGCTGGGGGGTGCAGAAGAATCGTTTTATTCGCACATCGACGGGCGATTTCTTTACGGTCTACAATACTGAGGGCTCGGACTCGTCGAATCGCACCTGGCATCTGCTGCATAAAGCTCCCGGCGGCTCCTGGCAGGAGATAAAGTCGGGCAACGCGGGCACGGAGCCGATCAATATTTTGCGTGGTGCCAACGATGAGATCCATCTCTTTGCCTGGCCAGGAACTGAAGGTAGACTCCAACACCTGGTCTCGACGGATCTGGGGCGGACCTTTAAAAGTGAGTTTCTGCCTGGCGGGTGGAGCACTGATCATGAGCAGGGCTATAGTGGCGACGGCACCAATGCAAATGGCGCGATTGTCTTCTTCCAGACCGGAGCCGACATACCCGGGGTCTTTAACTGGATCTACTATAATCCCGCGACACGCAAATGGACCTTCCACAAGAATACTATTGATTATCGCTATACCTACGCCTTCTTTATGCCCGGGCCACAGAACGATCTCACGATCGTCGCGATGCGCGATGTGAAGCGGCAGGAACTTGGCTACCAGATGGCGAGCAAGAGTGACTTTGATTATGTGTTTGATGAAGTTAAATATTTTCATATCAGCGATGCGACACAGCCAGATCCAACCCTGACGCAAACGCTGGTGAAGCAGGTAGCTCCCCAGAATCGCGACGACTACGATCTCACCTATCTGACTGATAGCTATATCGATACGGCTGGTCGCACACACATCCTTTATAACAATATGTATGATGGTCCTCATCACGCGATCGTCGAGGACGGCAAGGTGGTGAAGGATGTGAAGATTCCAAATATCTCGAATAATGCGGGTCAGAAGATGCGCATCACCCAGGACTCGCTGGGCCACTTCTACATTATCACGGTCGATGACGACGGCTCACTTATCGTCGATACGGCCAGTGCCGACGATACTGATGGCACCCACATGGGCACAGTCACTAGGCTCAATGTGGGCAACAACCCCGGCTGCAACGGCAACGACGACTTCTGCCACCCTCCAACCTTCACGGTGCCCAGGAACGGCCATAAGCTCTCGGATGTCATCGATGGGGTCTATGGGAACCAGAATAAAGAAATCTACTTCCGCATCAACCTGCGCAGCAACGGCGGCGGCGGCGAGTCAGCCTGATTACCCCAACGACCCAACCCAAATACCAGCATGATTATGCAAAAAGAGCATGGGTGGCGATTGAACAACGGACGGAATACATATGGCCCCTGATGCATAGCATGCTGTACATCAGGGGCCGTATGTATTCCGTCCGTTGTTCCATACGCATCAACGTAAAAGTAACGGAACCGATCCACTTTATTCAGCTGGTGAGCTCCGCATAGCGATAATCCCTTGCGGCCAATGCTGTTGAGAGAAGACGTTGTTCAGAGGAATCCAATCACAACGCACATCTCTGCAAAGCAGAGCGCGCGGATTGGATCAGCCGCAGCCACGCTTTAGCACTGCATGCCCACCCGAACGCCCATCTCAAGCGGAGCACACATCTCTGCGAAGCAGAGCGCGCTGATTGGATCAGCCGCACCCACGCTTTAGCACTGCATGCCCACCCGAACGCCCATCTCAAGCGGAGCGCGCATCTCTGCGAAGCAGAGGCGGAGGAGACGATTGAGCTGTGCATGGGGCTGACAGAACATGCAGTGCTAAAGCGTGGCTGCGGCTGATCCAATCCGCGCACTCTGCTTCGCAGAGGCAAGCCCTGTGGCTGATTCAATCAGCGCGCTCTGCTTCGCAGAGGCAAGCCCTGTGGCCGGATTCCTTGAGGGAAGCCAGATCGGGAAGAGGAAAGTTTTCCTTTTGAAAAACTCTACCATTCTTATATAGCACGTATTAGACTATATTTACTCCTTCCGTCGTTCAATCACCTCTCATACTCGTCTTATCATGCTCAGGCCTCTTTCGCCACGAAGTTCATAGTAACAACAACCTTATTCTGTGAGACGGCGATATTTGCCAGGTTGGGCGGCTGAATGCTGTAGTCTGTCATGAAGATGGTGCTGGTGGCGGTTCCAGTTATGGTTTTGCCCTCTACTTTTCCCTGTACATCAAAGACAGCTTTGTTCGTTTTGCCGTGCATTGTAAGGTTGCCGGTGAGTTGGAAGTGGGCTGTTTGTCCGTCAGTATAGCTTGTGGGCAAGCCTTGTGTGCCGACGGAGACGAATGTAGCATATGGATAGCTGTCTGTTTCCAGGGCGTGCTGGCGCACGTAATTGTCGCGCATGGATGAATCGGTCTGCAGGGTTCTTAAGTCGACCTTCATATTCATGGCTGCGATAAGTGGTGAGGGGCCGGTTCGTATACGAAAATTACCTTCTACGGAATGTGTGGTGCCGATTGCGTCATTGTTGGGCTTGTTCTGGAAGATGAGATTTTCATAGACGCTATACGAGGCGGTGGTCTGGGCAGGCACGATCTGAAATGTTTGCAGGCCGGCCGCAGGGACGGGCGTTCCGACGGCTGCGGCGGTGCCTGGGGCGCTGTGAGCCTGATTAGCAGGGTTAGTGGTGCGTGCAGCGTATAGAATTCCTGCAATGATAACAACGAGGATAACGGCACCTGCGGTTAGTAAGGTTGTGCGTCTCTTCATAGCTGTCCCCTTCTTGCTAGGAAAGCTCTCGTCTCTTCCCAAATGTGAAAGCTCTCATCTTTTTCCAACATATCTCACATCATCCTCTGATACGCTAGGTCATGTGAAGCGTTGACGTGCGTACGCATAGCGTTCGTGACACATTCTCTTAGAATGTTTCAGGCTCTCATCGTATTCATCTTCTGAGTGCATGAGATTACGCAGCTTCGCTGCGCGCTCGTCCTGTATTTAATATTTTTTGTTTTTTTTTTATTTTAGGGGTAGGGCCCAAAAATTTTTGAAAAAGAAAAAATTTAAAAAAAGATC
>CAXTXB010000093.1:0-2299 GCA_964247965.1 uncultured Dictyobacter sp. | reverse complement strand
TTGCTATACTTTTCGGGCTCCGCCCGAAAAGTATAGCAAAAGCAAAAAGATGAAATACAGGACGAGCGCCGAAGGCGCAAGAACGTGAACGGAGATGGACGTCCGAAGCCCTCTTAAAATCTTTAGCATACGTTTCACCAGTTTCATTTATTATATGACACAGCATTGTAAATGTTTGATAGAAATGAGGAAAATATATACATGGCGAATGTAATTGAGCGGATAACCGATATTCCGGCCGCTCCTTTGAAAGAAGTGCAGGCGCGATCTTCTCTCTGGTCGCGCCTGGCCCTGGGACTGGTTATGCTGGTCTCGCTAGCGATGAATTTCTATCAGTTGGGACAGAATGGGTTTGGCAACCTTTACTATGCTTCTGGTGTACGTAGTATGCTGGACAATCTGCACAACTTTTTCTTTGTTTCATTTGATCCCGGAGGCTTTGTAACGATCGATAAGCCGCCGCTGGGCTTCTGGCTGCAGACGCTGAGTGCGAAGGTCTTTGGCTTTACGGCTTTCAGCGTTTTGCTACCCCAGGCTCTAGCGGGCGTGCTCTCCGTTGCTCTGCTCTATTACCTGGTCCGCCGCCGCTTCGGAGAGGTCGCCGGACTGCTGGCGGTGTTGGCCCTGGCGATCAGCCCGATTAGTGTGGCGACGAACCGCAATAATACTATTGACAGTACGCTGGCGCTGGTAATGCTGGTTGGAGCCTGGGCGGTCTTCCGCGCAGCCGAGACGGGACGTTTGCGCTGGCTGCTGCTCTGCGCGCTCACAATAGGGCTCGGTTTTAACATTAAGATGCTGGAGGCATATCTAGTTGTGCCTGCCTATGGACTGCTCTACCTGCTCGCCGCTCCTCATAGCTGGTGGACCCGTATTAAGCACCTGCTCCTGGCTACACTCCTCATGCTCGTAATCTCGCTCTCCTGGCTCGTTGCGGTGGACCTGACGCCAGCATCACAGCGTCCATGGGTTGGCTCTACACAGAACAACTCGGAGATCACCCTGGCGCTCGGCTATAACGGCGTGCAGCGCCTGCTTGGACAATTTGGATTCGGGGGCGGAGGCCGAGCTCCCGGCAATGCAGGTGCTCCTTCTCAACCACCCGCTACCAACGGCACTAGCGCGCCTCCGCAGAATGCTGGTGCGACCGGCGGCCAGGGAAATGGAAATCGACCTCCGCAGAATGCTGGAGGCGGCATGTTTAATACAGGTACAGCCGGACCACTGCGTCTCTTCGCAGAACCTCTTGGGGAACAGATCGGCTGGCTTTTGCCCGCAGCCTTCCTGGGCATGATCGCAGTAGCCTGGCGGCGGCGACCGCAGCCGCAGCAGGATCGGCAACTGCAATCACTATTGGTGTGGGGCACGTGGCTGCTCACAATGGGCATCTTCTTTAGCGTCGCAGGCTTCTTCCACCCATATTACCTCACCGTCATGGCCCCGGCAGTTGCCGCACTCTTTGGCATCGGCGTCGTCACCATGTGGAGCGATTTCTGTAAGGCCAGCTGGAGAGGCTGGCTGCTGCCGCTGGCATTGATCGCGACGGGCACGGAGCAGATCTATATCCTGAGCAATTATCCTGCGTGGGGAACCTGGCTGATTCCGATCATCGGCATTCTCTGTGGGCTGGGAGTGGTCGCGCTGCTCGCTCTACGCTTGCTCAAGGCCAGCACAATTGGCACACTACGCCTGCAGTTCATGACGACTGCAGTTAGCATCGCAATCCTGTCGCTGCTGATCGCACCGGCTATATGGAGTGGTATTCCCGTCGTACAAGGTCGCGCGGATGGCCTCCCTTCGGGTGGCCCGGCCCAGCAAGGCGGTTTTGGAGGGAATGGTGGTGGCGGTAATAATGCTGGTGATAATGCAAGTAACAACACAAAATTGATTAGCTACCTGGAAGCCAACCAGGGAAATGCAAAGTACCTGGTTGCCACCGCCAGCTCCCAATCCGCCGACGAAATTATACTGACGACAAATAAGCCGGTCATGGCACTGGGCGGCTTCAGCGGTGGTGATCCAATTCTAACAACCAGTCAGCTTGCCACCCTGGTAAAGAATGGCACCGTACGCTACTTCCTGCTCGGCGGTGGCTTCGGTGGACCCGGCGGGGGCCAGCAAAGCTCCCTTACGACCTGGGTCACAAAAAATTGCACGGTTGTACCAGGCAGCCAATGGCAGTCAACCTCGACCAGTACCAACTCCGGTCCAGACGGCAACAATCAGTTGTACGTCTGCAAAGCCTGATGATTATGGGTCATTCCGAACTTTTGAAAAATGATGAATGTTGTGCTTTACA
>CAXTXB010000092.1:9390-13456 GCA_964247965.1 uncultured Dictyobacter sp. | reverse complement strand
GAGTGGTACCTCTGCGTCAAAAGCCAGGTACCACTCCAATCCACTTGATCGCGGCGTGACCGCAAGGGATTGCCGCTACCACTGGTGTGATGCAGGAATACAATAAACCTTGACAAAGCACTACTTTCGCGCAAACTTTTTACTATCTCTGTAACCGCATCTCAGCATAGTATAGACTATTTCTCTTTGTAACACTACCTCACAAGCTCCTAAGAGCCACTTTGAGCGAATGTGAGTCTTCCTTGACAACATACGAATAAATCAGGACGATTTCGGGCCGACTTCTAAGCGGGACAGCCAGAAGTTGGTTACGGCATTATGGTCAACCGTGAGTGTCAACGTGTTCTCCCCTGCAACGAGTTGGGCAGATGGAGCGGAAAAGCTTTGAGACGTTGGCTGATAGCCTCCCCCTGGTATTGTATAGCTCGACACAAACGCTGGATGCCCATTGAGCTGCAAGTTTATTGGCGCGAAACCCTGGTTGTTAGGACCGTGCTGTGAAACAAGTCCATTGACGGTTACCATTATCTGCGCCAGGTCTTTTCTTTGCAGATCAAACTCGATCACCACTTGCTGATCATTGCCTAATAGAAGGGAGTTTTGGTTGAGTTGAAATCCATTCGTCTTTAATGTGACATTCGCCAGATGATAATGCAAAGGTAAATCACTAAAATCAACGAATGCGGGTAACACAGGCACATCTGTCTTGACCGCGTGAGCTCCTTGTGGGTTAAATTGACTGGGCCAATGCGTCCTGCTGGTGTAGATAGCCTGATTAAAGTACGTGCTCGTCGTGATATTAGCCCCATCCAGATCGGCACCACTCAGATTGGTATTACTCAGATCAGTCTGGTACAAGTTGGCATGCCACATCTCAGTGCCACTCAGATCGGCCTTTTGCAAGACAGCTCCCACCAGGTTAGCACTACTAAAGTCGGCACCCTTAAGAATGGCGTTGGTCAGGTCGGTTAATCCAGTAAGCGTGGCACTGGTCAGATTCGCATTGCTCAGATTCGCATTGCTTAGATTCGCATTGCTTAGATTCGCATTGCTTAGATTTACCCCTTTGGCGAGACGAGCTTCACTCAGATTCACATTGCTCAGATTCGCACCACTTAGATTCACCCCTTCAGCGAGACGAGCTTCACTCAGATTCGCGCCGCTTAGATCCGCTCCGCTCAAATTCACCTCTCTGGTGAAAAGAGCTCCGCTCAGATCGGCTCCACTCAGATCGGCTCCGCTCAGATTCGCACTTTCACTCAGGCTAGCACTGCTCAGATCAGCCCCGTGTAGCTCAACAATTGGCGTCGTCCCTGGTGTAGATTTTGTCGCTGGCGTAGGGTGAAGGAGCTTGGCATCATACAAGAATTGGAGGACGATACCTTTTCGTCTTCCATCCAGGCTACGTAGGACCGTCAGGGTTCGGGCACGTGCTACCTGGCTGATCTGATCGTCCGGGTGTGCTGTTCCCAATGAAGGAGAGTTCCGCCCGGTATTATTACCAAGCAGCAGGTCTGACATACGATCAAGATAGGATTGCAATGATGCCTCCCGCTGCTGATCAATAGTACTCTGTCGATCTACTGTATGCTGATCAGCGGCAGTCTGCTGATCTATCTTATGCTGATTCTGAGCCAGGTCTGCCTGTTGAACATTGAAGGAATATGTCGCGAGCCCCAACGCAAGAGGCACCGCAAGCGCGGCTAACAATTGCAGCCAGTCCCAGAGCGTCTTATTCGCAAATCCTGTCCATCGCATTCTAGGAGCATGAGGAGCAGGTACAGCAGAATATGGAAGGAGTGGCTGCGATGAAATAGGTTGATTGGAAGTATTTGCCATTCTTTGTTCTGTCCTGTTTGCAAGTAAATTACTAACCATGCCATTATATCACTATATGCTAGAAGGGGTACTTTTAGTTAAAAGAACATGTACTACTCTATCAATCTTCATCTTAGCCAGAAAATATGGGTCATTATGAAATAAAAAGAGCAAAGTATCATCCAATTCACAAGCAAAATACTCTCGACAGGTT
This sequence comes from uncultured Dictyobacter sp., assembly GCA_964247965.1. Taxonomy (GTDB): domain Bacteria; phylum Chloroflexota; class Ktedonobacteria; order Ktedonobacterales; family Ktedonobacteraceae; genus Dictyobacter. Next base: position 11,424 of record CAXTXB010000092.1, on the reverse strand, counting down.
CCACCTGCTCAGGTATAATAGAGCAGATAACTCCTATCCGGTGTAATAATAGAACAACACTACTATCACGCAAAATAGCAAGCAAGGAGCATACGGGCTTATGTCTACATCCTCGGAATCGCGTGGTGAGCAACCAAGCACTTACTTTGTGCAGGATCGTGCTAATAAAGATGAGATCAAACGTCTGCAGGTTCAAGACCAAATGATGACTGCGAGTATGGGTGGAGTGTTAGCGGAGCAGCCTGATCCGACGATCTTTCAGCGTGTGCTTGACATCGGATGCGGAACGGGGGGCTGGCTGATCCAGGTAGCAAGAACTTATCCAGGTGTCACGAGGGCGGTGGGGATAGACATAAGCAGCAAGATGATCGAGTATGCCCGCTCACAAGCTCAGGCTCAAGGAGTCACCGAGCGGGTCGAGTTTCACATCATGGATGCGCTACGCAATCTCGAATTCCCTGATGACTCCTTTGACCTGGTCAATATGCGCTTCGGACAGAGCTATCTGCGTAAATGGGATTGGCCGAACATCTTAAGCGAGTTCCGACGAGTGGTGCGATCAGGCGGCGTAATTCGTCTCACCGACTCCGACCTACGCCCAGGTACGAATAGCCCTGCATTGACGCGTCTTGGTGAACTTTCCTTCCAGGCGCTCTATCAGGCCGGCCACTCCTTTACGATGGAGGGTGTGACAACTGAATTCGCTCACCTGCTCACTCAGTATGCAGGCATCACTACTGCACAAACACACACCTATCTATCAGAGTATCGCCCTGGCACCCCTCAGGGAAACTATTTCTACGAAGACGTGAAACACATGTATCGCACACTACTGCCGTTTATACGCAAGTGGACCCGCGTGCCCGACGATTACGAGCAGATCTATCAGCAAGCACTCACTGAGATACAGCAACCCGACTCTGTGACAAGTTGGAACCTGATCACCGCCTGGGGCACCGTGAAAAAGTAAACAGAAGATAGTGTACCAGACCAACCCCCTTTATTTGACTGGCTTCCTCCGCGTTAGAGGCTGGCTCCCACGACAACCGCAAGGGATTGTCGTGGGAGCCGGCCTCTAACGCGGAGGAAGCCAGTCACCCTCAAAAGAGCGGTGCTAAAGCAGTACCGCTCTATTTGGTCTGAGTTATCTGCGCACCTGGGATTGACCGAACGTCTTGAGCGAGTTCCACCGCTACCTTAGTATCCCGAATATCTCGTATAATTTTCAATTGTGCATCATAATATAGCCGCCGTGTTCGTAAGGCACTCTCTATAATGATAAGTCATTTGTACTCTATCCACTGCTTTCTCTTGCACAAAAAACATTCTAAAGTTATGTTCGTATATGTAAAGCTCTTATATTTTTAAAGCACTTAGTCTTTCTCATAGTGTACAAGGTTGGGTTATTAATAATGATAATACGAAGCTCTTTACGTGCAGTCTCGTTGTTCTATTGTTATGCGCACGAAGATGCTTCTCTACAAACGGAGTTTGATAAGCACCTGGCGATGTTGCGGCATTTAGACTGGATACGGTTTGATGGCGATATCAGTGCTGGTGAGAATTGGCGGCAAGCACTGGATCAGCGTTTAGAAACTGCTGACATTCTATTGCTGTTAGTAACTCCAGACTTTATCGCCTCCAACTACTGTTACACTATAGAGATGCAGCAAGCGCTCAAACGGCATCAAGCGGGTGAGGCTGTCGTCATTCCGATTATCCTGCGTCCTGTTGAATGGAAAGAAACACCGCTAGGTGGACTGCAAGTCTTGCCACGTGATGCTCAACCTGTTATGAGCAAGGCTCACTCAGACGAAGCTTTTAAACAGATCGCGGCTGAGATACGTACGGTTGTAGAGACTTTGCGGAGACATATAGCTATAATCTCTTCGTCACAGCATCAGGCTGTTGCTACACAGCTAGCAAGTTTGCTTACGACACACAACATTTCAACATGGCAGGCAACGGATACAGAGGAGCCAACAGCATTGAAAGAGGTCATTCGTGAAGCATCTTCTGTCGTGCTCATCGCCT
>CAXTXB010000092.1:5017-9380 GCA_964247965.1 uncultured Dictyobacter sp. | reverse complement strand
AACATATACTCGAAACCTTAAAGACGTAGAGAAGCTAGCACTAATGTACCAGCACCCCTTGCTAGGCCTCTGGGAACGGGACCCCGGCGAAGGGAAGGCTGTGGTTGCGGCTAATGTGCCCGAAGAATGGAGAAAATACAATTTTCTTGTTATAGAGACTGAAGATGAAGAGGCAATCTTCCAGGAAGCGCTCAACCGATTGAACTCATGGCGAAACATTTCTGCCTTTCCTTCAAACTTTCTAGCACCAGACAAACGAGGAATTATCCAACCTTTTTGGCCACGCAATCCCTATAAAGGGTTACGCCCTTTCACTGCTAGAGACAGCAGTGACTTCTTCGGCCGAACAAGCTTCACAGACGAACTTACCCACTTAATAGAAAGCATGCTCATCTGCGAAAAGGAAGACAAGTCGGCGGCACGGCTACTCGCAGTGATCGGACCTAGCGGAGCAGGCAAATCGAGCGTGATGCTCGCCGGCTTACTTCCACTTTTACAGAAAGGCGGAATTTTTGATAGCGAAGATTGGACTTATTTGGAACCCATCGTCCCAGGCGCGCATCCCCTTGAATCACTTGCCCTCACCCTCTTTGAACACTTCCCCGAAAAGACCCTACAAATGCTGCGCGACGATCTGCAAGATCACGCAGGACGGGGGCTCCACCTTTATAGTAGTGTACTTGCCAGGCGTAAAAGCGGCACACGTGTCGTACTCATAGTAGACCAATTCGAAGAGCTTTTCACCCTCACCATCAGCGAGGAAGAGCGCAAGAACTTCATTGATCTGCTCGTCAACGCCTGCACCCAACAGGGAGGTTCTCTCATCGTTATCCTGACGCTGCGGGCAGATTTTTACGATCGCCCCATGCAGTATCCCACCCTGTATGCGCTCATTAAAAAGTATCAAGCAGCCATGTTACCAATGACGCTGGACGACTTGCGGGCAGTGATTACTCAACCGGCGCAACTGCCTGACGTACAAGTCAGCTTTGAAGAGAGGCTGGTGGGCGACCTGCTTTTTGACGTGCAGGGGCAGATCGGGGCTCTCCCATTGCTGCAATTCACCCTTGATCAGCTTTTTCAAAGCCGTGTTGGAAGTGAGTTGACGTTACAAGCCTATCACAAGATGGGCGGCGTCAAAGGAGCACTATCACAACGCGCCGAGCAGACATATCAAGCCCTACCCTCAGACGCTCACCGCGCGAGTACACGAGCCTTATTTCTACGCCTGATTGATCCGGGCATGACAGAACAGGACACGACCCGCCGACGAGCGAATCTCTCCGAGTTCAAGCTTGCCGATGACATGCAGACGCAGCGGATGCAAGAGAGCCTGGAAGCATTCATCAGTGCTCGTTTGCTCACTACTAATCAGAACAGCGAAAGAATGACTGTTGAAGTGAGTCACGAGGCTGTAATTCGAGAGTGGAAGCGCTTGACAGACTGGCTGCGCGAGGCACGCGAAGATATCCGTTTTCAGCGAGCACTTAGTGAGGATGTTGAAGAGTGGCAGAAGCGCAAACAACCTGGAGATCGGCTGTATCGCGGCATCCAGCTCAAAGATGCCAGGGCGTGGGCTGCGCGCAACACTCCTAGCAAGCAAGAGGTAACGTTTCTGCGGGCAAGTACCACTCAAAGGTTCCAATCCTTTGTGAGTATCATATTTGTTACTCTCCTGTTAATTTCATCGCTAGGAGCAGCAGTCTGGTATTATATACATCAACCTTTATCTCCATTGCTTGTGACAAATACAAGCAATAATGGACAAGGCTCGCTGCGCTGGTGTATCGATAATGCACCCACTAATAGCATTATTACATTCGACTCAGGTGTGTTTGGCCAGGGCATAAAAAAGACAATTACATTTTCAGGCGGCAATATAGCACTTGTGGGAGGCAAGAAGCTGACTATTCATGGACCCGGGAGCAGGCAACTGACCATTCGCAGTGGTGATAGAGTTTCTGCAATTTCTGTTGCTGCAAGAACCTCCCTCACTCTGTTTGACTTAAGCATTCAAGATAGCAAATTGACCGATCAAAGTATTTTATCCAATGAAGGTACGCTTACACTCAACAATAGCAGTATCTCTGGTAATTCATCCGTTAATAGCGGCGGTGCCATCACCAATAATGGCACCCTTATAATCAATAACAGTATCATTTCTGACAATTCAGCTACTACAGATGGAGGAGGCATCTTCAATAAGGGAACTCTTACTCTTAACAACAGCGCTATCTCCAGCAATTCGGCCATTAGTAGCGACAACCAGGGTTGTGGGGGTACTGGTGCCAATGATGTTATTAGTGGCAATGGCGGCGGCATCTACTCTGATAGAGGCACAACTACACTCAATAATAGCATCGTCTCTGGCAATTCGTCTACCAGTGATAGCTGTGATGGTGGTGGCATCTACTCTAACAGTACGCTCACTATCAATAATAGTACTGTTTCCGGCAACTCGTCTAATGACCAGGGTGGGGCTATCTTCGAAATTGAGGGCGCTCTCACAATCAATCAAAGCACCATCTCCAGCAATTCAGCCAACATTGGAGGCGGCATCTACTTTTACAGCAGTTTTCCTGGAGGTAGTACGCTTATGATCAGTCGTAGCACTATCTCGGCCAATTCTTCACGCAGCTTTGCTGGTGGCATCTACTCTGGCGGCCCTCTTGTACTTACTAGTAGCACTGTGTCTGGTAACTCTTCCGTGAATGGTGGCGGCATATTCATCGATATCGGTAAACTCTCAAAATCCATTGTTGCAGCTAAAATAACCAGTAGCACAATTTTAGGTAATTCGGCTCAGAGAGGAGGCGGCATATCCATTCATGCTATGGATTATGATGAATCTGGATATGAAAATCCCACTTTTCTGGATAAAAGCATTATTGCAGCTAATCATGCTCAGCAAGGACCGGACATTTCTGGGATATTGACGACAAAGGGCTATAACATAATGCAGAGCTTTGCAGGAGTTTCTTTTGTCGATTGGCAGAAGCTGCATGCGACAGATAGAGAGGTGCAGCAGTTCTTCGATCTACATATAGATGGGAAGTTACGCAGGAATGGTGGAACGACACTTACACACGCATTGCTGACTGGCAGTCCAGCAATCGATGCAATTCCTCTGAGCGAGTGCGATTTGAACGAGCTTCCTATGGACCAGCGCGGGGTGAAGCGACCACAAGGGGTTGGGTGCGATATTGGAGCATATGAGTATCAAGCGCAAACATGATCGCAAGCTTATGTAAGCTCAAGAATTAAAGGGGAGTTTTTCTCTTCGACTTAGAGCGCGCTCTAAGTTCGCTTTAGTTTGCTTGCTCTGGCAAAAGTATTAAAAACAGTCTAAATTTATTTTAGCGACGTATAATATTATTGACTCCAACTTCCAGGTTCGGTGAACGTAGAAAAAGAGAATCGTGTCGACTGCAAGAGGATGTGCGTAGAAAAAGGAGTTCCAGGACCTTATTTATTAAAATAAATATTAGAGGCATATTGACGATATGGTATTAAATTCTTCACCTGCACAATCACTTTCGTTGTGTTATTGTTATGCTCACGAAGATGCCGCTTTGCTTGCTGATTGGGATAGCCATTTGGGGAGGGGATCGCGATGGCTGAATCGCGATATTAGTGAGGGAGGCGATTGGCGGTCGGGGATGGATGAGCGTCTGAATACAGCTAATATACTGCTGCTGCTGGTTACCGAACATCTTGTGGATTCGGGCTACTGTGATGGGGTGGAGATGCGGGAGGCGCTGAAGCGTCATGAGGCGGGCGAGATAGTGATCCTGCCGGTTATTCTGCGCCCGGTTGATTGGAAAAAGACGGCGTTGGGATCGCTGCCGACTCTGCCGCGCGACGGCCAGCCTGTGATGAATAGGGGCAACGTGGACGGCGCGGGTGATGCGGACGATGTGGACGAGGCTTTTGAGCAGGTTGTTACAGCAGTCGATGCAATCGCGGAAGAGCTGGAGGGGGGCTCGCCCACGTTAATGGCCCTACCTGCCATCACGCCCACTCCTCTTCCCGAGCCTCAACAAGCTGATGAGCTTCAGGCAAGCTTACCCGATTCCTCCGCCATCACGCCCACTCCTCTTCCCGAGTCTCAACAAGCTGATGAGCTTCAAAAGGTGGAAGAGTCTTCACCTGAGCAGCTCCACCACACCCGCAAGCAAGCCGCTCCTCTTCCCGAAACTCAGCAAGCTGATGAACCTGGAATAAGCGACTTGTCCGACGTTGCCACCACTCCTCTCTACCAGCCTCAACAAGCTGCTGAGCTTCTGCAGGAAGCTGAGTCTTCACCTGAGCAACTTAATCACACCTACGAGCAAGCCGCTCCTCTCTCCGCGCCACAACAGGC
>CAXTXB010000092.1:0-5007 GCA_964247965.1 uncultured Dictyobacter sp. | reverse complement strand
TATCCGACGTTGCCACTACTCCTCTCTCCAGGTCTCGGCAGGCTGATGGGCTTCGGCTGCGTGACTCCTCTGATATCGCTACCATGCCTTTCCCCATTCGTCAACAAGCGAATGAGCTCCAGACGCGCGACTCCTCCGTCATCGATACAGCTCCACTCCCCAGTCTTCGTCCGGCGGATGAGCTTCAGGGGCGCGACTTGTCCGATGTTGCCACTATACCTGTCCTCAAGTCCCAGCGCGTGGAGGTCCCTGCAACAAGAGAGACTCTAGCAAGAGACACACACAATCCTTACAAGGGTCTGCACGCCTTCACTTCTGAGGATGCCAGCGACTTCTTTGGGCGTACGGCATTCATCGATAAACTTGCACTTTTGATAGAAAATATGCCTACGCGTGAGAAGAAAGGCGATCCGAGTTCGCGGCTGCTCACTGTAATCGGACCTGCCGGGGCGGGCAAGTCGAGCGTGGTGATGGCAGGCTTAATACCGTCCCTGCGCGCTGGAGGAGTGTTTGATAGCGCGGACTGGATCTACCTGGACCCTATAGTCCCAGGCGAGCATCCCGTTGAAGCATTGGCACAAACGCTTCTCGTTCACTTTCCTGAGAAGGACCTGCAAACAGTGTACGATGACCTGCAATACGTGGCGGGGCTCCACGAGCATAGCACCAACCTTATTCAGCAGGCGAGTGCCCAGAGCACACACGTGGTGCTTGTGATAGACCAGTTCGAGAAGCTCTTCACCCTTGCAAGCAGGGAGGAAGAGCGGCGGCACTTCATCAACCTGCTGGTTCACGCATGCACGCGGCAGCAGGGTCCGCTTATTGTTATTCTGACATTGCGCACAGATTTCGCTGCCCGCCTGGCCCAGTATTCCGGCCTCGCGGCGCTCGTTCGCCTGCATCAAGCGGTGCCGCCAGCACCAACACAAGATGAGCTGCAGACCATCATCACGGAGCCGGCCCGCCTGGCTGGCGTACACGTCGAAGAAAGTCTGGTCGATACTCTGCTCTCCGATACGCGTGGACTCGCCGAAGTTTTGCCACATCTGCAGTTCACCCTCACCGAACTCTTTCAACAACGTACTGGCGACCAGTTGACGCTGCAAGCCTATCGCGAACTGGGGGGAGTCACGGGCGCGCTCGCACAGCGTGCGGAACAGACCTATCGAGCGCTGCCATCCCACGAGCATCGCCTGGCAACATACGGCCTTTTTCTCAACCTCGTTGACCTGGGCACGGCCGAACAGGGTCCGACACTGCTCCGCGTGAAGCGGTCAGACTTCAATGTTGGCGACAATACCCAGCAGATCCAGGAGAGCATCGATGCATTCGTCAAAGCAGGTCTCTTACGGATACAAGATGGACAGAGCGTTGAGATCAGCCACGAAATCGTCATGAAAGCGTGGCCGCGCCTGGCTGAATGGCTACGCATCGCACGCGAAGACAAATTTTTTCAGCAAACCCTTACCAGAGACGTTGCGGAATGGGAGCGGCAGAGGCAGGCTAAAACTCGGCTCTATCGCGGCGTGCAGCTCAAAAAAGCGCGCTCCTGGGCCGCGCGGCACAATCCGAGCAGGCAAGAGGCGGCATTCTTGCAAGCCAGCACAGCCCGGCGCTCCCACTTCCTGGTCAATCTAGCAGTTATTTCCCTGCTACTCGTCGCGCTGCTGGGCGCTGCTGGAGGCTATTACATTAGTCGATTACCCTCGCCGCTTTTGGTCACAACCACAGCCAATAGCGGAACGGGCTCGCTGCGCTGGTGCCTGGCCAACGCCCCAACAGGCAGCACGATTACCTTCGATCCACGGGTGAGGGGGACGATTACCTTCACGGGCGGCAATCTAACCGTGGGCAACGGCAAGGAACTGACACTTAAGGGTCCGGGGGCGGGACGGCTCGCCCTGCGCAGTGGCGATACAGGGTCTTCGCTTGTCGTACCCGCAGAATCTGCCCTCACCGTTTCGGGCCTGAGCTTTCAGGGAAGCAAGCGTCCGGGCCGAAGCATTCTGTCGAATAACGGAGTGCTCACGCTCAATAATAGCGTCATCTCCGGCAATTCTTCTTCCGGCGATGGCGGGGGCATCTTTTCTTCCGATGGTATTCTGACGCTTAATAATAGCGTCGTTTCCGGCAATTCTACTGTCGGCAACGGCGGGGGCATCTACTTCTATAATGGAACGCTCACGCTCAACAATAGTGTGATTATGCAGAACATGTCCCCAACTGGCAATGGAGGAGGTCTCTACTTCTTTGGCGGCATCCTCAACATGAGAAATAGCACTATTGCTAGCAACTCGTCCATTGCCGGCGGGGGCATCTACTCCTCTAATAATACACTCATGCTGACGAATGACACTATCTCTGACAATTCGGCCACGAGCAATGGTGGGGGCATCTTCTCTTATAATAGTACGCTTACGCTGGATAAGAGCACGGTCTTTAATAATATCACTGCGAGCAATGGTGGAGGCATCGCTGTAAATTCAGCGAATTCTCCTACGACTGTACGCCAATATCCAGTTGTGCTGGAGAGAAGTATCGTGGCGGGCAACCACGGCGAGCAGGGCCTGGACGTTTCGGGAACGGTGATCACAAAAGGCTACAACCTCTTCGAGTACTTCGCTGGCGCGAACTTCGTTGATCCGCAGAAGCTGCACGCCACGGATAAAGAATTCAACGACGTTAATACCCTCTTCATAGACGGTACGCTGGATAAAAACGGAGGGCCAACACCAACCCATGCACTATTGGCGGGGAGCCCTGCCATTGACGCCATTCCTGTAAGCGCCTGCGATCTCAAGACCGCCGCCACAGACCAGCGCGGAGTAAAGAGGCCGCAGGGAAGCGCATGCGACATCGGGGCGTATGAATATCAACCCCACCCGTGAAATATAGTATTGCTACCTTCATCGTAAGTCTCCTTTGTGGCTTGCTCTCTAAATGCAGCAAGCTATGTTACCAGGGTAAGAATGATACTTCACTTCATTTAGCAAGGGATGGTCGCTACGCGGAGCCTGTCTCTTGCTGCCGGAGCAGGAAGCGCTGAATCTTGCCACTAGGAGTTTTGGGCAGGGCATCGACGAACTCGATCTCACGCGGATAAGCATGGGCCGAGAGGCGCTGCTTGACGAACTGTTCCAGTTCGGTAGTGAGCTGGGGAGTAGGAGTATAACCGGGTCGCAGGACGACGAAGGCCTTGACCAGTTCGGTTCTTTCAGGATCGGGCTTGCCTATGACGGCCGACTCGGCGACGGCGGGATGTTCGATCAGGCAGCTCTCGACTTCGAATGGGCCGATGCGATAACCGGCGGAGGTAATGACATCGTCGGCGCGGCCAACAAAGGTAAAGGTTCCATCGGGACTGAGCTCGGCCGAATCGCCGGTGAGGTAGTATGGACCCGCGTAGCAAGAAGTGGTCTCCTGCTGCCAGTAACCGGAGAACCAGTAGAGCGGTGAATGGTTGCGATCAATGGCGACCTGGCCCGTTTGACCAGGGCCAACCTCGTGGAACTGCTCATCCAGTAAGACGACGCGGAATCCGGGCAGGGGCAGACCCATCGAGCCTGGATGGCGGGTAGAGCTTATGGTATGATAATTGCACACAACCATTCCCAGCTCAGTCTGACCATATTGATCGTAGATAGAGCAATCCACATGCTGCTCAAACCAACGAATCACCTCCGGATTGAGCGGCTCGCCCGCGCTATTGGCCACGCGCAATTTTCCCTTGATCGCCTGCGCCGCCTCCGCGCCCGCCGACAGCAGCAGGCGATAAGCAGTTGGCGCGGCCGCCAGGTTCGTAATAGCATACTTGTCCAGGACACGATAGGTACTCTCAACCGTAAAAGGTCCCTCGTAGAAGGTCGTCGCATGCCCCAGCAGCAAGGCTCCGACAACGCCATAGTAGAGTCCATAGGCCCAGCCAGGATCAGCCACATTCCAGTACGCATCCTCAGCACGCAGCCCGATGCCATAGCGCATATAGGCCATAAAAGCAAGCAGGGCTTTTAACGGGACGGCCACGCCCTTAGCCAATCCAACAGTACCAGAGGTAAAGAGCAGCAGGAAGGGATCATCTCCCTTGCGCAGAACGAGCTCGAAGCTCGTAGGCTGGCGATTGAGCTCGTGCCAGAAATCGAGGTCAGCGGCGATTGAGGCAGGCGGAGCATTGGTATCGGGAGAGGCTTGGGCCACCGTCATGATAGCTGGCAGGGTAGAAATATCCTCTAGCTTCGGCCGATTTAAGCCATCGGTGACGATAAGTTTGGCCGCGCTGCGTTCCAAACGGTACTCGATAGCCTTGGGTCCGAAGGCGGTGAAGAGGGTCTGGTAAACGGCCCCGGCACGCCACGTGCCTAACATCACAATAACAAGCTCGGGGATACGCGGAAGAAGGGCGGCCACGCGATCACCGGGGCCGATACCCTGCGAGCGCAAGAAATTGGCGAAACGGGCCGAAAGCTCTTGCAGCTGATCAAAAGTATAGCTCACGCTGCGGCCATCCTTGCCCTCCCAAAAGAGGGCGGGCCGGTTCTCCCCAGCATAGCGATCACAGCATTCATAACAAGCGTTCAGGCCAGTCTCAAGATTCCCGGCCAGATCAGCAGCCAGATCTTCTACATGGAAATTTGAGAGGAACGTATCATAGTTCTCGGCAGAATGTGTCGACATAGTACACCGCCTCCTCTGTGGGCAATTCTTTTTCCACCATTTTATCACATCCACCTTTGCATAAGCTCTTATCCAGAATGGTAATCAGTGCTTCAACTAGCTGTCCATAGTCTTTATTGAGTGAGGTTGTAAGTACAAACTATACAGTATTTTGACGATCAAATGGGATCGTAAGGAGAACCAGAGCATGATAAATCGCATTAAATCACACAACGCCGTAAATGGATTTAAATTTATCATTGCAAAGTTTTCTCTCTTCACCCAGTCACAGCCACGTCGAAGCGAACCCCCAGGGGGGGGGGTGGTTGGGGCGGCCAAACCCGGAGAAGAAAGAGG
>CAXTXB010000091.1:9504-13632 GCA_964247965.1 uncultured Dictyobacter sp. | reverse complement strand
GCGGCATTCCTCCCACAGCTGAACCTGTGGGTATCCTGCCGAAATCCTCATGAACTATGTGGGGATGAAAGAAGGAAGCGATTTCGGTGTGTATGATCAACGTAATGCAGAAGATGTCAGGTCCAACCAGAAGAAGCGCTACTGCAAAGTAATCAAGGTATTTGGGCAGATTGCGGAAAAGGAGTACACAGTAAAGCGAAACGCGTATTTAGATGAACACAGGAACATTGAAAATCTGCTCAGTAGTGAACTGGGACGAGACATTCTAGCGATTGGATTGGATGCAGCCTGGGATGAGGAGATTTATCGCGCATTTCGCCCGCAGGGTGATACCTTCTGATATGTCAACGAAGAGCGGCTTTCTGAAAGTTCTTTACTTTATATGAGAACAAGAGCAAGGAACATGCAGCAGTTCGTCGGCGAAGAGCGTAACTACGAGGATTTTATTACAGCGTTATACTGGCAGTATGTCGAGACAATACCAGCAAACTTTGTGTTACATGGTATTGTTCTCCATGAAGTGCGACAACTGAGGGAAAAGATCGGAAAGTACGATAGTATGTTACACGAGATGCGTCAATTGAAGGAAGAAATCAGGAAACTCAATCAGGGCAGCATCCCTCCACGTCGAGAAATTCCCTAAGACGAGCTGTCGGATTATGATAAGAATGGAGAAGTATGTATGTCAAGTTTCGTCAGTTTTGTAAATCGAGTTTCTGAGCTGAGTTTAATAGAGGGCGCTTTTAACGATTTGCTGAACAAACAGCATCTGAGTACACCCATTATTGACTTTTATGGTGTCGAAGGCATTGGCAAAACAAGCATTCTAACAAAAGTCATTGAAAAATGCGATGAGAATAATATTCCATATATAAGTGCAGAGGCCGACCAGGATCTCCCACAATTTTCAAAAAAGATCCGAGAACAAATCAAGAAGTATTATAAAACTCAACTATTAAAAGATATTGAAGGCGCAGAACCGGTAGAGCTTATCCATGCACTCCTTGAACAAGGACCACTGGTCATGCTTTTAGATGCCGTAGACACGACCAACGAAAGCCAACTTTTACAAATCGAAAATCTGTTGCGTGACCTCATTATTTATAATAAACTCTTCGTCGTTCTCACAAGTCGCAGAAGTATAATGTTTGAACATGACAAATCAGTTGCACGTAAACTTCTGACCTTTGCAGTACAACCACTTGACCGAGAAGGCACCGAACTTTACCTGGATAGTATCCACTTTCCGACTGACTCTCCTCTGCGTCAGACTATATTTAAATGGACACGAGGCTATCCCCTGGCGATGAATGCGATGGTGCAGGCACTTGACGAAGGCATAACACCAGCGGAGGAGCAGGGAAGACAAAGCCTTATGACACGCATTGTAGAGAGCGTCATCGCTAAAGGCCTGCTCGCACAGGTAAAAACGGAAGATCCGGTCTGGATAAAAACGGCATTGAATTTACTGGCAGTCCCACGCAGGTTTAATCTGGTTATTATGCAAAAGCTCATTGAGCGCTTCGAACCTGAGCTGAGGCTAAGCAATAGTCTGGCTTATATGACTTTACCTAAGCGTATTGCTAAATCAACCGGAGTTATTGGTTGGGACCTCATCAAAGCGGGCTTTGCCATCGATGAACCGGTGCGGAACATCCTGTTGCTTCAACTAAAGATTGGGCGGCCAGAACACTACTATGAGATCAACACTTTTCTAGCAAAAATGAACTGGCAGAACGCATCTGAAGTAAATGGCTCCGATCGTATCCGTTATCAGCGTGAGTATTTATATCACAGCGCTAATAGTGTAGAAGAAAGTTCTGTGCCAAAAATACTGCACAGCGCCGTTGAAAATATTATACAGGATGCAGAACAGAACCCGGATCAGCTTGCGCAGTTCCTGGCCGAGTTTATACAGGACAACGAGCTAACAGAGGACCTTGGCATAAATGTCAACATCGTTTTGGAAATGATCTATAGCTACCTGGCTCAGCAGATGCAATCATTGTATGAGCAGGAAAAGGATGACGAGAAACGCTTCCGCTATCTGTACGACTTTTTTTATTATACAGTTCGCAACCATACAAAAACAGATTTCGACGTCACATCTCTTACCACGATGCTAAAAGAGCGCTTCTTGCTGCTACAAGAGCAGGAAGGTGCCAGGCACATGCTCAAGCTCTATGAAGACCTGGGAGAAGATATCACCTTTGTACAAGCACTAGGCAACGAATTTACTGTTCTCCACGCGCAACTACTTAAAGATAGTGACTCAAGTGAGGAGTAAACATGCATGTTAGACGAACAAATTGTAGATAGATTTATCGGGCACGAAAAAGAGATCCAGTTCTTCGAACACTGGCTTAACGATACAAACCCCGAGGCACCATGGATCTTATTTATGCATGATGCATTGTCCGCGCCGGAAGAGAAAGGCGGAGTGGGAAAGACCTGGCTGCTAAGAAAATTCGCAAGCATCGCAGAGCAGCAGCAGGGTGTGGCCGTCGTTATGGTCGATTTTTTTAACGTAGCAGACCGCAGCAGTGCAGAAATAGCACGACGCGTTGCCGACAGCGTACAGAAAGTATATCCGGACTGGGAGCCCATTGCCTTTGATAAAGCATTCAGCGAATATCGCATTGCCAACCGCGAGAACCAGAACCTTAACGAGCCACTCGCCAGGCTCTACGATACACTGACTACTGACCTGGATATTCTCGAAGAACGTCTCACAAGCGAAAAAAAGCGCCTGATTATCTTCTTCGATACTTTTGAACTCATTGAACAATATCCAGTCGTTGCCGCATTGAATCCCGCGCAGAGCTTCCCCGACCGTTATGATTTCAAGAACATTGGGGTTGTCATTGCAGGACGTAATGCTCCAGACTGGGAACACGCGAACTGGCAGGGACGTGAGCGTGAACTGCAAATCCTTCCAATCACCGCGTTCACGTTAGAAGAGATGGTAGACTTCGTCAATGAGAACAGACAATTTCCACAGAGATTGCAGGCCGATTCTCAGCAGGCAAAAGAACTTCACGCACTCACCCTGGGACGCCCAATCCTGGTGGGATTGGTAATGGACGTGCTCAATTATCGCCTTATAACCCTGGAGAGGCTGCTTGCCACTGCTCCACTGAACTTTGAGGAATATATAGTTTCAAAGATTAATGAATTGGACAACCCCATCAACTGGATTATCCTATTCATGGCTCACATCTATCATCGCTTTAACCAGGATATGCTCGTATGGCTTTTTGATCACTTGATGGATGTACAACACCTGGTAGCAGACGTTAACCCACAAGAGTTATGGGGGAAGCTATTAGAGCTTTCGTTTGTCCGTCACGCCCAAGCAGGAGACGACGTCACACTCCACGACGAGATGCGCCGATTAGTCAACAAATATAACTGGCGAGCCCACGAGCAACAGGGTAGTTTGTATCGGCAAGAACTCAGCGGCAGCATTATCGAATACTATGACAAAATCATCGCAGCCGAAATTAGTTCACGTAAACGCCAGAGCTACACCGTCGAACAACTCTATCATAAACTTTTTGTTGATTGGGATGAAGGCTTTAAATTCTTTGAACAGGCATTTGGTAAAGCTATCAACCTGAGGCAAAATGCGTACGCGCGCTCACTCCTACAAGAGGTAAGAAATTTCTCTCAGACTCTCTCTATAAAGCAAAGCTATACAATAGAGCAAAGCTACACATTGCAACTAAGTGAGGCCGATTTATTACGACGTGAAGAAAATTATCAGCCCGCACTTGACCTTTACCAAGAACTAGAAAAATTATCCGCTACCAACTGGTTCGTACATCACCAGGGACAGGTCATCTATGGTATGGGAAATAATTACCTACAGATGAGTCGTCCACATGAAGCAATGGTCTACTTTTTAAAGGCACTGGATATATACACCGTGCAGGGCGACGAAACACGCGTAGGGACAATCTTTAGCAGACTTGGAGAAATTCATCAGCGACTCGGAGAATTAGATAAAGCCGCCGAATACTACGAGAGAAGTCTCGCCGTTCACAAAAAGCTAGGTAAACGCGCTAACTACGCTGACGCCCTCAACTCTCGTGGAAACATTTATCGCTTACAAGGGCAGTATAAAGA
>CAXTXB010000091.1:5275-9494 GCA_964247965.1 uncultured Dictyobacter sp. | reverse complement strand
GGTATCGGCTTGAGCCTCAGTTCAATTGGCAATATCTACCTCAAAATAGGTGATCTGCCACAGGCACAAAAGTTCTTTGATGATGCCTTCGAAATTTACACTCGCAATAGATATAAAAAGGGGATTGCTGCAACCTACAACCGCTTTGGACAGATTGCTGTTGAAAAAAGCGAGTTTAAAGAAGCAATGAACTACTTTAAAAAGGCATATAGGGATGCTGTAGGAATTGATGCAGATGCAGAAATTACTAGCCTCAACAAACAGGGCTCGGTACTCATCCAGCAAGGTAATTTAGAAGAGGCAATTCCGCTTTTAGAGGAAGCACGAAAGCGAGCACAACAGATTTCCAACATCTATCAACAGGCAGAGTCTCTAGTTGACCTCGCTAATGCACTTGAAAGAAGTGGGCAGCATGATAGAGCGAATGAGATGCTGCAGGAAGCAGAGAAAATTGCTACTCCATATAACTATTACTACTTGCTCGGCCTGACAGAAAATATACGTGCTGAAAGAGAATACCGAGCAGGTAACTATCAAGCAGCCTTCCAAGAATTTGGGAAGTTCTGTCACTATATGCAACGCTATAATCCTGTTGAATACGAAAAGGCCGTACGCAAAACAATAGAGCAGCTACTCACATTACGTGGAAAAGAATTTGAAGCTAGGTGGAATGACCTCTACAATTTCTGGCTTGCCCTCAACTTACAAGAAGAAGATTCTCTGATGCTACATGAGCTTGAAGAAGTGAAGGAGCTGATGAGCCTATAGCTTTTGCCAGTGCATATTGTGTTGCAGCCAGCAGTTTTTAACGTTTGAGTAAAACATAACACGCTAAATTTACAATTGTATGGTATAATAAGGCACTCAGGTGTTTTCATACGTGTACCATACAAGTCATTATGATACGATACTTCGTCACTAGTAACTATCAGCACCTATTTCATGCTGAGAAGTAAGTTATATGTGTCGAATGACCTGAGTGGTACAGTGTAGTTATCAACAGGGACGTCATATATGAAAATTTGGCTAGATACAATTTCAACACATCAACTTCACTCCGATCAGTCTGATACTTATACTGAAAATGAGTGTGAGGAGGAGTGTGGTGACTGCGCCCACATACCTAAGACTGATCACTTATTACCAGGAAATGAATTCCACAATTTTCATATGAAGCGTCTAAAGCAAGCTTCTCCATTATATTTACAAGAGTGTACACAAGATGACTGGCTGGCCTGTAATCCACAGGGAACAGGTTGTATAGTCGTATTAGATATACAAGCAAAATCCCTGTTAGAACAGTTCCACGAGGCCAAACTAGTAGCCGAAGTACAGCTACCAGATGTGACGCGAAAAAGTATAGAAAGAGCTGTCAGGCTTCTCTACAGAGCTGGATTGTTACAACCATACGATGCGCTTCCTATTACGCATGAGCAGAACAAAGGTAGCATGCTTACAGCCTGGCTACACGTTACAAATGCATGTAATTTGCGCTGCAACTATTGTTATCTGGATAAGACGACGGAGAATATGAGCGCGGACACTGCGTTCCTGGCCGTTGATGCTATCTTCCGCTCAGCCGTACAGCAAGGTTTTACGCAGGTCAAGATCAAGTACGCCGGGGGCGAGGCGAGCTTGCGGATGGCGAATGTAGTTAGTGTGCATGATTATGCTGCTCAGGTGGCGCAGGAATACGGTATCGCGTTGCGGGGTGTGCTTCTAAGCAACGGTGTGATGCTGGCGCAGCGTACGATTGAGCAGCTTAAGTCGCGCAACATTAAGGTGATGATTTCGCTAGATGGTATCGGGGCCTATCATGATACGCAGCGGCCGTTCAAGCAGGGGCAGGGTTCATTTGAGTATGTGGATCGCACGATTCAACGCTTGCTTGCGAATGGGCTGGTGCCGAGTATTTCTGTGACGGTCTCGCAGCGCAATCTGGAAGGTCTGCCCGAACTGGTAATGTACATCCTGGAGCGCAAGCTTCCGTTTTCGCTTAACTACTACCGCGACAACGAGTGTGCGACGGAGAGTAGCACGTTACAATTTGGGGAGCAGCAGATGATCGATGCGATGCGCTTGGCGTATGAGGTCATCGAGCAGCACCTGCCCGCACGCTCACTACTTGGATCGCTGATTGATAAGGCACGCCTCTCTTCGCCGCACCAGAGCCCTTGTGGCGTGGGACACAACTATATGGTGATCGATCAGCACGGCGGAGTTGCGAAGTGCCAGGCCGATATCAAAAAGACGGTGACGACTATTGCGGCACGCGATCCCCTGCGAGTCATTCAAAATGATCGCACAGGAGTACAAGGACTACCAGTCGAGGAGAAAGAGGGCTGCCGCACCTGCAACTGGCGCTACTGGTGCGCAGGAGGGTGCCCGCTGCTCACCTATAGAACGACAAAACGCTATGATGTGAAGTCGCCAAACTGCAATATCTACCAGACTTTATTTCCAGAGGTACTACGCCTCGAAGCTCTGCGCCTGCTGAAATACGAGATACCTATCGTAATAGAATAAAATACATTTCTATAAGCTCTGCAGACTGAAGCTCTCGAATATTACAGAGAAGCCTTCGCCAGTAGGCGCTGCACACATCAGGCCAATATTCACCATCTCGACAGCGGGAAAGTAGGCCTGGCGGAGCAGGTGATACTGTGTACCATCGAGCGCATAATGCACCTCTATAGTTTCCTTCTGCCGTTGTAGACGTAGCCAGAGCGAGGTGAGATTGTCGGCGAGAGGAACCACCGACCAGTCTGAGTATTCCCGCGTGACGACCGCACTAGCCTGTTGCACACCGTCAACAAACTCAATGCCACATTTGATCCAGTTTTCCTGGTCTATACGCAGCATAAGCCCCGCATGATCGTATAAAGCTGTGTAGCTACCGCTGATCTTCACTTGAGCCAGGAAATTGCCGGACTGACGCTGATAATAAAAATGTCCGCTATCCCTAACCATACCATCATGAGTAATGCGCCAGAAATCTGTCTTTGGATCAGCCTGTAACATTACTTTGTCATCATAACTGGACCACCTGGCTGGTTCGTTGTACCATTGCATCACTTCTTTCTCTCCGATTCCTCGTTGTATTTTTGTAGACCTTCAGCACAGTATACATCATTATATCCGAAATTTAACGATTCCAGCCTCCCTTACAACAAATGCACGATCAATCTTACTTAGTAAAGAACCTTTACACTTTACAAAGAATTAACGCATATAAACTTGACAAGTATAGCACTACTCCTTATAGTAGTAGTGACTGCTACTACTATAAGGGGGTTTGTTCTGTGACAACGACGACCATTGAAGAGATGAAGCAGCTTGGTTTCACGGGTGCGGAGGCTCAGATCTATTTATTTCTCCTGCAGCATCCACATACCACTGGTTACGAGGTGAGTAAGGGCACTCGCCAGCCACGTGCCAATACATACCAGGCGCTTGAGACGCTGGCGGCAAAAGAGCGCGTGACTGCTATTAGCCCGGACCCGCTCCGCTACGCCGCTGTCTCTCCTGGCCGCCTGCTGCAGCGCATTCAGTCAGAGACAGAGCAGCGTTGTCACGATCTGGAGCAGCAACTCACAGCGTTAGAGCAGCCGGACGAACTGGGCCACTTCTGGGAGTTGAGCGAGCGTGGTCGCATTGAGGCGCGCCTTGTTGAGTTGATTAGTTCAGCACAGCATCGGATCGCTGCGAGCCTCTGGGCCGAAGACGTAGAGCACTTTAAGGATGTACTGCAGGCCGCACGGAGGCAAGGTTGTACGATCATTCTCAATCTGTTTGGGGAGGCGGACGCGGATTTCGCGACGGTCTATCAACATGAAGGACCTGAAAAAGTGGTGAGCGGCCACGTTATAGCGCTAGCTATCGATTTTGAACAGGCCATAGTGGCGTCGTTGGACACGCCGGCAACGGGCGTTGTGACGCAGAATCGTACACTTGTGCGTGTGGTTGAGAAGCTTATTCGGAATGAGGCGTACCTTGCCGCTATTTATGAACATCTGGCACCAGAGCTAGAAACCGCGTTTGGTCCGCACCTGGTGAACTTGCGCCGCAGCTTGCTCCCCGCAGCCGATGCTGAGCGTTTGATTGCAGTGACAACGCTGGGTTCGCAACCAATTAGCCTGCCAGCAGATTTGAAATAGCATCTTCGCGGGGTGGGCGGGGGTTAGGGGTATTAAAAATGGGAAATGGGGTTTTTTTTTTT
>CAXTXB010000091.1:2175-5265 GCA_964247965.1 uncultured Dictyobacter sp. | reverse complement strand
AACGCTTTTAATCATTTATAAAAAATTCTGGATGACCCATTTTTATAAATGCACGTCAAAGGCGTGTGTGTAAGCGAGAAAGAAGAGGTATTATTATGGCTGGATTAGTTACAGTAGTTGTTGGTACGCAATGGGGAGATGAGGGAAAAGGCAAGCTTGTCGATCTCTTGAGTCAGGAGGCGGACCTATGTATGCGCTTCCAGGGCGGCGGCAACGCGGGCCACACTGTGGTAAACAATTTCGGTGAGTTCAAGCTTCACCTGGTACCCTGCGGTATCTTTAATCCTGCATGCACGTGCATAATGGGCACTGGCACCGTGGTTGATCCGCATGATCTGTTGAGCGAGATGGAGAGCATTGAGCAGAGAGGGATATCGGTGGCGAAGATGCTTATTTCTGATCGCGCACACGTGGTGATGCCCTATCACAAGGTGCTAGACAAAGTCGAAGACCGGGCGCGCGGAGCGTATCGCGTTGATACGACGGGTCGCGGCATCGGCCCGGCTTATACTGACAAAGTTGGACGCATTGGTATCCGTTTTCACGATCTGCTCCACGAAGAGGTTTTGCGCGAGAAGCTGACGCTTGTCTTACACAAACATAATACAATTCTTACCCATGTCTACGGAGAGCAGCCCTTTGACCTTGAGCAGCTCGTGGCCGACGGCATCAGTTGGGGGCAAAGCTTGCGCACACGCGTCGTCGATAGCGTTCCACTCGTGCGTTCAGCGCTTAAAGAGGGCAAAAACATCCTGCTCGAAGGACAGTTAAGCGCCATGAAAGACATCGACTGGGGCTCTTATCCCTTCGTTACCAGTTCCTCACCCACTGCAGCCGGAGCCGCCGTGGGGGCGGGAATTCCACCGCGCTTTATCGACCGGGTCATCGGCGTGGCCAAGGCATATAGTACTCAGGTCGGGACAGGTCCTATGCCAACTGAGTTGAAGGATGCGGCAGGGAACAATTTGCGCACATTAGGCGGTGAATTTGGCGCAACAACGGGTCGCCCACGCCGCGTTGGTTGGTTCGATTCCGTGGTGACGCGCTATGTCACTGAGCTCAACGGCTGCAGCGACCTCGCCATTACAAAGCTGGATGTTCTGGACAGCCTGGCTGAGATTCCTGTATGTACAGCTTATCGCTATCAGGGTGAGCTTATCGAAGACCTGCCCGATCCTATACTACACGACAAATGTGAACCAGTCTACGAAGTACTACCCGGCTGGCAGCAGCGCACACGCGATGCAAAGACTATCCAGGATCTTCCATACAATGCCCGCCGCTACCTCGACCGTCTCGTCACGCTGGTTAATGTGCCTATCCATAGCGTCGGCATTGGTCCAGATCGCGAACATACTTTGATGGCCAGGTGAGCAGTTGACTTAGAATTTTTGATATATCTATAGATCGTATCATATATATAACCTCAACGTAAAATATGTTCCATAGAGATGAGAAGAAATACCTATATGTATTGACGAAGCACAAACGTTGCTGTTAGGCTTAGTACATAGCATTGGGTAGAAGATGTATCACTAAAACGCGGTAACTCTGGAAGTAATCGACATAAGCTTCTCAGGTAAAGCATTCAGAAAAGACAGGCCAATTATGCTACATTGACAAAATGGTTGTCTTGACTATTTTGATCACATTAATTATATTTGTATGTAATAGAGATAATGCAGGTGGAAGGGTATGTGTAGAAGAACAATGGCTGTATGTATTAATGTAGAAGACAGCTTGTACGTATATTTCACTGTATAGAAAGCGAAATCTTGTATGCAAAAAGTATCTTTGATCCCTTTGGAAGGTACAAGTATTTCAGAAACGTTTGCGCCGGCAGCTAGCATCCAGCATGAGCAGAGCCTTGTCCGGGCCTATCGACTCTTCTGGGTCACCTTCTTTATTTTCTTTGTGGCGACGGCTACAGGAAAACTCTGGGATCGCGTCTGGCACCTCGTACATCGCTTTGATACCTTCTGGTCTCCCCCACATCTCTACGTTGCGATTATGACCCTTCTCACAGGACTTCTCGTTGCCGGGATCGCATTCACTCCTCAGATGCGTAGATGGTACGGACCGGCAGTACGTATGCCGCTCTTTCCATTTAAGGTGCCAGGCGCGCTGATCATTCTAGGCGGTGGCTTGATTGCGTTGAGCATCACGATCATGTTGGATAACTTCTGGCACACAGCCTTTGGTCTGGATGAAACGCAATGGTCAATGCCCCACGATATGCTCGCATGGGACTGGTTTATTATTATCACTGGCTTCATCGCAGCCCGGCTGGCCTTTCGTCGCTACTACCCGATTGGCTGGGTTACCAACATGGTCATCGCGATTCTTATGCTGGAGTTTATGTGCCCACCCATCCTTGGACCGTTCTACCTTATGTACTCGCCCGGTCTCATTCACGCGCTTGCTAATATGCCAATCGTGCGTGGGGAACCTTCAGCACAACACCTCTACCGCATCTATTTACACTTTCAGTTAACGCGCCAGACGAGCCCGCTCTTTATCCCTATGGTCGCTCTCTTTGCCGGGGCTGCACTGACATTTCTGCTTAATATTGATGCACGCAAGCGTATTTTACTGCTCGCTCCGTTTCTCTGGTCAATTACGTTGATGGGTCGCGACCTCTACACAATCCTTTTTCTGCACTATGGTGGAGCAACAAAAGTAACAGACGTTGTGCGCATTGCACTACGGGAGCCTTCGTTATGGCTGCCAATTCCACTCTTTGTCGCTGTCCTGGCCTTTGAAATTTTGCGCCATACGCGTTTGAATCAGCTCACTATCTTCGCAACATGTGGATTTGTGTTTAGCGTCTGCACATTTGGTATCTGGCACACAAATATTTGGATGCTGCTGCTCGCCATCCCCGGTGCCTTCACGTTTGTGTTGGGCACTAAGCTTGGCCGCTTGCTCTTCCACCTGATCGAGAAGCCAACGCTTGAGAATGTGATGAAGTTTTTGTTGATTACCTGCGCTCAAATCCCTGCCATACTTGGCATCGTTGATCTGGTTATGCGACGCATTGTGCCGTAAATTGGATTCGACATTCTTTTAATGGTTGTCCATGTTCACAAT
>CAXTXB010000091.1:0-2165 GCA_964247965.1 uncultured Dictyobacter sp. | reverse complement strand
TTTTTTTTGTTTTATTTTTTTTGGCCCCTGGTATAAAAAAAAATATTAAAAAAACCGTTTTTTTTTATTTTCCCACAAGTCTAGCATCACCTGTAGTAGATTTACGGCATGCTTACTACGATCCACTACTATAAGTATTGCTTCCTTCTACTATTGAATGGTTCGTGAATCACGAACGCGGGTGGTAGGGGTAGGAGCTTCAGTGTAAGCAACGGTCTGCTGTTGCGCAACCTGGGCTTGAGTGGCGGCGGTCGTCAGGCTAGACTCACCGCGTGAAAGTAAGCGCTGCGCGGATTCGCGTCCACCTAAACCAAACGCCAAACCAAAGGCGAGGGCGGCGGAACCAACGATGGCGGTGAACAAGATCTGAATGAGGGCGGGAGCAATCTGCAACTGCTCCAGGGCGATCAGTGCAGCAAAACCAAGGATAGCGTAGCGAGCAATTGCAGCGAAAACGCTTGAATTGCCGATACGCGCGCTGGCAGAGGCACCGCGAACGAGATCAGCAACAAAAGTTGCTGCCAGAGTGCCCAGGAAGAGAACCAGGATGGCAACAAAGACATTTGGCAGATAACCAATGATGCGACCAATCAGATCGCCCACGGTTGTCAGGCCCAACGCATTAACCGCAGGCACCAGGAAGATCAGGAACACAAACCAGTATACGAGTTTACCCAGAAGACCCGCAGCGTCCAGCTGAATGTTCATCTGACGCTCCAGATTCGTTAAACCGATGCGGTCAGAGATGCGATCAAAGCCGACCTTACGCAGGATCAGCGTTAGCGCCTTAGCAACTGCAGTAGCAACCAGCCATCCAATAAGAAGAATGACAAGGAAACCAACAAGCTTTGGAATAAATGCGAAGAACAAGGCCAGGGCTCCTGCCAGCGAACTGAAAATGGCAGTTCCCCAATTGGTAATTGTTTGCATAGGAAAATTCCTCCGTCGTTTATTATTGATTCTATAAAAATGATCGACAAATGAGTGATCATCGCAAATATAAACCATAAGCTGTAACAATGCAAGTCTATAAAAGAAACATTCAGCATTCTTTAAATTAGCTCAGACTATTCTTATCTTAGAATCTTCTAAGAATCTATCCTCCCTTCTAAGTATAGTCGGGTTTCTACACTTCTTCGTAAAAGTCGATAGAACAATGCAATACATTGTGTTACAATTCCCTTAGAGAGTTCTATCTCTTCATAGTTGTTCGTAAAGGATGTTTTCACGTAGGACCTTCTTGTCATATAATGTACACGAATGAAGGACAACTCGTAGATGCATTTATGACTATAAGATTATGTTTCTTCAGAAAGAGGCCACGCAATGAAATTTGCATTTAGTACCCTGGCTTGCCCACAATGGACTACCGAGAAGGTTGTCGACAACGCTGTCCAGCTTGGCTACGCTGGCCTTGAATGGCGTCTCCTGGATGGCGATATCATTGATCCGGTGAGAGATGCTGATAAATTAAAACAGGCGATCGCACTAGCACATGCACGAGGTATCGAGACCTGTGCCTTCGATACCTCGTGCAAATTCAACTTTAGTGATCCTGGCGAGCGTACTCAAAATGTTGAAGCATTGCAGCAGTGGATTACATTTGTACGAGGGCTGGATCTGCCCGTGTCACGCATACTACGCGTTTTTGGCGGGGCAGGTAGCGGCACCAATCCAGAAGAGGAAACACAATGGGTTGCAGATGCTCTGCGCCAGGTGGCAAAGCAGGCTGAAGAGGCCCAGGCAACGGTTGCCCTGGAGACGCATGACGATTTTGCGTCATCTCACCGTGTCGCACAGGTAGTAAAGCTCGTCGATTCGCCCGCCGTGGCCGCGTTGTGGGACAGCCATCACCCCTATCGAGTAGGTGAAAGTGTAGAAGAGGTAATGCAGCAGCTCGATGGACATATCGCACATGTGCATGTCAAAGATGCACGCCGCGTCGTCTCAGATCCAACAAAATGGCAGCTTGTCCTGATGGGCGCAGGCGAAGTACCCGTGCACCAGCAACTTCAGATCTTACATCAGTATCATTACAGCGGCTACATCTCTGTCGAATGGGAGAAGCGCTGGCACCCGGAGATCGCCGAACCAGAAATTGCCTTGCCCCAACACATTAGGTGGCTGCGCGCTGTCGAAAAGTCCCTTAGTAGATAGTAATGGGT
>CAXTXB010000090.1:0-13672 GCA_964247965.1 uncultured Dictyobacter sp. | reverse complement strand
ATACTATGCTACTTGGGTTGCCCATGGGGGTCGATAGCTTACAATTCACCCCTTCCATCAAGATCATAACTACGCACCATATCGGACGCACATAGTCAACGAAACCAACGCAAAAACCTTAGACATTCGTACTATTCATGCAATATTTGACATCTTTATATAAAATAGCATATACAGTATTCATTATATCTCAAAATGCATTATTCCTCTTATTTAACTATATTAAAATATTAAACGCATAAATACTTTTTTGAGGTTCACACAAGGATTCTTGTAAAATATTGAGGCTAATTTTTATGTTTATAATATTTGCGTAGAATGCACTTGTTGTATCGCCTAATTTGATTAAATCCTTTTACCATCGTCTCACTTACTAATGCTACATTCTTAGTTTATATGAGAGATTTCTTGTTTGGAGGGGAATTTGATACTCGATCAGAATGTAACCACAATTCTTTCGACGCTTCTTGGTGGTATGCTAGCTATAGCTGGTGGCTTCTTAGCAACAGGATTTTCACAAAGGGCAGCAGAGAAGACAGAGAAACGAAAAATAGCGAGAGAGAAAACAGAAGAGTTATACTTACTTTCAAATCAGGTTCAAGAATGGATAAATGTGCAGGCTTTACGGGCGTGCGAAAATATGAGAGTTATACATAAAGAACTCATAGAGGAGTAACTGTACCTGTTCGAGGCTGATGCTGCCCTCAACCTTGAAAAGCTTATGTCTCGTACCAAGACGCTTCCCTGGTTCACTACCTCCGACAACGATGGCCAACGCTTCAGCATAGTCGTCTATCGTAAAAGTCCGTACCGCTCCATCTATGTGGCTAATGGCCTGTTGCTCCTGATCGTACACAAAGTGAGCGAACTTCTGGATACAATGCAGCTTGCCGACGCCGTGTATACAGCGTGTAGATTGCACTGGATTTGTCAACGGCACGTACTCTTCAATCATGAACTGCCTCTCTGTGCTGCTCATCATATCGCTGCGAAAGACAGTGAAATCTACAGGGTAGATACAATGATGCTCGCCCTCTGGCGTTCGGTGGAGAGTTCTGACAGGTTTGGGTCTTTACTCTGAAGCAGCGAAGCTGAGAACTTTTTACCGTACCAATAGTCTTCTTCGATAAACTCAGAGCCGCACGCTTCCTGAGATGGATAATCTAATGACTCATACTAGAGATGGATTTATGAGTACTGTGTTGCTAGCGATTGGCGCTTCTATGTTTCCAGAGATGTGGTTAATGAAGTGTAGGAGAAGATCGATGGCCTCGCCGAACAAGGACAATGCGGCTCTGTTGCTCGTGTCTCGACCGCATCCGCAGCCCATACCTTCAAACACCAGTTCAACATTTTTATCTCATGTAGCGGAGATAAAGCGGAACAGATTCACACTCTATTTTGAATAACCAAACGTTCTGTCTGATGCCACTTATGGAGAAAAGCGGCAAGCCCATGCGATGGGAAAAAATCCTGCTGTACTAACCGTTCAAACGAAACCTGCAAGAAATCCATGTCCGCTGCCTTGACGCGCGCAACGAGCGTTTCATCCAGCGTTTCCCCATTCAGAAGCTTCCATCCCTGCTGGATACCATGCCAGATAAAGCGCTGTTCCCATTCCACGACCAGAGAGGAGATGGTGATGTCCTGGAGGATCTCCATAGAAGGAGTGAGCCCCTTCTCTGAGAGGGCATGCATCCAGTTACTCCGTGTGTACCATACTTTTCTTTCTGCACCCCATTGGACGGTAGTCGGTGAGGTATCACTTAGGTGCTGCGCGTGACGACGCTGTGGCTTGCCCGTCCGTCCTACATAGCGGATGTCACCCGTCTCGGGATCAACTTCGGCATAGATGACTTGACCGGAAGGAAAGCTTCTCCGGCAACACGCATGAATATACATCTCTTGTCGACCAGCAGGCAGAGCTCGAAAGGCGGACTCACATTCCTGACAACAGAGTGATATCCAAGCCCCATCGCCAGACAATGCGTAACCTTCATAAGAAGCGAGAAAATCGCGGCGCACTGTTGCTTCCTGACAGAGGCAGCATACAAGCTGATGGCGTGCACATAATGCCTCGTGACAGGTCACACACCGCGTATGAAGGGTAAAGCCGTTGGCTGAGGATATACTTCCAAAGGCAGAAGCTTGGAGAAGCTGCCGGCACATCAGGCAACGACGATCTGGCTGCTGAAGATACCAGTGTTCCTTCTCACGTTGACGTCGCTCATGCGCCTGTCGCAAAGCCACCCTTCGTTCCCACTCTTGCCACTTTCTTTCCTCCCGCTCTTGTTGCTGTTGCCACATATTCCTTTGGACCTCCACGCGTCGATGCCGCTCTTGCTGGTTCCACTGCTCACATGCGCAACAGATCTTCCTGCGTTCATTGGTTCTCCCTTTTTGCTGAGAAAAAGCCGAAAGGGCGTTCGTCTTCTGACACTGCTGACATCGTCTCTCACTGTGCAACAACTCCACTTCGCCTATTTCGATCATTTGCATCTCACACACACTTCTCTTTTCACCTGCGTCCTCGCCTCCTCCTGCTTATGGCTGCGTTCAGTCAGCTTCCTTCGCATTGAGAGCAATCCACAATCTCCTATTCAAATAAGCCATCCATGCGCGGTATCATTTTCTTAGAGGACGCTTTGAGTATCTCCAACGACCATCCCTCCGCACATCAAGCGGGCAACCAGCGCGCGCGTCTGTTGTATCATTTTTCACCCTGCTTCTCCGATTCTCGTTACAACATGTTTCAGAGAGATATCTCGTTTCATGTATGCTAAACGCAGAAAACAATGACGAGATAACATCCATAGGTATGTTGTCTTATCACTGTCCTCTCGCGTTTCCTCAAGGTATCTTTCTCTGGCATTATTGACTTGAGGAGCCAACTCGTCATCAAACAAGCAGACACAACTTCCCGCAATACAGTGCTTCGAGCGTTGTCGAGCATGTATCTGTTGAAATTCTTTCTTTTGATGGCGTATACTATGCATTATCAATGGTACAAGCAGAGCATGCACAACCATACATTCTCATAGATACGTGTAAAGGGGCTGCATCGAGATGTCACCAGAAGACCGGCCAAGCCGCATTTTCTTATCACTGGCTGAAGAGGACCGGGCATATCGTCATGATCTGGAGAAGCACTTAACGATTCTGCAGAGGCTTGGGGTGATTGATGATTGGCATAAACAAGAAATTGCACCAGGAGACGACTGGCAAAAAGCGATGACGGAACGGCTTGATCAGGCTGATATTATCCTGCTGTTCATTACTCCCGATTATCTGAACTCGGACTGGTGCTATGACGTTCAAATGCCACAGGCGCTGAAAAAACACGAGGCTGGCGAGGCCCGCGTCATCCCTCTCTACCTTCGTTCAATCCCCTTATATGATCCCACGCTTGATCTCCCTTTCGCCAGGCTGCAACGCCTCCCTAAAGACAGTGATCTGGCAGTCAATGAACTCAAAGGAAAAAATAAAGACAGCGCACTGGCAGAAATGGTTGCAGACATCAAACACGCGATTGAAGATTTCACGGCAAAGCCCCACAGACAGAGCTCATCATCTCCCACACCGCCAACTCCATTTTCTCTCCTCTGGCATATCCCCTACAAACGCAACCCATTTTTCACGGGTCGCGATGCTCTCATACAGGCCCTGCATGCAGCATTTGCTTCCAGGCAGGAACACGGGATAACAACCCTGGCGCTCAGCGGACTGGGCGGTAGCGGCAAAACGCAGATCGCGCTTGAATATGCCTATCGCTATCGCGATGACTACCACGCCATCTTCTGGCTACAAGGTCAAAGCGCCGAAGCGTTGCGCGCCGACTTCATCGGCATGGCGAAGCTGCTCAATCTCCCCGAACACAAAGATACTGATCCAGAGAACACAATCGCCGCACTCAAACGCTATCTGTCGCACGCAGCACGCTGGCTGATCATTATCGATCATCTTGAGAGCTTTACAGCACTCGCTGACCTCTTTCCCAACCTGGGACAAGGAGATATTCTGGTCACGACGCGTAGACATGCGGCAGGGGAGAGCGCCATTATGCACAACGTCGAGACGCTGCCTCCGACCGAAGGTGCCCTTTTTCTGCTCCGTCGTATCGGAAAGCTTGACCAACGCGCTTCTGTGGAGACGCTACCACCCACGATGGTGGAGGCGGCGCACACGATCAGTCAGCTGGTATCAGGACTCCCGCTGGCCCTTGATCAGGCCGGAGCCTATATCGAGCAGACAACAAGTAGCCTGGCGATCTATATCGAACGGTACACAAAACATGAGGCCGAGCTTCTGAAGCAGCGAGGAAATTTCTCCACCAGTCATCCTGCCTCAGTGACTGCCACATTTGCACTTTGCATCGAACAAGCCAGGCTGCTCTATCCCGTATCGCTGGAACTCCTCTCGCTGTGCGCATTTTTGCATCCTGACACGATTCCGCTGGAACTCTTCAACACTGACGGTGTTGACCTTGGCCCCACACTCCAGACCCTTCTTGCTGATGAGTTGGAGTTCGATCGTACCCTTGCAACGCTCCTTGATCTTTCGCTGCTACAGCGCAACGCTGATAACGAGACGCTCAGCATCCATCGTCTCGTTCAGGTGGTGCTACAAAACGAGATGCCAGCCGAGACCCAACAGCTCTGGGCCGAACGCGCGATTAAAGTCGTATGCCGTGTCTTCCCCGCATCAGAAATGCGCTACTGGCCACAGTGCCAGCGCTACCTTCCCCATGCGCTCTTTGCTGACCGCCTGATTCAGCAGCAACATCTCTCCTTCTCAGAGGCCGCGCAGCTGCTGTACCTGGCAGCCTGCTACCTGTATGATATGGCCAGTTACGCAGAAGCGAGTAGACTCTGCGAGCAGGCACTCGTCATCGTAGAGCAGGTTCATGGCAAGGAGCATGCAGAAACAGCCCGCACACTGCATTGTCTGGCCAATATCTGCGAGAGCCAGGGCCAGACAGCTCGGGCCCTGGCTCTCTATCAGCAAGCACTGGAGACCGCTGAACTCACCTGGGGCTCTGAACAAGCAGAGATGGCACGCCTTTTGCACGATCTGGGTGAGCACTTTCAAGCAGCAGAGCAATTTGCCCACGCTGAAGCGTATTATCAGCGCGCCTTCACTATCCGCGAACAGCTTTTTGGACTCACGCATTCAGAGACCGCAAGTAGTCTCAACAATCTCGCAGGCATTTGCGAGGAACAGGACCACTACGAACAGGCTGCCGAGTGGTACGAGCAGGCACTGCAGATCCGTCTGCGCCTACGTGGTCCTCATCACGTGGAGACAGCAGAGAGCTTCAGCAATATTGCACGCTTCTATCGTGTTATTGGCAAGTATCGCGAGGCTGAACCACTCTACGAACAGGCCATCGCTGCCTATCAGCAAGCACTTGGACCACAGCATCCGCGCGTGGCAACCTGCTATAACAACTTTGCGGTCTTTTGCATCATCCTTGGTCGATATACGCAGGCAGAGCAGTGGCTCACCCAGGCACTCGACATCCGTACCCAGCTCTTCGGTCTTCAAGATCCCCGCACCGCCGCGAGTTGGAACCACCTGGGCCGCGTCTATTTCAAGCAAGGTCGTCATGAGCAAGCACAAGTACTCTATCAACAGGCACTGACGATCTGCGAAGAGCGACTGGGAAGAAATCATTCCACGACACAATCAATTCTTCTCAACATGAGTGAATTGTCCTTGGCCCAGGGGAATGATCAGGTGGCGGAAGGGCTCCTGACAGAAGTCCTCAGCGCGATCACCATAGAGCAGGAACCAAGACCTGCAGGGGCAGCCCCTATCCTCAACCTGCTGGGACAAGTCTATCTTGCTCGTGGTCAGTATGAACGAGCAGAACACGCATTGACGGAAGCACTGGCCATTCGTCAGGAGAGGCTGGGGAAAACGCATCCCGAAACAGCGATGAGCCTCAAAAGTCTTGGGGACCTTGCCCTGGCCAGAAATGAGGACACACAGGCTATAACGTGGTATCAACAAGCCTTTAAGCTGGTTTTAGAACCACTTGGTCCCGGCCATCCCGATGTCATCGCGCTCGCCGCGCAGCTGGGCAACCTTCTGCAGAAGATGGGGCGAACAGAAGAAGCCCAGACTCTGGCCCAGAAAGTCCATACACCACCATCTCCCTAGTGCATTTCCACTTGACCTTTTAGGGTTTCGTAGGCATAATAGCCTTGTTGGGGGCAGCAGGAGCAAATATCCATTCTCGACCCGCTTGAGGGTACTGAAACTAGCAGCAAAGAGGGGCCAGCAGATGAAAAGGCAGGAACCCCTCCTCTTACAGCTCCATCCCGGAGTTCTGCCGCTCAACATATTCCAGCACGACATCCATAGTGGCCTGGATCTTCAAGCGACAATACAATGTCTCGGTCACATCAAATGTCCCATGCTCGCTCAGTTTATTGGCTGGTGATCCTCCTCCACAAAAATCAAAATAGGGACAGGCCTGCTGGCAGCGTCTTACCCCACGCTGGATCTCCCGATTGATCTGCTGCGCCTTTGGACCAGTGAGTATCTCTTCCAGTGTTGCATTGAAGATATTTCCAAGGAGCAAGCTGCCATAGCGCGGATGGGTCATCGTCAGTAACTCCGAGACAAACGTCGAGAGATTGCCAGCAACATCAACGCTCACAATCGCACCAGCACGATTCTCTTGAGAGCAGACCGCTTCACCAAGGTACGCAATACGATCCAGAACGGTATCGATCTCCCGTACAAAAGGAGGCCGCTCACACTGGTCTCTGAGTTCCAAAATACGCCATAAGAATTGTTTGTACTTGTCTTGTGTGTCCTGTGCATCCTCTAACGATGAGTGCGTGTGTGCTCCATTCACTTCTTCGATATTAAACGCTAGCTTTGTCAGATGGTGATCACGAAAGAATTGCCAGATCTCATCGGGATAGCCCAACGCATAGTTGGTCAGCACCATAATAACCGATGGCTCAATGCCGTTCTGCTGTAGCAGCTCAATGCCACGCATCGTTTGTAGGAACGTTCCTTTCCCAGCTCGATCCACCCGACTATGATCATGAATGTGCTGTGGCCCATCCAGACTCACGCCAACACGGATATGATGATGCTTGATAAAGTCGCACCATGGCTGCGTGATATGCATGGCATTGGTTTGGAGCGTCGGAATGACGGTCACGCCGTGCGTATTGAAGCGCTCGACAAGCGCAAGCGTCTCATGATAAAAGGTGAGCGGAACTACCAGCGGCTCACCTGCATGCCACAGCAGCACGACCCTCTCGGCAAGGCCCGGGGACGAGAAGCACGCTTCGAGCACGCGCGTCAGCACCGCCGATGTCATCACCCGGTTGATGGTCCGATCCGGCAAGTAGCAATAGCGGCAATCAATATTACAGAGCGACGTAGGCTGCAAAACGAGCGCCTGGATGGGATCGAGGGTGAGAGATGGAGTCTTCATCGGTCCATCGCATCTCTAGAAGAAGGCCCCTGGGAAAGTACCGGCACTCGTTGCAGCTCACTCTCATCGGCTTCCTGGCCTGAAGACGGCGGTGTGTTTTTGCATCGATGCTTAGACCTATCCCCGGCATACGCTGAGAAATCAGATTTCTGCCACATCTGCCATTGATATCTTGTTCCGCTTTGAGCAGGATTAGCCGCAATATCAGACAGCGGGAGGCGTTCTCTTACACGCAAGACGCGCTGGACAATAGGTGAGGAGTGATTCAAGTGTGGGGTTCTTTCCATGTGACGATTTCCTCCAATATGGTCAGAGAGCTATCATGGGAGCAACCTTAAGTTCCCAGGTTGTTCTCACATCAACAGAACGGAAAGACCGTCTTCACGTTCATCCATCGAAAAGAGTACAGCAAAAAAAGCCCGGGAGTGCTTCCTGAGAGCAGGCGTGCACCAGGGCTTCCAGACCAATCGACAAAGCAATGGAAAAGTCCTCTGAGAAGACGCTTCAAGCGGGTGGGATACAATGAATGTACCTGAAGAACAAGAGAGCAGAGATTTTGCAGGCAGAACAACGAAAAGCCCTAAGAATGCCTGGAGAGAGGGAAAGTTCCTCTCCATCCTCTCGCCAGAAGTTCTGGCGTGCACTCCTTCATTCCTATATGGAGATGTATCTATCTGGGGGGGGTATTGTTAATTGCTTCTATGTGGTGAGCACGATTGGTTGCGACACGTACTCCTTGATGGCAAACAAAATCGTTTTTCATCAATGCAGTACGCGTGGACGGTATATGGAGATAACAGGGAGACACCTTTGTTCGCTCTTCCAGCAAGAGAAGATTGCGGATACAGAAAACTTCATCATCACACCTTTTCGTAATGAACAGCAGTTCGATGATGTTCATGAATGTCACCTTCATTGCTTCTTTGCTCCATACTCCTGACAACTCACCTTCTCCACCTTTCTCTACACAGAACTTGTCCTCTTGAACATTATAGCATATCGAATACGCCTCTTCTGGTGTTTGAAACACCCTGTAATTATATACAGCACTATCAATCCATGCTACAATGAAAACAGTAAAACAGGCATCTTTCCAAAGTGCTTGTTGAGAGACAACGTTGAGAGGTATCAGCACGACGTGATTCTTCCACAGACTTCAGAGGCCGTCAACATTTTCTTTTCGCTTGCCCCCAAGGATCATGCTTTGTTTGAGGAATTGCAGAAACATCTGATCATTCTGAAGCGGCGGGGTCTCATTGACATGCGCTACGATAGCATGATTAGTGCAGGCAGCGAGATCACTGGTACTATTCAATCCTTTATCAGGGCGGCGGACATTATCGTCTTACTGATCAGCGCTGATTTTTTTGCCTCGGACCAGTGCTTCGAGGTAGAAATGCCTTGTGCTCTCGAAGAGCACGCGATCAGGGAGGCGCAGGTTATCACCATTCTTTTGCGCCCGACCGCATGGATAGGATTTCCTCTCGTACAGCATGTCCTCTTGCCTGCGAATGGCAAAGCAGTGAGTATCTGGGAAAATCTGGACCTGGCCCTGACAGAGGTGGCGAAAGGCATGTACCGGGTGATTGAGGAACTTGCACATCGCCTGGCTGGCGCGCTGAGACCTGTGAAACCTCCACAGTTTCCTCTCTTTACGCTTCCCTACAGGCGCAATCCTCTTTTCACGGATCGAGACGACATCCTCTCCGCGCTCCACAGCTATTTTACTTCTCAGCAGACGACACACACACGAACACAGACACTCTATGGATTGGGAGGGATAGGCAAAACACTCCTGGCGATCGAATATGCGTACCGCTATCAAAACGAGTACCAGGCTATTTTGTGGTTCCATGCTACCCCTCGTACGCTTTTTAGCTCAGATATTCTCTCTCTGGCTCGCCAACTGGGCATCCCTGCGCAAGACGACGTTGATGAGCGACAACGTCTCGCTGCTATCCAACGCTGGCTGCAGCGTCATGATCGGTGGCTCCTGGTCCTTGATAACCTGGAAGATTTCCAGCTCCTGAAACAGCTCGTTCCTCCTGACAGCCACGGTCATGTGCTTTTGATCACACCTTTCCAGACAGCCGAACCATTTGTTCAGGCAGTCCCAGTCACTCCATTGGCCAAAGAAGATGGAGCATTGCTCTTGCTCCGGCGCGCAGGCATCCTTACAGGAAAGGGCCCACACGATGCTAGCTCGTCGGAGGAGGACTATCATCATGCGATAACGATTGCGCAAGAAGTCGAAGGATATCCCCTGGCCCTTGATCAGGCGGGCATCTACATTGAGGAGATGCACCTGTCACTTGCATCGTATCTCCACCACTATCGAGAACAGCAGGCCACATTGCTGGGGAGGCGAGGACGTCTTGCTATCGATCATCCCGATCCAGTCACGACAACCCTGTTGTTGACCTTCGAAAAAGTGGCCCAGATCGATCCATCTGCTCTGGAACTGCTCCGTTTCTTTGCTTTTCTGTCTGCAGAAGCGCTTCCCTATGAAATGCTCCGAGAGGGGGCCACTGCTCTCAATGGACCTCTCGCCACACTCGCCGTTGATCCTCTTGCGTTCGATGCCGCTCAGAGCACGCTGCTCCGCTTCTCGCTGGTCCATCGCTGCACGGATAGCACGACCGTCCATATGCATCGTCTCGTACAGATCACCCTGAGAGAGCACCTGACCAAAAGACAACGGCTTCAGTTCGCTAAACAAGCGGTGCGCTTGATCAATACGATCTTTCCCGAAGTAGGCTTTGCGACGAGAAGCGCGTGCGCAAGGTATGCGCTTCAGGCACAACACTGCGCGACATTGATCCGTGACTTCCAGCTGACCTTACAAGAGGGGGTCTTTCTCTTAGAACGCCTGGGCTCCTACTACTCCCTGCACGGATGCTACGCAGCAGCGGAGACCTACCTCTTTCAGGCCTTGCAACTGCAAGAACAGCGTCCACACAGCCGCCCTCTGGATACAGCGCAGATCCTCAATTCCCTGGGGCTCCTCTCTCAGCGGCAAGCCCACTACCAGGAGGCCGAAGCTTCTCTTCAACGTGCTCTGGAACTGCGTCAACGTGTCCTGGGCTCGGATCATCCCAAAACAGCTGAGAGCCTGCACAATCTCGCCCTCGTGTATGGAGATCAAGGCGAGTATCAACGCGTGGAGCAGTACTATCTACAGATCATCGCTCTGGAAGAACGTACGAAAGGAGTGAATCACCCTGATGTTGCCAGAACCCTCAACAATCTCGCATTGATGTACTATCATCAGGGGAGCTATACACAAGCCGAAACCACGTATCACCGGGCGCTCGCGATCTACGAACAGTCCTTGCCAGCAGACCATCCAGATCGCATCTATCCTCTCGATGGCCTGGGAGCGCTTGCCGAAACAGAGGGCAACTACCAGCAAGCTGAACAGTTGTATCAGCAAGCGTTTACCATTTGCAAGCAGGCGTTTGGAGAGATCCATCCACAGACCGCCCACTGCCTCAATAAATTGGCCGATATCGCCGAACTGAAAGGCAACTATCAGGAGGCTGAAACGCGCTATCTGCAGGCCATATCTATCGGCGAGCGTGTCCTGGGACCAGAACATCCCGATATCGCGCTCTTTCTCAATAATCTCGCCTTCCTGGCACACAGACAGGGGCAATACCAACGCGCCGAGGAACTCTACCAGCGTGCCCTGGGTATCTACGAACAAGCTTTGGGATCAACACACCCCGATGTCGCAAGCGTCCTCAATAACCTGGGAAAACTCGGTAATCTCTTTCCTACCATGAACAGTGAGGAACGCGCGGAAAAACTCTTGCGGCAGGCATTAGCGATTGACGAAGCGCGCTTAAACCCCATGCACCCCGATATCGCTCAGAGCTTGAGCGATCTGGCAGACCTGCTGATCAACCAGCATCGCTATGAAGAAGCAGAACCACTCCTACAGCGGGCTTGGACTATTCTTCTACAAACAGCGAGTTCAGGGCATTTGGATGCTGAGTTCGTACGGGAACAGTATGCAGTTCTGCTGGAACGCATGAATAGAAATGAGGATGCCGTCCGCCTCCGGTTAGAGGTCCTGAAACAGGAAGAATAGCGGCCAGCAGAGCCCCTTCAAGGTGAGCACCAATCCAGAAAGCCCTCGCTTGTCTGGAGGAGGGGGCATACCAATCCTTTTCTTTGGTCGTTTTACTCTCTGTGCCCCCTTGTCAATTTCTCTCCCAGGCTTCTCCGTCTTCGACTTTCCAGGCTTCTCAGGAGCTGGCTGATCACCATCCTGTTTCTCGTCTCTCTCAGAAATGGAGTGGCTCGACATGCTCAGAAATCGCTGGTTCATACTTCCCCAGTAGTCACTGGTTCCTCTAAGCATGCCGACAGAACAAACATACATCTGTACGTCCACAATACGAAGAGAGTGCTGGCAAGAGGCATATCCTTCTCCAGGAATACTCCTTTTCCGAAAGCAGGGAAATTCAGGGAAGCGTGCCAGGTTCCGAGAAGAAGAACGCGCGAACAGAGGGGACTGACGAACAATTGGTTCTGAGTAGGTATCTCCGGCCTTGCTATTCTCTGTGATGAAAACCTGGGAGAGCTTCACGCCTCCACGCCTCGCCAGAGCATCGCAAAAGCGGAGAAAACAGAGCAGAGAGGCAGCGGCCCTTTGCCTCCACGGGATCTCCTCCTCTATTCTACACTTCTTCCTGCTCGTATTTCTATATAGAGATATATCTACCTGGGGGGGGGTATTACGCGTGGTTTCTTGGATAGAACGGAAGTCCGAGGAGCGATAAATGCTGCTTGCTTGCTGATCGAGCCCACACATCATCATATCAGTTTGAGGACACATCCAAAAAAGAGGAAGATATGGTGTGTTTCCATCGACAAGAGAGACGGACGTTCGCTTCCAGAGCACTTTGTCCGTTGCTGTATCAAAGAGCTTGATATCCCTCATCTCTGCTGTTTTCATAACGCTCTGCACCTTCGTCTTCCCGGAACGTCTCCTACAGGCCGTGCGCCGGTCGCACGGAAACCATCTATCGATATCGATCTATCGACTGAATGAGATAATAATCTCTCATATGAGAGAAATCCTCCCAAGCCATTCTACCACAGCCGTAAACAATCCTCAACACTTATAGAATAGCACGGAAAAGCATTCTACGCTACGTTTTCGAGGGCGAAAGGTGCTAAGAGGGAGATGTATTCGCTCGCAAATGGTATCCGAATGGGAATATTGATGAAAAAAGCAACCAGTCCGTGTGGCGAGAACGAGTGCTGCTGCCTAGAGGTACAAATGACGTCATTTGCACTCTAAGGATGGGGACTCTGTATAGCTCATACTTCTACGGTTCATACACACCTTGTCTACCTTACTTCGTTATAGCTTTTACAACACACACCTTATTTGATTCCCACAACCATTGAGTCAGCGCCGACCAGATGCTTAACATACGCGTGGCGGAAGCCTGCAGCTTTCATCCATGAAAGACCATCGGCACCCGTATAGTCAAAACCTCCAGGTGTTTCTATTAACATATTCAGGCTCATCAATAATCCTATCGTATTTTCTCTGCAATCATCATAAATAATATAATCACACACAATGAGAGCACCATCTATCGGTAATGCTGCATAAGCTTTACGTAGTAATAAATGCTTTTCTTCAAGGTTCCAGTCATGCAAAATGTGTACCATGATGATCACATCTGCGTTTGGCAATTCGTCCTTGAAGAAATCCCCGCCTATGAAGTGAAGACGATCTTGCAGACCGGACCCACGTATGTACTCTTCAAACAGTGGCTGTACTGGCGGCAAGTCAAAGCCTGTCCCAGAAGCGAACTCCAATCTGGAAGATCCTTGTCATTGTCAGATCTTGGCCCATCTTTTGCATTCCTCCGAAAAAAACGTGGTGAGAAACAGTGTAGTATCATCAGAAAAGCTCTCTTTACAGGCTAACGGGATATTTACCTCATGAGCTGGCAAATGGAGATAAAAACCTGGTCAATGATATTTGCAATACGCTCAATCTTATTGATATCATTACTCCAGGTAAACAGAACCACTTCATCAGCACTCAGTTGCTCAACGACCATTCTGCAAGGCAGCCGAGTGGTGCCTCTCCTAGGCAGTATAAGACACATTGACCGTGCGCGTCTTGAACGTTCCGACGAACTCATGGAATGTTTCTCTGCTCTTTGCGGAAGGCACCAGGCGTTA
>CAXTXB010000089.1:11795-13711 GCA_964247965.1 uncultured Dictyobacter sp. | reverse complement strand
ATACAGGGGGAGGGAAACGTGTGCAGGCTTCAGCGTTTGAAGCTATCCTGGGTGCAGTCTACCTCGATCAAGGTCTGGAGGCAGCTCAGAATTTTCTTCTTCCGCGCCTTGCACCACTTGCCCATACTATCGTCACCAAACGACTTTTCAAAGATAATAAATCTTTATTTCAGGAACTGGCTCAGGCCCATGATGGCATTACTCCTTCCTATCGATTGGTCGGCCACGAAGGTCCTTCACATAATCGCGAATTTACTGTGGAGGTTCTCCTGGGCGAAAAGGTGGCGGGACAGGGGCAGGGGCGCAATAAGCAGACGGCAGAACAGGAGGCAGCACGCAATGCTCTGGTAAGTCGAGGGTGGATTTAACCCTGAGTATAGTTTAGCAGTGTAGGCAATTAAGAGGGTATATGTAGGTAAGGGTATGAGATTCGAACAGACGCCGAGAGCAGATCAGACGGTGCGCGTAAGCGCAAAACTTGTTACATCAAGCAGTATCTTACATTTATCGTCAGACGAATTAGAACGCACTATTCAGCAAGAACAGACTGAAAATCCAGCCCTAGAAGTGACGGAGCAGCGCATCTGCTTGTTTTGCAGCACTCCTTTGTATGGGCAGAAATGTTCCGTCTGTGGACGTTTTACTCAATCAGAGCAGCATACTCAGGAGACGGGTGCCCGTTACGACACGATAGAAACACAATGGAACCAGCAGCAAGTCTTCTATGACATCGATAACTACGGCTTTATAGAAGATGATGGCAATGATGAACTTGATCCGCTGGCACGGCTTGCTTCGAGAGAGACTCTGGCGGAAGAGCTGCTTCAGCAACTTGAGGCTCTTATTTCACCTGATGATGCTCCAATTGCTGAACAACTGGTAGGTAACCTTGATGAACGAGGCTATCTCGATATCAGTACACAGGAGATAGCCACTCACCTCTCTCTTCCCCTCGAACGCATAGAGTATGTCCTGGGCCAGCTCCAAACTCTGGAACCTCTTGGCATCGGCGCGAGGAACCCACGTGAATGCTTGCTTATTCAATTACAGACTTTGAACGAACAAAGCCAAACTCATCCACTTGCCTTTCCGCTTATTGATCGTTATCTTGAGCAGCTTGGACATAACCAGTTTCAGGAGATTGCACGTCAACTAAAGGTTACAGAACAAGAGGTGCGTCAGGGCAGCTTATATATTCGCCACACACTACATCCATATCCTGCTTATGTCTATCGTTCTCAAGATATGTATATAGGCAGCGGGGCGGTCTACATCCGCCCCGATGTGATCATTCGCAAGGGGGAAAATGGTTTTGAAGTGGAGCTGATGGAGGAAAAACGCTATACGATACGGGTTGAAACTGATCGCCAGGTGGAACATCATCTAGTCGGCTTCATGAATAACGATATACAGCGCTATATGTATCCACATAAAGTACGTGCCAAGTTCTTCGTTGACTGCATCAATCGACGCTGGCGCACGCTTAAGCGCGTCGCAGGGCTCGTTGTGGAGCACCAGAAAGCATTCCTCGACCGTGGCGTGCGTTATCTACAACCACTTACACGTGCAGAAGTGGCTGCACATCTACAACTGGATGAAGGCACAGTAAGCAGGGCAATCGCGAATAAATATGCTCTGCTGCCCAATGGCCGCCTGATGCCTATCTCAGATTTTTTCGATGGTTCGCTCAGAATCAAGGATATGTTGCGCGAACTTATACAGGCTGAAGCACCTAAAAATCGCTTGAGTGACGAAGAACTCGCTCGTCACCTCGCGGCCCTGGGCTTTCCATTAGCACGTCGTACTATTACAAAATATCGTGAAGAGATGGGCCTGGGCTCCTCACGAGAACGAGGGAATGGGTCATCCTAAACATTTGAAAAATGATGACCATCGTGTTTTCCCCGCTCTTTTTC
>CAXTXB010000089.1:7704-11785 GCA_964247965.1 uncultured Dictyobacter sp. | reverse complement strand
ATACAGCACCTTGGTTTTACCCCCCGCTTTTTTATGCCCAGCTAAAAAAAATTGGCGGGAAAAACACTATGGTCATAATTTTTAAAATGTTTAGGATGACCCATTCCTACCTGTTATTTCATAAGTTGTAAGGCTTTATCTGGCTCTACATACAGGGTCCGCTCACGATCGTAGGTTACCATACCTGGTCCTCCACCTTTCATATGACGGACATAGCGCTGCAGTGTATGATCAACGGGAGCGCTTGTGCTCCCACGCGCCTCGCTGTAGTATGCGGCGAGACTCGCTGCCTGTTCAATAGTGCTGCGTGGCACCTCTCGTCCAGCAGATTTAATAATCACATGCGCCCCTGCGACACCGCGCGCGTGCAACCAGATGTCATTTGGGGTCGCCTGGTGAAAGGTTACCTCCTCGTTCTGCCGGCTGTTCTTGCCAATGAGTAATGTGAATCCTTCTCGGCTTTGAACATGCAGTGGGACGCCACCACCTGGAGCTACAGGCTTCCCTTTTGACTGTTTGCCCCCCTTGCCCCCCTTCCCTTTCTTCGCCGCCTTTAAGGCTTTTTTGTCCAGGGCCGCCTTGCCTCGAATGTAGCCTGCCGCCTGGACTTCCGCCTTGACGTGCGCGATCTCAGCTGCATTTTCAGCCAGCTTTAGATCCACAAGGAGCTGTTCAACCGTTGCCAACTCGGTATCATTTTGCTCAATCTGTGAGGGCACGAGGTCAAGCGCACGCCGTAGTTTATGATATTTGTTGAAATACCGATTGGCGTTGTCAACAGCATCGAAACGCGGATCAAGCGGCACGACCACCAGCGGCAACTCGCCCTCTCCAGGATCTTCAAAAAAGTTGGGGACTTCGATCTGTACCTCCCCCTGCTGAACTTCGTTCTGATGTGCGAGTAGAAGCTCACCATACAGGCGATAGCTACTTGCTTCCCGGGATAGCGCCATCTCCTGCTGTAAATGCTCTGCCTTGCGCTTGCAGCGGTCGCGCTGCATCTGAAGCACTTTGCGCAGTGGCGCACGTAAGCTTTCAACCGCATCGCCCCACTCGGTACGCGCGAAGTAGTCGTCCAGCAGAACATTGATTGAAGGAGATTTCCTGATCTCTACATCAGGAAGCTCTGCGTACTGCTCCAGTACATATGGAGCAAAAGCGACCGGAACAAGTGCGCCAGCAGTAGAGAATATGGACTGATCGTCTGTCGGGGCATGACGCTCAATGAGTTGTGGTTGCCAGTGATGACTATCATATATAA
Source organism: uncultured Dictyobacter sp. (assembly GCA_964247965.1). Classification (GTDB taxonomy): domain Bacteria; phylum Chloroflexota; class Ktedonobacteria; order Ktedonobacterales; family Ktedonobacteraceae; genus Dictyobacter. The sequence continues at coordinate 10,524 of CAXTXB010000089.1, read as the reverse complement.
CGCTTGTATCGCGCACATTCCAGGCCAATTCCTCCCATCTATCTTGATCCATGCTCTCAACCAGCGTCTCGCTCTCCTCAGTTGTCCGAAATACAAATTCGCGGGCAAGCAAGGGGCTGCAGCCAAGCAGATGTCTGGAGAGGAGTTGCCAGAGCTTTGGCTTCTCGGGGGGGCGCTTCCACTTTTTCTCTGTCGATTCCTCCGGCTCTTGCGAATTTTCGGCAGAGGCACAGATCGATAATTGAGCAGCCGTAACAGTTGTTGGCTCCAGGCGTGGCAGTGACTGACCAGCAAGCATACGCTGCTGTGGCGGCGGCGGAACGTAGTTTATGCCAGCTGCAATAGTTCGATAGCGATTGACATCCGAACCAATGCGCTTCAAGCTGCCCAGGATCAGCCCTTTTTCATCGCAGAAGATGATATTGCTCATCCGTCCCATGATCTCACTAATAATTCTAAAACGGATACGTTCATCGTTATCGCTGCGATAGCCCGCAACGATCTCCAGCACCCGTTCCCAGCGCGGCTGCAGAATAGCCTCGATGCGCGCCCCCTCCAGATGCTTACGCAAAAGCATCACAAACGGAGGAGGCTCGCTGACAATTTTCTGCGGCTTCAAAGCAGTAATATGGGCACGCGCCAATTGTGGATGTGCAGAAAGATAGATCCAACGATTTTGACCGCCCTGACCCTCTACATTTGGAGCATAACATTGCAGAGCCACAGCATACTCTGTCGGCTGAATAATCGTATCAATGCGCGCCCCCACCAGCAATTTACGCCATTCATCGGCAACGGCTGCAAGGGTAATGGCATCCACGTACATAAGAACCTCTCCTACCTCTCTCTGATCTCTTATGCTGAGAGGCAACTTTCGTGTTACCTTGGCATTGTTGTACAATAACATATGTGAGCGCTTATCTGCACAGCAACGTGACATTCGTCCAGTAACTATAAGCGCGTTCATTAACATACTGTAAATTATAACAAAGAGATGTTTGTTTGTTATCAACCCTCTCTCTATTTGAGCACATCAGGAAGAGAAGCATGCAACTTGAGACCCAGCGAACAGAATCTCGGCCGGCAGCGCCCACTAAACAGGGCTTGCTCTTTGTGCTTTCGGCTCCGTCAGGTACTGGAAAAGATACAGTTATCCAGGCGCTCAAAGAGCAAGGCATGGATTTTCATGTTGTCGCCTCGGTGACCACGCGAGCTCCACGTCCTGGAGAAAGTGATGGCGATCCCTACTATTTCGTCAGCCAGGAACAATTCCAGGGCATGGTTGAACGCAACGAGCTCATCGAGTATGCACAGGTACACGGGAACTGGTATGGGCAACCAATGCAGCAGATTCGAGACAATCTGCAAAAAGGGCGGGATGTCCTCCTAAAGATTGATGTCCAGGGAGCTGCAACGGTGCGCAAAAAAGTGTCAGGAGCCATCTATATTTTTCTTGTACCTGGCTCAGTTGAAGAATTAGTAGAGCGCCTTACCAATCGTCAAACAGAGACCCGTGAAGAACGGCAACGCCGGCTCGCCGATGCTGAACATGAGTTGGCACAGCGCGAACACTACGAGTATGTTGTCGAAAACCGACAGGGGAGGCTTAAAGAAGCTGTCGCAAATCTCAAAGCAATCATGCAGGCGGAGCATTGCCGAACTCATCCACGTCACGTACACATGTAGTGCAAATGAGCATCAAAGGACGTAGAAACATGCAGACAGAAGAACGTTTTGAGCGGTCGCGAACGAAAGAGCGCAACCTGGGGATGGAACTCCTGCGTGTCACAGAAGCAGCCGCGTTAAGTGCCGGGCGTTGGATGGGCAAGGGCAATAAAGAGATGGTTGACCAGGCCGCAGTTGATGCTATGCGCCATGCACTTGATGGAGTCGATATGAATGGGAGGGTGGTAATAGGAGAGGGTGAGAAGGATGAAGCCCCTATGCTCTATATTGGCGAGCAGATTGGCAACGGCAATCAACCGGAGGTCGATGTGGCAGTTGACCCGGTCGATGGCACCCGCTTATTAGCTCTAGGCTTGCCTGGCGCACTAGCAGTTGTAGCCGTGGCAGAGCGTGGCTCCATGTACTCAGCCCCACCGGGGGTCTTCTACATGGACAAGATTGCAGTAGGCCCGGCGCTTAAAAACGTGATCGACATCAATGCTTCTGTAGCTGTAAATCTGGACCGCATCGCACGAGCGCGCCAGGCGCATATCGATGACCTCACTGTCGTCATCTTAGAGCGCCCGCGACACCAGGAGATTATTCGCCAGATACGTGAAGTCGGTGCACGCATACGTTTGATTACAGACGGCGATGTCTCTGCGGTTATCCAGGCAGCCATGGAAGATTACCGTGGCGTAGATGTACTTTTAGGCATTGGGGGCGCGCCAGAGGCGGTACTGGCAGCAGCAGCCCTCAAGTGCGTAGGAGGCGAGATTCAGTGCAAGATCTGGCCACGTAATGACGAAGAGCGAGCAAAGTTTATAGCAGAAGGTATCGATCTCGATCGCGTCTATCGAACCGATGACCTGGTTAGCGGGAATGATGTCAGCTTTGCAGCAACAGGAATCACCAGTGGCGAACTTTTAGATGGAGTTCAATACTTTGGCTGGGGAGCCCGTACCTCTTCGGTTATGATGCGCTCTCGCTCTGGCACTGTACGCTATATTCAAGCACGTCATAAATGGCGTAGAGGTGTCATCACTGAGATTACAGATGAAATCTAGTTACGATACTCTGCTGCTTCGCTGGGCGACGTACTTCTTTTTATCCCTTTCGCTTTTCTACATACCTTATGCTCCGCATAAGGTATGT
>CAXTXB010000089.1:4603-7694 GCA_964247965.1 uncultured Dictyobacter sp. | reverse complement strand
ATTTTATACATTTCTCCAATCTCTTGCACTAAGTGCAAGAGATTGGAGAAATGTATAAAATGCAAGAAGTTTCTTGATATTAAAGAGCGCGTAAACGCTCAATCACAGCATTCGCTACCTGAGATGTTCCGACCGCTGTAAGATCGTCTGGACGTGGTTTTAAATCGTAGGTAACATATTTTCCTTCGGCCAGAACGAACATCATTGCCTTTTCCAGCCGATGGGCAGCTTCGCGCTCCCCAAGATGACGCAGCATCATAATACCAGAAAACATCATGGCCATTGGATTCACCTTATTCTGCCCAGCATATTTTGGTGCACTACCATGTACAGGCTCAAAAACGGCATACTGGCTACCAATATTGGCGCCCGGTGCCACTCCAAGCCCTCCAATTAAGCCCGCAGATAAATCAGAGATAATATCACCATAAAGATTTGGCAGGACGAGCACATCATACAGTTCTGGTTTCTGTACAAGCTGCATACACATATTATCGACGATTCGATCTTCATATTGAATATCTGGATATTCTTTCGCCACTTCATGCGCAGTAGACAAAAATAATCCATCGGAGAGCCGCATAATGTTTGCCTTATGCACCGCAGTCACCTTGCGACGATTATTGGCGCGCGCGTACTCAAAGGCAAACTTGACTATACGACGTGTGGCTGCCACAGAGATATATTTTACACTTAATGCGGAATTTGGGTCGAGCAGGTGCCCTGTCGTACGGCCAATCAGCTCTATTATTTCTTCATGTTCAGGCGTACCGCGTTGAAACTCAATACCGGTATACAAATCTTCCGTGTTCTCACGTACAATAACCAGATCGATATTTTCATAGCGGGAGCGCAAGCCCTGGTATGTCTTAGCAGGACGCAGATTAGCATAGAGATCGAGTTTTTTCCGTAAAGTGACATTCGCGCTTCGTTGCCCTTTTCCAACGGGCGTCGTAATCGGGCCCTTTAACCCTACTTTTGTACGCTTTATCGACTCGATAACCTCATCTGGTAGAACAGTGCCGTATTTCGTCAGCATTTCCGCTCCTGCCAGTCGCACGTCCCATTCGAACTGCACACCAGTTGCCTCAAGGACACGCAGGGTTGCCTCGGTAATTTCTGGTCCAGTTCCGTCGCCGGGGATCAGCGTTACTGCATGCGGCATGTAATCCTCCATAATTGCAGCGCTCCCCTTACAAGGGATTTAGAGAGCAGTTATCTCTCGATTATACCACAGTTATCCTTCCTTATTCTGCTCCCTCTGGTTATTTAGCCGCTTTTGTTCTCCCCTTGGGAGCCACTCCTGTCGTTTTGGCTGCCTTGCTGGTCTTCTTGACAGTTGTCGTGCGTTTGGTCGTAACACTGCGCCTGGTCGTTGACGCACTGGCAGGAGGAGCCTCGCCTTCTCCATCAGTTGTTTTCTTTCTCGTTGTAACACGACGTTTGGTCGCGGGAGCAGCTCCACCAGTTGCGGGAACCTCTGAATTGGTGGAAGCCTTCTCTTCTCCCTGCAGAGGCTTTGCCTCTGCACTACGCTGCACCGCGATGACTTCGTTATAGCAAACCGGGTCTTGTCCAACCTTCGGCACGACCATCAAACCTCCACACTTGGGACATAGATCCGCAACTGGTCGCTCCCAGATTGCAAAGTTACATGTTGGATAGTTGCCACAGCCATAGAATATACGCTTTTTCTGACGCGTTTTGCGCTCAACAATGTCTCCATGACAGAGTGGACACAAGGCACCTGTTTTATTGACAACGGAGCGCCGGTACTTACATTCGGGAAAACCAGAACAGGAAATGAAACGACCAAAGCGACCCGTTCGAATGACAAGATTGCGTCCACAGTCTGGACAGACCTCATCAATTTCTTCCAACGGCTTCTGCACGCGGTCCATCTCGGCCTCGGCCTTTTCCATTGTGACTTTAAAATCACCATAGAAGGTGCTCAAAAACTCGATCCAGGAGCGCTTCCCATCCTCAACATCGTCCAGTTTGCGCTCCATGTCAGCGGTGAAACCAGTATCGACGATATCGGGGAAATGCTTGTTCATCACTTCATTCACCGTCTCACCAAGCCAGGTCGGCACAAAACGGCGCTGCTCCTGATCTACATACCCACGATCCTGAATTGTGCTAATGATCGGCACATATGTACTTGGACGACCAATACCTTGCTCTTCCAGTTCCTTAATCAGACTTGCTTCCGAAAAACGTGGAGGTGGCTGCGTAAAATGCTGCTCGGGTTTGAGCCCATGCTCATCGAGCACCTCATTGACCTGCATCACAGGCAGCAACCTCTCGTCCTCTTCACGTGGCCATACCGCATAGAAGCCCTGAAACTTGAGATTTGAGCCAGTAGCACGGAAGACATACTGCCTGGCAACGATATCAGCACGTACTGTATCAAAGATAGCAGCAGTCATGAAGCTAGCGACAAAACGACGCCAGACCAGGTTATAGAGCTTGAACTGATCGGCGGAAAGATACCCCTTCACAATCTGCGGCGTTAAGGCAACGTCCGTGGGACGAATAGCCTCGTGCGCATCCTGGGTTGTGGCCTTGGCCTTCCCAGTACGACCCTGCCCGACAAAAGGCTGACCGAAGGCTTCTGCTATATATAACTTGACCATGCTCTGGGCCTCATCGGAGATACGCGTTGAGTCTGTACGCATATAGGTAATGAGCCCCTGGTGACCACGCTCTCCCAGTTCAATACCCTCATAGAGTTGCTGCGCCAGGCTCATCGTTTTCTTCGGCTTAAAATACAGCCGCTGCGACGAGTCCTGTTGCATTGTACTGGTTGTATAAGGAAGAGGAGGCTGGCGGCGTTGTTCGCGCTCCTCATATTTCAAGACACTATACGCAGCATCTTTCAGATCGCTAAGAATAGTGTCTGCCTCTTCTTTCGAAGAAATCTTTATACGCCCCTTTTCGAGCTTAGGCGCTTTCCCGCCGCTAGTCGCATCCTGAGCCCCCTGAGCACTCGCCTCTTTATCGGCAGAAGCTTCAGCAGTATTTAAATCCGCTATATCTTTAAGACGTGAAATTAATGTGGCTTCAAAGCGTTCACTCTGCTTCTGTTTAA
>CAXTXB010000089.1:0-4593 GCA_964247965.1 uncultured Dictyobacter sp. | reverse complement strand
GCTCTTCATATTTCAAGACACTATACGTGGCATTTTTCAGATCATTTAGAATGGCATCGGCCTCTTCTTTGGAAGAGATCTTTATGCGCCCTTTTTCGAGCTTCGGCCCTTTTGTGCCACCAGCTGTCTCCTGAGCAGGAGCCTCTTTATCAGCGGAGGCTTCGGCAGTATTCAAGTCCGAGATATCTTTGAGGCGTGAGATCAATGTTGCCTCAAAGCGCTCACTTTGCTTATGTTTGCTGAGGAGAGCTGTGATGCTCCAATATTCTTCGGGCTCGAATGCGCGAATCTCAGCCTCGCGCTGACAGATGAGGCGGAGGGCGACCGATTGAACGCGTCCCGCGCTGGTGCCAGATTGTATGCGCCGCCAGAGTAGTGGACTAATTTTATAGCCAACGAGACGATCCAGCACACGACGTGCCTGCTGAGCATTAAAGAGGTCCTCGTTTATTTGTCGGGGTTTACTAATCGCTTCTTGCACCGCGCGTTTCGTGATCTCATTGAAGACTGCACGGCGTGGATTTTTTAGGCCCAGAATATTCTTAAGCGACCAGGCAATAAACTCGCCTTCGCGATCAGGGTCTGGAGCCAGGTACACTTCATCGGCGCGCTTCGAAGCGGCTTTTAGCTCATCTATTAACTTGTCTTTTCTCTCGATGATCTCATATTTGGGGGCAAAATCTTTGCGTGTATTGACCCCGAGCCCCTTTTTGGGTAAATCAATGATGTGGCCCATTGAGGCCATGACGGTAAAATCACGACCAAGGAACTTCTCGATTGTCTTCGCTTTAGCTGGTGACTCAACAATTACCAGTTTTTTTGCCATTGAGTTGTTACCTGACCTTCGTTACTGTACAAAACCTGCGTATTTTAAGAATGTTCGTCTTATAGAATAGAATAGCATAGCTTGACAAGCGATATTCTACCTTCTTCTGTATCTCTCTTCTGTATCTATTCAAACCCAAAAGAATAGCAAAAAATTTCTTTTGAAGCATACCACACGTTGGCAAGAGTCGTTGTCAACAACTCATAAAAGAAATTATATACTCTTGCAAAAACTATATATCATTTGCAATACACTTGACCCGATCGGGCTTGCATGCTATGCTGCATTCATCTATTATAAAGGATTGAAGAGTCAGTGTCGCGCGGAGGACAGCATGCGAAAACAAAGACCATCTCAGCCTATCTTACCCACTGGGCTGCCACCAGACGAAAGCAAGATGGCTTCTCACTCGCCAACGACCTCGCCGAAAGAGGTGGGGCGCAAGCTGTATCCACAACATCAGCGCAATACTGTTCGAGCAGGCTTAGCGGTGATTGCAGGGCGTACAGCCGGTGCCCTGAGCCGCCGATTTCATCTCGGTGGTGGTACAAGCATTGTTGGGGTTGTTGCTCAACGAGTTTATCCTGAAATTGTTGAGCACCTGGCAACAGAGCTTGAGCATGGCAGCGTGATGATTACAGGTACTAACGGCAAGACGACGACGAGCAGCTTCATTGCTGCAATTATGCGTGATGATGGTTTACGTGTCTGGCGCAACCGTGAGGGCTCAAATCTTATCGGTGGCGTCGCCAGCTCTCTAGTCATTCGTGCCCAACCCGACGGTCATTTGCGCCGCTCAGGAAAAGCTATCTCTATCCTGGAGGTTGATGAGGCCGCGCTGCCTCGGCTCGTTCAGGCTATACCACCACGCGTCGTCGTCTTTACCAATCTCTTTCGCGATCAGCTTGACCGCTATGGAGAAGTAAATAGTATCATCACTTTGTGGAAGCAGGCAATTACAAATCTCTCACCAGATACTACACTTGTACTAAACGCGGATGATCCAACAATTGCACAACTTGGTGAGCTCTTTTCAGGAAAAGTTCTCTATTATGGAATAGATGATCTTTCACTCGATCTTCTTACGCAGCAGGACACAAATGAACGCCATCAAGTGATTGATGTACGCAATTGCCCTGTATGCGGCCATGAATACGTGTACGATGCCCAATTCTATAGCCATATGGGTCACTATCACTGCCCACAGTGTGGGCATACCCGTCCACAGCCAGACGTTCGCGTTACACACGTGCAGATGGACAGCTTCGACCGGCTACGCATTCAGGTCGATGCAAGCAATCAACAGCATGAACTAACCATACCTTTGCCTGGGCTTTATAATATATATAACGCCCTTGCGGCAATAGCAGCGGCCTTGACGCTGTATATAGACTGGAAACCAATTGTTACGGGTATCGAACAATCAAAACCCGTCTTTGGACGCGGAGAGCGCATACAGGCTGATGGCAAAACGATGCGTTTATTGTTGGCTAAAAACCCTACCGGGTTTAACGAGGTGCTTCGTACGGTGTATAGCGAGAACATTCCACGCTATCTACTTCTCATTCTTAATGATAACATTGCAGACGGACAGGATATTTCCTGGATCTGGGACGTAGACTTTGAGCGTGTGCTCGGACGCACCGACGTTCTGGTCGTCGCAGGCACACGCGCACTTGATCTAGCTCTTCGACTCAGGTACGCCGGCATCAGCGAAAAAGATATGACAATCGTTCCATCTGCCCCGTTACAAACACAAAAAAAGAAAACAAATACGTATACACGCTTTAGAAGTTGGGGTAAGCAGGACAACAGGCAGAAGGCTCAAGCTGGGCAAGATATCCAGACGGTCCACCTATCCGAAACAAGCGCATCGCGCGTCTATGGACTCAAGAATGCGCTTAACAGCGCATTAACTCAAACGCCCGCCGGCGAAACACTTTTCGTCGTCCCTACTTATACAGCGCTACTTGAAATACACCATGAGCTGGAGCAGCGCGGCTTAACTCCACATTATTGGGAAGGGAGAGATGTATAATACTATGGCACAGCATAGCCGGCAATTAACGCTCACGCTTGGGCATCTCTATCCCGATCAGTTGAATTTATATGGAGATCGAGGCAATATCCTAACACTACGGCGTCGTTGTCTTCAAAGAAGCATTGAATTACGTGTTGTAGGCCTGGGCGTTGGTGATGCATTGGCTCCAGACGAGTACGATATGTTGTTTATTGGTGGGGGACAGGACAAGGAGCAGGAGCCAGTGGCACAGGACTTGTATGAGATGAAGGGGATTGGGCTGTGGGCGGCAATAGAAGATGATATGCCTGTGCTCGCAGTATGTGGAGGGTTCCAGTTGCTCTCTCACTACTACCGTCCTGCTGAGGGAGCTACTATGCGCGGATTAGGCGTCTTCGATGCCTGGACGGAGCATAAAGGTTCGCGCAGCCCGCGTTGTATAGGGAATATAGCAATTCAGTGGAAAAATCAGACGCTGGTAGGCTTTGAAAATCATGGCGGGCGTACGTATCTGGGGACGGCAGCACCACTGGGCAAGGTGCTGAAAGGCCATGGCAACAACGCGGAAGACCATACAGAAGGTGCAATCTATCGAAATACGTATGGAACGTATCTCCACGGTTCACTCCTACCCAAAAATCCTCATTTCGCCGACTTTTTAATCGAGTTGGCCTTGCAACGTAAGTATGCATATCGCGACTTCATTGGAGAACCCGAACAATTAAATGGTACTATTCATAGTCACGAGAAACAGGTAGATAGTTCGTTTATACGAGAAACTGGCAAAGTTGAGTTGTCACCATTACTTACACCACTAGATGATACGTTAGAATGGGAGGCTCATGCCTCTATCCTTGAGCGTCTAGGATTGTATAGTGAAGCTGCAACGGTGCTGCGCACTCATAAAAGCTAATGCGCTGGTTTAACTGATGGGGATATGCTATGAGTTCTGATCGGTCAATGGCTCGTTGCTCCTTCTGTGGTCGCCATACGTCTGAGGTTAATCGTATGGTTGCAGGACCTGGAGCGGCTTACATTTGTGATGATTGCCTACAACTGTGTAATGATATTCTCCGTGATCCGACGCCGTTCTCGACGAAGGCGTTGGAATTAGCTTCCCGTCCACCCGTAGTGATCGCGGCATCGCAGTCGCCAGGACAGGAACGCGCCCCGATCGCTGTTCCGCGCGAACCACTCCGCACAGTTACACTAGAACTGGAGCAAAAGCAGCAGGGAATGACTCTCATTCTCCACCAGATGCTCTATTATCAGGATTATTTTGAACTGCACTATCTTTGGATTCGTCCTCCATTTACGACCGGGTTTAGTTTTGTGCCACGTATTATTTTCTTTGTAAAGGATAATACAGGGGCACAATGGACAGGCGACCGTGGAGGGATGATTCTGGCTAGGCCGGATCTGGCCAGCGGCCCTAACAACGCCGTCTATCAGGGTAGTGCACGCTTCCGTCCTCTGCCATCGCCAGAGGCTCGCGTTTTGACAATACGTGCAGCCGATCCATTAGGCCAGTTTGAACCACAACCACCCGATCCATGGCAGTTTGAAATTACCTTGTAGTAGAATGCGAAGCATCCCTTTCACCTCTCATGACAGGGATGCTCAACCTCTCTTTGCTCTATCTACTTTCATAAAGTATATTTGATCCCTATGGTCTTATGGGGACTCATACCGAATTTTTTAACTTTGATAAAATTTTTTTTTTGGGGGGGTTTTTTTTTTGGGGCGC
>CAXTXB010000088.1:13285-13715 GCA_964247965.1 uncultured Dictyobacter sp. | reverse complement strand
TTCTACAACTAGACAGTGTCTCCTAGAGCTACTCTGAATATCAAGAAATGAGATAGCTAATCTTCATCACCATTCATCATATGATATGATGAGAAAAGAGATTTGTCAACCCTTTCAAAATCCGGATATAGTTATATGGTCCATATAAAGGAGATCGGGGAAGCCGAGTGTAGCCTATAGTCTTTCGCACTTGTCAAAAATAGTAAGATAGAACAAAGACTGTGACGAGCAGATTGCGATCATTAAGGATGGAGCAAAGTAGGTGCAAGGTTTTGTGCACTTTCAGCACACGCTACACATCTTGAATTTTGCATATGTGACCCGACGGCTTCATATAAGTGCTAATAAGTGCTAAATGTATGGGCTTAAATGAATTATACCTGAGAAAGTTACAAGGGTTGACAAATCTCTTTTCTCATCATATCATATT
>CAXTXB010000088.1:0-13275 GCA_964247965.1 uncultured Dictyobacter sp. | reverse complement strand
AGTGTCTCCTAGATCTACTCTTAATATCAAGAAATGAGATAGCTAATATTCATCACCATTCATCATATCATATGATGAATAGGGACCTGGAGATTAAGAATGACAAGTACAAAACAAGAGGTTGTATCTTTTTCACGACGAAATTTACATGAGCAGATCGTGCATCACATTGGGCTACGTATTCTCCAAGGAGAGTTCGGCCCTGGTCAGACACTGCCTACTGAGCCTGAATTATGTGCACAGATGCAGGTGAGTCGCCCCATCCTACGGGAGGCTATGAAAGTGCTGGCCGCAAAGGGGTTGATCGAGATGCGGCCCAAAACGGGAACAAAGGTCTGCCTGCGTAATCAGTGGAACTTACTGGATGCTGATGTTCTGACCTGGCAATGTGAGACAGAGCCTGGGGAGGCGTTTTTCCGGAATTTGTGCGAGGTACGCCTTATCGTTGAACCTGCTGCTGCTCGCCTGGCTGCGCAACGCGCAAGATCCGATGAGATAGCTGAGCTCGAGACCTGGTATCAGCAGATGGACAATAGCCTGACCGAGACGGAGCGTTTCATTGATGCAGATATGCAATTTCATGCTATTATTCTGGCAGCCTGTCACAACGAGTTGCTTCAAGAGATGAGCAGTACCATCAGCATTGCCTTGCGCTCCAGCCGGATAATCACGACACAGGTAGCTGGAACGTCGGAGGCATCAATGCCTCTTCATAGGGCAATCGTGGATGCCATTAAGAAGCAAGACGCAGATGCAGCTGAGATGGCCATGAAAAAGCTGGTGACGCAAACAACCGTGGATGTGAGCCAGGCCTTGCAATTGGCACACGCCAAGCAAAGCGTGCCTGAAGCGTAAGGAGAATTTTATCTTGTCAATCCTCCACGTCTCTAGCTGGAGTGCTCGCGACGTATTGCGGCAGGTGATGAAGCGTACGCTGCACTACGACTTCTCGGTCTGGTTCTGGGGTGATGCTATCGCTATGGATGGCGTGCTGGAGGCGAGTGCACTGCTCGCTGATCCTCTGCCCACTACATTCTGTCTCCGCTACTATGAACGCTGGATGCGCCGGCCTCTCAGCTGGGTGGATCATCTCACGCCTGGTCTGGCACTGCTACGCCTGTTCGAGATCACTAAGAAGAAGGAGATGCTGGAAGCGGCGCTGCTCGCATGTCAGGATGCCAGCGGTTTCTGGCGTACCTTCCTTGAGGATCATGAGGCTTATCTTGAATCCTCGACTGCCGCCTTCTTCGGGGCAGCTTTCTTAAAAGGGATGCGTCTGGGAATACTTGATCACACATACGTATTAGCCGCTGATCATGCCTGGCAGGCAATTTTGAGCCGCCTCGCGGATGATGGTAGCTTATATGGGGTTTCTGCCTGTACATATGCAGCGGTGGTACCTGGCGATGATGCTGCCCTCTACCGCACGTTGCCAACAGAGGTCAACGTGTGGGGGCAAGGTTCGGCGTTGCGTTTCGCAGCGGAGCGCATCCGCGCTGGACTGGAATAACCACAATGACAGAGGAGTTATCTAGAATGGATGTAGGTGCTCTCACAGGACTACGTGTCCTTGATCTTTCACAAATGCTGGCCGGGCCACTCTGTGGCATGCGTCTTGGTGATCTTGGAGCGGAGGTACTCAAAATTGAGCCGCCCGGACAAGGGGAGTGGACGCGCACACATTCATTCGCCAATGCTTCCCTGGAAGGAGAGACGACAGCTGTACTTGGACTCAACCGGAACAAGCGCAGCGTCACGGTGAATTTAAAACATGCAGAAGGCTTGAAGACGTTCTATGAATTGGTCCGCGAGAGCGATATCTTTGTGCAAAACTTTCGCGTGGGGACTGCTGAACGTCTGGGTGTCAGCTACGAGCAACTTCGCGAGATCAATCCTCGCATCATTTATTGTTCTATTTCTGGTTATGGAGAGTACGGACCGTATAGCGGCAGACCTGGACAGGACTTGGTGGTTCAAGGCTATAGTGGCTCGATGTGGTCGGTCGGCAGTAAGAGCGATCCTCCACTACCTGGAGCCCTCTGGGCAATTGATGCCATGACAGCCTACCAGGCGGCAATCGGTATTCTGGCAGCTCTCTGGGCGCGCGAACGGACTGGTTCGGGTCAGAAGGTGACGGTCAATATGCTAGCAGTAGCGATGGACTGTCAGGTACAAGAATTAACGACGCACCTCAATCTTGACATCCTTCCTGAGCGGAGCGCCGCGCCGTTTGCCCACGCCTGGGTTACGGCTCCCTATGGTGTTTATCATACGGCAGATGGCTATCTCACCCTGGCGCAAGTACCGCTATACCTTTTGGGTGAGGCACTCGACAATGACCGGTTGCGTGGAATGTGTGCATGGGAGGATGGAATCACCTACCGTGACGAAGTTTACTCAATCATCAGCGAGATCCTTCTAGAACGTACAACTGCTGAGTGGCTGGCTATCTTTGATCAGCACAAAATCTGGGCTGGCCCGGTCTACACCTACGCCGATCTTGCCACTGATCCACATGTAATTGAAACGGGGATGATTGCGGAAGTAGCGCACCCGACAATTGGGACACTACGTATGCCAAATATTCCCCTGGCTCTTTCAGAGACTCCCGCTACGATCCGCCTGGCCCCTCCATTACTTGGAGAGCATACTGACGAGGTGCTGCGTGAGCTGCTTGGCTATAGTGATGCCCGTCTTGCTGAACTACATGCTCATGGTGCTATTTAGGAGAGAAATCGATGAACCTGCAGGAAGACATTGTATTTTATCGAGATGGACCTATCGCGACGATTAAGCTAAACCGACCCCACAAGCTTAATACTATCACACCGGATATGGGGCGGGCGCTTTTTCCCATCGCGACTGAGATTAATCAAGATGAAGCGATTCGGGCCGTTATTTTGATTGGGACGGGAGCGCGCGCTTTCTCAGCAGGCAGTGATGTGACAGTGTTGGAGGAATACGGCACGAACTGGCAGTTGCGCAATCGGGCTGACTACAATCGAGCCATCTGGAGCATTCGTAAGCCAACGATAGCAGCGATTCGTGGCTATGCAATTGGTGGTGGCTTAGAGCTGGCGCTGGCCTGTGACATTCGTCTTGCCTCATCGACTGCCCAATTCGGAGCTGGAGAGATCAAGCTGGGCTGGAATGGAGGTGCGGGTAACACTCAGCTTCTTCCACGCCTGGTTGGCTATGGCAAAGCGCTCCAGATGCTGTTGACCGGCAACCTCATTGATGCGGATGAAGCATTGCGTACCGGGCTGATACAGGAGCTTATACCAGATGACCAGCTAGAGCAGGCGGCGCACACTATGGCTGAGACGATTGCGAAGAATGCCCCCATTGCTGCTCAGGTCATTAAGCACCTGGTGCGCATCTCCGAGAGCACATCTTTAGAGGTGGGACTGGCCTACGAGAACGATCTGTTTGCTTACTGTTTCACTACGCAAGACAGCCAGGAGGGGATTGCAGCCTTCCGTGAGAAGCGTCCGCCACAGTTCAAGGGCGAATAAAGCATTGCTCCGTGAGGTCACTCTATCGTATCGGGAGGAGGAAACTATGGAAGTTGCACCCGGCATACATCGGATTGAAACGCCACTGGAGGACCGTCTCAACTGTCTGTATCTCTTCATAGGTTCAGAGCGAACGTTGCTGGTTGACAGCGGGCTTAGCAGTACGCCGCGTGAGTTTCTTCTTCCCTATCTGGATGCACTCGGCCTCCATCCAAACCAGATACACTATGTTATCACCACCCATGCTGACATCGATCATATGGGAGGAAATGCTGCCGTGCGAACGCTGTCGCCAGATGCGGTTTTCATGTGCCATAGATTAGATCGATGCATGATTGAGGATCTTGCTCTGCTAATCGACGAGCGTTACGGTGAGTTTCACGTCGCGCATGGCATCTTTGAGAGCGTTGAGATGCAAGCCTGGATGCATGCCCACGCTCAGGGCACGCCGATAGACCTTGTGTTGACCGGCAACGAACGTATTCACCTGGGACCGGGATGGTTTGTTGAGGTGTTGCATACGCCAGGTCATTCACGAGGACATCTCAGCATCATTGATCCACGGAGTGAGTCAATTGTTGTTGCTGATGCAGTGCTCGGACAGACGTTACTCACACAGGATGGGAGACCTGCTTTTCCCCCTACGTATCGCTACCTGGATTCCTACCTTAGAACTATACAACGTCTTCTAGATATCCCGATTACTCCTACAACGACTCTGCTCACCAGCCATTTTCCTGTATTACGCGGCCAGGATATAACCGGGTTTCTCAATGAAAGTCGTGATTTTGTTGATCGTGTCGAGGAGGCATTGATAAACGAGCTACTAGGTAGTGAGCAAGCGTACACAATGCGCGAACTGATTGATGCTCTGAGCAGACAATTGGGTAATTGGGCTGATGGTACAGCACTGGTAAATCCATTTCAGGGACACTTGGAGCGTCTTATTCACAATCGACGAGTCCTGACAGGTCAACGGGACGGCCTGATGACGTTCAAGTATTGTAGTATCTCCACGGATTGAAAGAATGGAGGAAAACTTATGCAACCATACATACCCTCTGACACTGATCATTCTGCCAGAAGCGGTCCTAAGAGGTCAAGTGGAATTGCTTTAGGCTTCATTGGCGCTGGATGGTGGGCGACAACCAATCATATTCCCTTACTAGCGCGTAGATCGGACGTAACGCTTACAGGTGTGTGCCGCCCGGATCACGCGGCGCTACAGGCTATTAAGCAGCATTTCGGATTTGCGTTTGCGACAGAAGATTATCGCGAACTCCTCGATCAAGATTTGGATGGAGTCGTCATCAGCTCTCCTCATCATTTGCACTATGAACATGCAAAGGCAGCGCTTGAGCGGGGTCTGCCTGTATTATGTGAAAAGCCAATAGCGCTTGAGCCTGCTCAAGCCTGGGAACTGGTAGCCCTGGCACGTGAACGTAATCTGCATCTTCTTGTGGCTTACGGATGGCACTACAAGCCTTTTATTGAGGAAGCCAAACGGCTGATGGACGCAGGCAGTGTTGGGCAGATCGAATATGCACTCTGTCATATGGCCTCGCCGACGAAAGAGCTGTTTTCTGGTGCAGAAGGCCTGTCTTCTGAGTGGACTCCATTATTGAATAAACCTGATCCCCGCACCTGGCAAACGAAGGAGCAGGGAGGTGGTTATATACACGGTCAACTTACGCATTCTAGCGCACTACTCTTCTGGTTAACAGGGTTGCGGGCCGAGCGTGTGTCCGCGCTAACGACTGCTCCTAACTCGGCGGTGGATATGTACACGGCTGCGAGCGTGCTCTTTGACGGTGCTGCGATTGGCACGATCTCCGGTGCTGCGACCCTCCCCGATAACGATCCCTTCCAGGTCGATGTGCGCATCTTTGGCGATAAGGGAGTGCTTCTACTGGATATTGAGCGCGAACGCTTGGAACTACGCCGCCACGACGGTCAGCATCTTCATCTCTCGATTGAGCCGGGGTCCGGTACATATAGCTGCGAGGGACCACCAGAGCGCTTTGTCGAATTGCTGCAAGGGCATGGGACGAACAACTCCCCCAGCGAGGTGGCAGCTCGTTCAGTGGAACTGCTCTCGGCTATCTGTGCCTCTGCTGTTGAGGGTGGTAAACCGGTCAATGTCTATCGCTAGAGATGCAGTTCCACACGAGGGGCAAGATGCTTAGCAAAGATTTTCGTGGGCAAGGTGGGTACGTTGCAGAAAAATTTTCGCACGGCAAGCAAAAACTGCACGGACTGTCCTATGCTGGGGCGATCAGTAAGTCTGCGTTGATAGTGACTATGAAATATCACTTTTCCGCATCCACAGGCAAACGCTCTAGTCGGAACGCAGGTGAGCATAGGAGCCATAGCCAGGAGCATGAAACACCAATGGCCCCCACAAGTAGCGTGAAATCTAGACTCACACGCTCGCTCAGCACACCACCAAGCAGCGCGCCAACAGCGACGACACCGCTCACGACAAGGCGATAGACAGCATTTGTGCGGCCGCGCAGTTCGTCAGGAGTGATAGTTTGCCGTACACTATTCACATACACGTTACAGGCGGTATTGCCGTAGCCCCGCATGAAGAAGGCAAGCATCATGCAGATTATTGCGCCAGTTGTTGAGCCGATGATAGAGGAAAGTGGGATGAGGAATATAGGAATATCGCTCAGAGCCTGCGATCCAACCATCATGCGACCAATGCCGAAGCGTAGCGCCAGATGCTCGATTCCTATTGCGCCAAATAGGGCTCCGACGCTGCCAGCAGCGAAGATGCCTCCAATCAGAAGCGCGCTTAGATGCAGTTGGCGCACAGCGTAGAGTATGAAGATGGCCTGGATCATCTGCCAGAAGAAGTTATAGGTTGCGGCCTCGCCAGCGAAGGCACGTAGATAGCGGTTCCGTATAGTAGCCCGAAAGCCTGCTCTGATCTCTTGCCAGATACCTGTGCTCTTCGGAGGCGCAGGCAGCGCTGGCTCTGGTTTACGCATTGAGAAGAGGCTGAGCGCCGAAACGAGAAATGAAAATACATCGACAAGTAGGGCGAAGGGGGCGGTAAAGATTTGTATGAGCAGACCGGCTAGACCAGGTCCACCCAGTTCGGCAAGCGAGGAACTGACACTTAACTTGCTATTCCCCTCGGCGAGATGGGAGGGATCAACCAGCCTGGGCAAGTAGGCTTCGTAGGCCAACTGGAAGAAGACGGTGAGGATGCCGACCAGGAAGGCGATGATATACAGATAAGAGATGTGAAGTTGGTGAATAGCCGACAATACAGGGACGCAAGCCAGTAATAATGCTCTGCCGATGTCAGCAAAGATCAAAATTGGCCGCCGCCGCTTACGATCGATCCAGACTCCGGCAAGCATGGTTACGAGCAGGAAAGGCGCGAACTCGGCGGCACTTAAAATCGCCATTTGCATAGGCGTGGCATTTAGTAGCACGACGGCGGTGAGAGGTAAAGCTAGCAGGGTTACCTGTGAACCGAAAAGAGAGATGGTTTGTCCGGTCCAGAGCTTCATAAAGTCAGCATGCGACCACAATGCTCCGAGATGAAAAAATCTTTGAAATAGCATTGGTTTACTTGACACTTCACGCCTCCACATATAAGGATGCAAACAAGTTCAACACATCTATTCTAACCAGTATAATTACTATAACGGTTAGAATTTGAGATAGTTTCAGGATAGATTAGTAAATAGGGACTATTAAGCAGACTTTAGTGGTTGTAATAGGTGAGGAGAGAAAAGTAAAAGATGGCAACAAGCGAGCAGGTCAATACGCAGGAAGTCAAGGACGAGATGCCACGCAAGCTGAGTGGACATCTATGTCTCGATTTTGTTAATACGATAGATCCGCGGCATGGCGATCAGGCACATGACTATCTGACGGACTATGTGGCACTGGTGGCATGGAGCAGATATATGGATCTACTTGTTGATGAGCGCGTGGGCCAATTGCTTCGGATGGCGGAGCAGCGGCCTGAAATTGCGAGCGCAGCTTTGCATCGTGCGCTTGGTCTAAGGGAGGCGCTGTATGCAATATTTTCGGCTTTTATGCATGGGAAGCAGCCAAATAGAGAGGATTTGAATATACTCAATGCTGTGCTTACAGAGGGTATGGCGCGGGCGTCTGTTCACGTGGCGGAGCAGGGTTTTACCTGGACGTGGGGGCAGGAGAGTGCGCTTGATTCTTTGTTGTGGCCCATAGCGCGCGCGGCAGCAGAGCTATTAAGTTCGGCTGAGGTAAGGCAGATACGAGAGTGTCCTGGGGATGATGGCTGTGGCTGGCTCTTTATTGATACAAGCAGGAATCATCGCCGGCGTTGGTGCTCAATGGATGGGTGTGGCAATCGGGCGAAGGCGCGTCGGCATTATGAGCGGAAAACACAGCAGCCATAAATATGTCTTTTGATAGCTAAATAGTTGTACGACTTGACATTATGCGAGCAGGGTGATAACCTTTTGATTGGTCGTTAGCTATTATTCATAATGAAGGCATTTTTATTCACAGTCTCTATTGCCGCATGAGCGACCACGCCTGGGCTTGTGCGACGGGAAACGACGCTTTACGATGCATGCTCGCTCAACGTATACGAGTGAGTGCATGTAGTATGCCCTGCGCATCTCTTCCGTCCTTTTCCTCCTTCGACGGCGATTACTGGAGCCTTTTGCATTTTATGCGTGTAGTCGTCAGGCATTCATCCTCTCGTTGCTGATTGTTGCGGCATGGTGTGCTTCCCGTTTTCATCCAGGCGCGAGAGTGCCTGGAAATCTTATGCACACGATAACATGATTGTAGAGCCTTAAACAGGCATGTCCATGAAGGGATACAGCCTGGCACCTAAGAAATTATTATGCAGAAATTTATCTGTTTGAGATATATCAAATAGGAAGCACATAAAGGACAAAATAGCGTATGCTGCAAGTTAATCATATTGGTCTCTCGTATGGAGCGCGTCTCATACTAGATGATGTTTCATTTACGGTGGCACCGGGAGAGAAGACGGGGCTGATCGGCGTCAATGGGGCGGGCAAGAGTTCGCTGCTTAAGATTATTGGTGGGCTACAACAGCCAGACAAGGGCAATATTATGCGCCCACGCACCTTTGGCTATCTTTCGCAAGATGTGGCCCATGAGACTCCGATGGAGGGGCATGCTACGGTGCGCGACTTCATCTTCAGTAGCAGCGGCCTGGACAAAGCAATCATCGCATACGAGGAACTTTCACATAAGATAGCTGATCCTGACAATGCAGATTTAGAGACGAGCCTGCAATACTTCGAGCAGGCACAGGACAAGCTGGAACTGCTGGGTTATTATGATGCTGATGCACGCAGCGAACAGCTTATCGCGGGCCTCAATATTGGCGGCGTGACGCTTGAGCGTGATGTTATGACGCTCAGTGGTGGTCAAAAAACCAAGCTGGCCCTTGTACGGCTGCTGTTCCAGGCACCCGAGCTACTCCTCCTCGACGAGCCTACGAACTTCCTGGATGCCGATGCGACGCTGTGGCTAATGGAATTTCTTGAGAGCTATAAGGGCGCGCTCTTGATCATTTCCCACGATCTGGATCTGTTGGATCGCAGCATCAATAAAGTGCTGCGCCTCAACGAGTTTACGCACAAGCTCGAAGAGTATAAGGGTACATATACGAACTACCTGACCGTAATTGGCGATGCCCAGGCACTCATGGAGCGCACAAAGAGGCAGCAGGAGCGCGAGATCGTACGCTTAAAGAAGACTTCTGAACGCCTGCGTGGCTATGGGGCAACGCGCGTGAAGCAGCGTATCGCGGTAGATAAGCGCGTATCAACACTGGAAGAGAGCAAGCCGCAGCTACCACAGACCAGCAAGCGCATGAAAATCGAATTCCCGGTGAAACAGCAGAGCGCCCAACTGGTGGTAAAGGCAGAACATCTTTCCAAAAGCTATGGAAGCAAAGAGATCTTCTGCGATATTAGCTTTGAGATTGAGCGGGCCCAACGCCTGGTCATCGTCGGCTTGAACGGCGTTGGCAAGACGACGCTTCTGCGCACCATGCTCAATATTACTCCATTAACTAAGGGCAAAGTAATAATGGGCGATCGTGTTCACCTGGGCTATTACGCGCAGGAAAACGAAGGGCTCGATTATGAAAATACTGTTATCAACGAGACCAATGCTATAGTGCCGACCGACGCCAAACGCGTTCGCGGCGTGCTGGGACGCTTTATGTTCAATGGAGATCGTGTCTTCCAAAAGATCGGCACGTTAAGTGGTGGAGAGAAGACACGCCTGGCGCTGGCAAAGATGGTGCTAGAAGGCCCCAACCTGCTGGTATTGGACGAGCCAACATCCCACCTGGACATGATCTCGAAAAATATCATCGGCGAAGCGCTGGGCAACTATCACGGAACAATCATCACCGTAACCCACGATGTCGAATTTGTACGACTCTTGAAGCCAACTATGATGCTCATGATGCCCGAGGGGCGCGTCCTGCCCTATGACACAAAGTATGATGAAATGCTGGAACGTGCCTAGCATTTAGACCCGCAGGGAGCCGAAGCAACAACCATCCTTCGCTGATTCTAGCTATCCTGCACTTTTTATAAAGCAAGTACACGTATCCGAAGCATAATTGTCACTCATTGCTTTTTACTCTAATTTTTGCTTCATATCATCTCATTGTAGACCACCATGTATCTACATCTTATTATTACCTCTAAAATCAGTTCAAGTTCGGTTTAGTCAAGATGTTAGTTCGAAATCTCAGATAGATATCAAGGCTATAGGAAATTTTAGAGGAGTAACTTATGCTTCGTAATGTTCATGGACACAGGTCGATGCTCTATGGGGCTGTGGTCGCGGCACTTTTGCTTGTATCAACAGTCCTGGCGCTCATTCAGTTTCAACCGGGGCAGGCATCTGCCCATCTAAGTAACTATCGGAGGCGACACACTCCAATTTCGACTGTACAGGCGGCATCCACGCCTGTAAGCTCTACGACTCCGACGACTACGGCAGCGGGTGCGGGCAACTTGCAGTTATTTGTGGAGCCGGCGGCGGGCGAGCAGGTTATCCTGGACGCGATTAACAACGCCCATCAATCGGTCTGGCTTGAGATGTATCTGTTGACTGATAAAAATATTATTCAGGCACTAGAAAATGCAGCCGGGCGGCACCTGGATGTACGGGTGATGCTGGAGCCGAACCCATTTGGCAGTGGCTCACCGCAGCCTACTCTTGATGCGTTAAAGGCGGCGGGCGCGAGTACTGAGCTTACCGATCCCAGTTTCAAGATTACGCATGAGAAGGGCATGATCATTGATGGGAATACGGCTTTTATTATGACGAGTAACTTCACCTACTCCGCGCTTAACGGGAAAAATCGTGAGTACGGGATTATCGATACGGTGCCGCAGGATGTACAGGAGGTCATTGACATTTTCAATGCGGACTGGAACCGCACCACGGTCCAGCTCAGCGATGCTAGCCTTGTTGTAAGCCCGGTCAATGCGCGCAGTGATCTCACAACTTTGATTAGCAGTGCGCAGACATCGCTGATCATTGAGGCGGAGGAATTGTATGATACCAATGTGGCCCAGGCTATAGCCAGCGATGCGCAGCGTGGAGTACAGGTGGAGGTTGTGCTTCCTACGCCACAGACGCAGCCCGATTCTAATAGCAGCGGGATTGCGACTATCAAGGCAGCGGGCGCGCAGGTGAAAGAAGATCCTCAGCTTATCATGCATGCAAAAATGTTGGTGGTAGATGGGAAGCAGGCCTTTGTTGGCTCTGAAAACTTTTCTATCACCTCGCTCGATAGCAATCGAGAATTAGGCTTGCTGTTCTCAGATCCACAGATAATCGCGACACTTCAGCAGACATTTGGTCAGGATTGGAGTGTTTCTCAATAATTTTTACATTTTGTACATTTTCACAATCTTTTGCGCTTTGCGCAAAAGATTGTGAAAATGTAACAAATGTAAAACATTTATGAAGAATCGTAAAGAGCGGCGAAGCCGCGACACGTCAGATAGCGAGAAGGCGGAGACGACTGGAGTCAGACCTTCTCCAAGTTGCTCTATGTGTATATGCCAATGGTGCATGCGCTAATCAGAGAGCGAGAGTACGATGGGGTCTGACGGTCTGCTGAAGCGCACATGCGGCTGATAAATCCCTCCTCCGATTGGGCTTTCCATGGCGGCAGAATTAAGCTTTCTAGCGTTGCATGAGGGAGGCGGATAGGGCTACGACCACCCCGCCGACCAGGCTCCAGATCAGGATGAGCCAGGGCCATGCTCCGCCGTGCCGCCTTCGAGCATCAGCGATGCTTACGGTTTTGAACCAGCGACCCGTCACTGGTCGGCTCAGCCGCCAGACGATGATGGGCGAGATAATCAATAGGACAAGTACTGGCACGAGCAGGAGGTAGTTGCCCCGTCCTAATGCCGGAATCGCTAGAAATAGTCCTCCGATCCCTCCTAAAAATCCGAGGGAACTGATTACTAGCTGTATAATTCGTGCCCAGCCCCGGCCGCTGCGTAGCCCTTCACCCAGCGCCGCAAATATCACTGCGATTACCAGTGGCCCAATCACCGTTCCTACTTGAATCTGTGGCTGCTTGATAACTCCCATTGATCCCAGGATGGTCTGCACAATCGGCATGACGACCATTTGCAACGCGAACGCCCAGTCGAATGCTACTGCCACGCCGATCCCGTGTGGCCCACTGGTCGCTTGCCTATCCATCACATTTCCCTTCCGGGTCGTAGAAATATTTTGTTCCATATATCTATATTCTCTTTCTCCTTTTGCTGCAATGCTTGTCACGTCGCCCCTGATCGTACTGGCCCGTCCGTGAGGGATAGTCGCTACGCGAAGTGAGCCGGTCTTCATGATGGGGCCGGGGCAGTACAGCATTATCATACTACCAATAGTGTAGCAGAAAAAGCGTTAAGCTTGTGTCAGTCCTATCGTCATTGCCATGTGGAAATCCGAGGCACAGGCTCTGGGCTGGCCAAAAAAACAGCTCGGTTGGTCCGATATTGCCACAATAAGCACCGATCCGCACGGCAAGGACATGGCTGGCGGAGAAGGGTCTAGCATTCTCTTATAGTTATAATGAGATAAACAATATGCTTTTTCTTGTTATAGAGCAAAATATAGTACTAGAAACATACAAAAATCTTTTATGACGTTTTCAAGTGAGGCCAGATTTGTCCTTGAAATACTTGCATTTTATCGTACTTCCGTGTATACTATCTTTATAGTATTTAAAGGGAGATTGAGCGTCAGGAAAATCAAAACAGTGTAGTGTGATCTCTCTTTCATTGCTCAAAAAGGGATGTCTTCTGTGGGGATTGCAATATTCTGCTTCTCGTACGCTAGTACGTACAAAAGATCTAGCCCTCGTCAGAGATTGCTATTCAACTCTTCTTTTCGTTTAAAAAACATCGGTCACAGGTCATAAGCGTTCCAAATGCTCCTAAATCAGGAGCGTTTGGATGCTGAGAGGTAGGGGAGGTCGAAGTGAAAAAGCCGCAAGTAGACAGTTCGAAGATCTGATTACCCCATCGAAACGATTCCAAACAGATTGGATCGTCAAACCATCGTAGCCATTACAACCTTAAGAGTGTGTTTGATCCTTATACCTCCGCATTCTTAACTGGTGGGATTATGAGCCTCGCAGCTCTCTATAATTAATAGTAAGCTTTTTACATTTTTGCATTTTTTTGTAATTTTTTTGGGGCAGCGGCAAAAATTTTTA
>CAXTXB010000087.1:0-13814 GCA_964247965.1 uncultured Dictyobacter sp. | reverse complement strand
AAACTGAGTGAACAACGAAAAGACAGCCAGACAGCATGGCTGATGATTGCAGGCGGAAAACGGTAGCCTTTGGAATCAGGAGTGGCGGTGTTTGTTTTCATGAAGCTATTCTCGCACAGTGTTCAGCTACATTCCCACGTTGACAATACCACACCAAGCAGAGACAATCTCCAGTCCTCGCACGACCGCCCGATGGCTGACTGCTTCAGCACGCAGTCGTTCCGCTAAGGTCTCAATCGCAACTTCCTCTGCCGTTGCAATTCCAAACTTCAGGATAAGTGGAAGCAGACTACGTACTGTCTCGGCACCATAGTCATACCCAGGCGAGTCTGCTCCTGCGAATATCGATGTTTCGCAGGTCAGGTGTGGTTGCGGCAATCCAGCGTCTAAAAAGGTGGTATAGAGGTTGGCTCCCATGTGTGTTGGTAGCCCTGCATGACGAAAAGCCTCCCCAATCCAACGCATGGACTGCTCCCATAACTCAACTGGCGGATACGCAGTTGACATTTCCAGGCGTGCGATCTCCGGTTCCTGGAATGCCATAATCCCTTCTGGACGCAGATGCTGTGCTAACCTGCGCAGCACCACAACTGGGGAGTGGAGGTAGTTTAAGACAAAACGGCCAACAATAGCATCAAACTCACCTTCAAGGGGGACATTCTCGATGTCCCCTTCCAAAAAGGTGACATTCGACCAGCCTGAAGAAGCCACTCGCCAGCGTGCGGTATCGAGAATTGTTGGATTGCTATCTACTCCTACGACAGCTCCATCTGGACCCACCATATCGGTCAGGAGTAAGGCGACATCACCGGCTCCAGTGCCCACGTCGAGCACTCTCATCCCTGCTCTCACCCCTGCTTGCTCAAGAAGTCGCTGCGTGGGGGGGGTAAATACTTGCGCTTGTACCTGTAAGCGCTGTGTTTCCTCTAAATTTCGACCCAACGGGTAGGTGTCATAAGATGTGTTCTTCTCTTTCATCTGCCTCTATTCTTGCCTTTCCTGTAAGTATGTACTCTGTAGAGTACAGTGCTATTGAAGACATGCGCTACCTGTAGCTCTATTTCAGGAGCAACAGCATTTCACGCTCTGTCCTTGTCTCGATGGCCTGCTGGTTTTTGACGATGTCCACTAACTTTTTGCGCCCTTTAATGTAGCCTTCTCTAACAACAACACTCGGTACCCCTGCCGCGCGAGCAACATCGCCGCAGATGAACCAGCACAACGTGCACCAATCACAATGACATTGTAAAGATCATCTGAAGTAGTCGTTTGTGTAGTCAAAATCTATCTCCTTGTATGTATTTGTAGCTTCCCTCTCTGAGTTGAGGAGCCAGATTACGTTTTTCCCTTCTATTGATCGAGTGCTCGAGACATGCGTGTCTCATGAAGAACAGTGTAGAACTGCCATCTCTACCTGTCTTGATCCATTGGAGGCATTTTTGTGAGAAAGGAGCAATGGTTCTTTCGGAGAAGTTGCGGTGCGTCATGACCAATTAGTAAATAGTATGAATGTTGGCTCTTACACACTCTCGATATTGGTGGCGAACCTCTTTTGTAAGCTCACGACTCAGTGAGAAACAAGCTCAATCTCAGCTCAGTTTGAGGGTTCGCCACCAGTATCAAGGGATGACTCATAATTCGTGAGCAAGCAAGGAGTGATTGATATGAGAGACGCGCTGCAAGGCTTTGGCATTGATCAGCAAATAGGTCAAGGTGTTGAGTCGAGCAACCGAATGCTGATTGCGAACGCGAGGCCCCTCAATGCCCAGTTCCTTAGCTTGACTGTTGATGCGTTCACAACTGGTTCGCTCTCGCGTAGATCCCCCTATAGAGAGGAGTGGACCGATCAAGAGTGACGCGCATCATGCCTCCACGCTCGGCATTGATCTCAGTGCAACAGCCACCGGTGGCAAAGCGCTCATGGTCGCAGTGGATGCGCAGCTCTGGTGGTTGAGCGAAGACGGGACAGGTGGAGTGATGAGAGCGATAGCCTCGTGGATCGTTGATCGAGGCGCTGTGCTTCATCCGCCAGCCTCGCGGACAGACGGGAAGTCCCTCCTGATCGCGGGGATAGAACTGCTGGGGTGGAGCTTTTAACGGAATGGCTGCCACTCCACCGACCTGTGCAGAGTCCTCATAGACATACCAGGCATCAAAAGCTGCATCGGCTGCTGGATTGCGGACATGCTCAGGGAGCGTCAGGAGGAGCCATTGCACCAAGACATCGTAATAGGTGACGTCAGCACGGTCAAACGTTTGGGTGTATTCAGCCAGGACCACGTCTCCATAGTCAGGAGTCGTGGCGGCGATGATGCCCTGCCATAGCTCCACAGACATTCTTTGTGGGCGGCGCTCGATCCATCGGCGCGCTCTCGATTGTTCCCTCGTTTGACCCCCAGACGACAATCGGGATCTCCGCTGGGCTGCTGCTCTTTGTGGAAGCGATCGCGGAGAAACTCCCGTGGATTGTTCTCTTTGACCCAGACGTAGATATGCTTGATATCAACCGCGACGGTTTCGCCGAGTCCTGGAATCTCGTCGCAGAGCTGACGAACCGTGTGCATCAACAATAGGTGCAGGTGATCGTGAGAGAGGCTCTGTTGCTTGTGAGGTAACCAGCGGGCGCTGGGAACGGTGCGTTGCACGTCAAAACCGAAAGAAGCACTGGCATCCATAACGGGATGAAATCCCAATTCCAGCACCAAGAGAGGATGATCCAGCAGAAAGGCACGCAGGTGGGTGACGTAGGCTTTGCCCTTGACCAACTTGACCAGAAAGGCTTTGAGATAGGCCGCTTCGGGATGAGGGTGGGGGCCAGGCAGGTGAGAGGGACGAGAGGACACCCATCACCCATTCGATGAAAGCAAACAAACGACGATAGCGCTGGACCAGGCTATCGTGCCCAGAGAGCCAAGCAAGCACGTTCTGGTCAACGGGAAGAGAAATTGGTATCATAGAGAAAAGCTCCTTTGGCTGAGAGTAGCATGTGTTGTTTGTTTCTACTCTGCCTGGGAGCTTTCTTGTTGTCAACCCTGCATCTCTTCGCTTGCTTGCTTATTAAGATCGACCCTCATTAGTTTATTTTTGCTCGAAGGTCCCCTCCAATTGACCACGAGCAAGAACAGAACCATGCATGGCTTGCAGGAGCTTTGCAAGCTTTGGTGGCCTCGCAAAATCCAGATGGCGGGAAAGGGCAAACAGTTCAAACAGGTAGCGATGTAGCCCGTGTCCAGGTAACGCTCGGGGGCCAGCATAGCCTATCCGGTTGAAGGAGCCGCGCCCGAACTGAAGACGCAAGGGCGCTATGTCTCCAGAAAGAGCACCCTCTGGCAAACCCGCTATCGTGGGTGGAATAGCCATCGCGACCAAGTGCACCAATGGTCGGCGTAATGGTACATCGGGATCTTCCATCACCAGGACCAGTTCGACGGTGTTCTCAGGAAGATCCGACCAGGCGAGATCAGGCGAGATATTCTGCCCCACTCCTTTGCCCGCATAACGCACCGGAATCGCTGTGCCTGGTGCAAACGCGGTACTGGTGAGTTGTATTGACGAAGGAGCGGACCTGACCGCTGGATGATTCCAGGCCAGATGCTCTTCTCCCGCATGCACATTGCGCAGCAGCTTAGCAACAAAATGCTTCTTCATGAGCTTCTCGGTTCTTTCACTCTTTCGTTCATACGTTCTGCTTGTCAGTCGAAGATTGCTCCAACTGGAGAGGCTAAGAGCTGGCAGAGTTGCGTCACGTCAGGGAGTTCTTCGAGGTGCAGAACGAGGTGTTCGATCTGGATCTGCCGCTCCCGATCAAGAATTCCCTTCGTTAAGGAGCGATATTTAGCAGCAATCTCGTCGTTTGACAATGGTCGAGCGATCATCTCTGACAGCGTTCGGGAGCTTTCAAGATGTGTCCCATCCGTAAAGAAGATATGGAGCCGAGTATTCCCCTGACTTGCACTGCTTGCGTCAAACGCTGGTTCATGCCGGGCGGTAATCCTGGGAATAAGCTCCCAGACATCATCCTGCGCAATCCGTTGCGGTGAAAACTGTTGGATGGTTGACGTGCCATCAAGAATGGCAACTGCCAGGGCATACGCCACATTCATCTGTGCTCCAATAGGTGTCAATGGGGGTTTCAACTCCCACCACCCATGCCGATACACCGTATCAGACAGGTCGATCTCGATTTTCACGATGTTTTCAGGCCGAAGCGTGCGTTGTGAGGCGATTTCAAACAGGGCATCTAGTGGTGCATGGAGGTTTCCCCTCGCCGCGTAACGCTTGATAATGATCCGCTCCGTCTCCCAACGTGTTCCCAAGCCATCGGTAATCTGGTATGCATCGGGGGCATGTCCCTCACCGAAGGTCGAGAGAAAACCACCATACTCACGTTCAAACACACGTTTAATGCCCGTATAGCCGTCAGATGCGAGGAACGCTGCGTACAATCCGTTCCGTGAACTGAAGCCATGCTGCATGCGTTTTCCCATTGATTCATATTGAGCCCCCATAAGCCCTGCAGATTGCGTGCCAGCAAGACCAAGTGCGTCCTCAAAGCCTGCGGAATCCAGACCAAGTAGTGCTCCTGCTGCCGCTGCACTCGCGAAGGTGCCAAACACGGGACCCGAGTGCCAGCCACGAGAAAGCATTTGTGCTCCGTGGAGTGCAAGACCAACGCGTGGTCCTACCTCAAATCCCAGGATCGCCCCTCGTAGGAACTGTGCGCCATTCACCTTTCCAAGCTCTTGCGCACTGGCCAACAAAGAGGGTAGGACCAGCGATGCGTTATGCACAGGTGCGAGTGGATGAAAATCATCGAGTTCAAAGCCCTGAATAAAGGTGCCATTGAGGACAGCAGCGGCCGGTCCACTGGTGGTTCTTCCCCACCCGATAATCGTCTTCGTGTCAGTCCCTTCCAGGTGCGTGACACTTTCAACTGCTGTGCGTGACCAGGGCAGCTTGGCACCTACCAGGGCACACCCAAGTCCATCGAGGATCAGATATTTCGCGCGTTCGCGTACTGATGTGGGGATCTCATAGAGTTGGACATGAGCAAGCCAAGTGGCGAGCTTGCCCGTTGGCCCTTCCGGGTTGGTTGCAGGGCGTCCCTGAGAGGTAGCTGAGTAGTTCATGGTTATCTCCTTCTTATTCGTGCGAATGTTGGATCATTGCGGGCTGACAGACCTGGGAACGAGCAAGGAGGTCCGCTCCTCATCATGCTATGGCTGTGTTGTTTGCTTAAGCTTACAGGTGCTTATCCAGACCTTCTAACGAGATTTCACGTCGCTGGCTATTGATTTCAAAGGGAAGCTTGTCTCCTCTTAGCGCAATAGTCATCTTAACTCGTGCCATTCCGCATCGCCAGTGGACGGCGTCGGCACC
This sequence comes from uncultured Dictyobacter sp., assembly GCA_964247965.1. GTDB lineage: Bacteria > Chloroflexota > Ktedonobacteria > Ktedonobacterales > Ktedonobacteraceae > Dictyobacter. The sequence continues at coordinate 8,435 of CAXTXB010000087.1, read as the reverse complement.
ATTGCTGCGTAGACCCCAGGACATTCATGGACGAACTGCCGGTATGCATGAGTAGCATCTTTAATGGTGTCATCAGGGAGTTTGCCAAGTGCCGCTCGAGCAATACGCCCATCGAGTTCGCGTAATCCCTGAATGAGCTATTTCTTCATCAGAAAGTACTTCGATAGCCACTTCTGGCAGTTCACTCTGAACATGGCAGTGCGGTGCGCGCGGACAAAAGCTAGCTGTTCTTCACGGTTCATATCTTTCCCCTCTCGAAAATGAAGAAACTACAAAGCTCAACTCACTCTTGGGACCAGAAAAACTGTGCGCGACTGACCGATCTCTGTTGACCAAGCGTCTTCGACGTTCGAGAGGGGAACGGTCGTGGTCGCAATCTCAAACTTCCCCGGAGTTGCTGCTTGCAGCACGCCCTCAATCGCCTTGACCAGATGATTGAATGGAACACTGCCAATGCCGCTGCCCATCAGTTGAATCGCCGAGGACCGCAGAACTGGACCTGGCAGCGAGATGCTGAAGGCACCACTGGCACCGCCAATGTGAAGAAAGCGAATCGGCACCCCATCTTTCCCCGCTTTTGCCGCCGCGATCAGCAACCGTTCCATGCTTGGCCCCCACAGGTAATCGAGAACAACATCGACTCCCTCATGAAATGGCTCCAGGAACGCTTTTTCCAGAGCATCCCCGTCCTCTACGAGGGGAATCGTCATGTCAGCACCCAGAGCGGGAAGGGATTTCAAGGCTTCAGGATTTCGCCCTGTAGCGATCACTTTTTTTGCCCCAAGATACTTAGCAATTTGGACAGCCAGACGACCGGAACTCCCAGTTGCACCGTTTATCAGGACTGTTTCGCCTGCTTGAAACTGTGCGCTTTCCTGTAAAGCCGCCCAGGAAGACATCCCAGGAATAGCAAGAGCGGCAGCTGCCACATCGTCCAGGTCGTTGGGCAAGGCCAGACAGTGAGAGGCTTTGGCGATCGATTGCTCTGCCATACTTCCAAAGGGGGCTGTAGGTAGAACAAAGTAGACGCGACGGCCATCAGCGAGCCGCCCAACGCCATCAATGCCAACCACAAAAGGAACATGACCGGAGGTACTGTAGTGCGTCCCTGATGCTCGGCTCCTGGTCACGTGGCTGAGTGAGGCAGCAGTCACTGTAATAAGGTGTTCATTCTGGGAGGGATGGGGTTCGGAAAAGTCACTGTACACGGGTGTTTGACCAGTTTGTAAGACGAGAGCAGCTTTCATGAGAATCTCCTATTCATTGTATCAATGCTTGCACTATATATGTGTATTTTACACGTATATAGCACACTAGAAAGAGCATAGACATGTCAAGAAAATCCGTGTATACCACACCTATATGGACCAGGATATTCGTCAATTCTATGCTCGAAGGAGTTAAACGAGCAAAGCAGTGGTAACCAACTCATCTCCAGTCGAAGTACTCGTGGTAGATGTTCTTGCTGACTACCCCGGCACGCCGGGAACTGCTGACAAGGGTACGGACCATCCCGGCAGGACCGCATAAGAAGACTGACAGTTCGCAAGGATCAGAGGTGTTCCCTGCGAGGATCTGATCAGCGGTGAGGTGGCCGTCGGTACGACTATTATGGATGTGGACGTGCAGTTCGGGATGGGATGCGGCTATTGTGATAATCTCGTCTGCAAACAGGGCCGAGCCGTCAGTGCTGTAGAAGAAGTCCACCTGTGAAGGGAGGGGCTGATGATCAAGGGATCGCAGCCAACTCAGGAACGGTGTTACCCCAATGCCGCCAGCAATCCAGACCTGATGGTCGGTGCCTCGAGTCCAGTCAAATCTGCCACGAGGGCCACAGACCATAGCTGGCATACCGACTTGGACGATCTGCTGGACTTCGCCGGTATCGTCGCCAAGAGCTTTGATGGTGAAGTGCAGTACCTCCTCATCGGGGCTGCTGGATATGGTGAAGGGATGCCGCCGCCAGCCGAACTTGCTCTCCAGATACAGCATGGCGAACTGGCCTGCCCTGAAGTGCATGGGCAGACCGACTGGCGTCAGTGCCAGGTCCGTCACTCCTGGGCCAACGGACGTGACTGCTGCAACCTGATAGTCGTGCAAGGGGCGAAAGAAGAGAGCGATGGTCTCCCGGTACACGTATGCGACGAGACCAGCGGCAGCGATCGCAATATATGTCCAGCGCAGCAGCGGGGAGCCGAAGACCGTCGCGTTGAGGAGGCCGTGGACGATGCCTGCTGCGAGGAAGAGTCCTGTCAAGCGGTGCAGCCATCGCCATCGCTCATAGCCGCCGAAGATGAACCGAAACCCGGTAACCACCCAACGGACGACCACGAAGTTGGCAAGCGGAGGAGGAGTGTTCACCGGTTGGCGACGCAGCCATGGCAGCATCGCGCGCCAACGAGGGATGATTGACCAGATAACGAGTACGAGCAGTCCCAATGTTGCGATGTTGGCTAACGCCCTGCCTACACTGTTGGGATTTTCCCCACGCGCAAGGGACAAGTAATACATAATGGCGAAGTGAAGCGAAAGGTAGATGTGCGGGAGCAGCAAGAGCATACCGATAATCGACAACCTGCGATGCCAAATCGCGGCACGGTCAATACCGTCGAACAACACCTCGACGCTCGACAGCGCAGTAACCAGAACAATAGCGATAGACATCAGTAGCACAGCTTCGGCACCAGCCAACTGCCCAATGAATAAACTCCACTGGCCGTCAGGCGGCCCCACGATCAGCCACAACGCAGCCAATGCACCCACCAGCAGCCACACTATAGCTGGGCCTACGTACCTCGCCGGTATTACTGATGAGCGGTATACCTTACCTTGTGAAGTAGTCTGGTTAGCTTTTTCACTTTTTAAGAGATTCGACATTGTAGTCCTCCTGCAAAAGATTGCGGGCCATCTGTCGGTATACGCATCTTTTCTGTTTCTCGTTAGACATTTTCCGACTTCCTGTTCCTATCATGCACAAAACCTCAACTTATCACCTAACCTTAGCAGAGGGTGTGGTACAGAGAAATCGTCATCCACTCCGTCGTCCTCCTTAAGCAAGCTTTAAGGAAAAAGAGTAATGTCATATTCCTGCAAGATTTTCATAAAGGTGATAGGATCAGGCAATGAAATTGTCGTGGGGAATGACGTGCTATCGGTGAAGCTACCAATCTTCTCAAAGAACTGCTGTATTCGCTCAGCAGGAGACATGATGACAAGCATCGTTCCTGCACCGTCGCCTCTATTTTGATACGCGTGTGGCACACGCTCTTGGGCGTGAACTACATCGCCTTTGCTTCCAGTGAGCGTATACATTTGTCCTTCATGCTAACCGCAAAAAGCAAAGTGTCCTTCGAGAATATAAAAGGTTTCTTCCCCAGGGTGCGCGTGGATCGCCACGCCTCCCTGCGGTGGCACACGCCACCGCATGCAGATATACGCGTTGTGAGTATCATTTCCGACAAGCTTAAATGTTCCAATATCTGTGATGACCGCAAGTGAAGTCCCTTTGCCCGCTTTCACATGTCGGAAACGTTGAGTTGTACCGGCTATAGAAGGGGTTTGAAGGATCAGTAGCTGCCGCACTACAGATGGAGGAACACGTTCATGGCTCCAAGAACTGGTATCTGCGGGAAATGCAACAATATCTCCCTGGCTTGCCAGGAGGTTCTCTTTCTCTGATGAAGAGCTTTCCTGAAGAGAAAATGCAAACGTCCCTGCAAGCACACAGCACATCCATTGTCCATCCCTTGTGGAAGGAGTGATCCGTGGGCGGATGCTTTGGATATGGTGTTCTTCTAAGAGTAGTGTGTAGTAATTTTGTGTCTCCTCAAGCGTGAGCAGAACACGCCTTGTGCCAGCCTGAAAGGGTATGGTTGACGCTCCAGCCTGTTTGAAAAGCATGGGAGGGGTTGTATGAGTCATTCTCCGGCGTCCTTCCTCTTTATGATACCGGCTCGTAGCACGCCTCTGGTCGTGCTTGAATTTGCTGCATTGCCTCTAGTAAGAGCGCAAAGGATGGTTGATACTCACATCCAAAGATCCGTTTGAGGTAGCGCTTGAGGGCGTTTGCAAGCACGCGGATGACCATACGTGGCGCGGCAAGTGAGCGTGGCGGTTTCATCATTGTGATGACGTTCAGGTACGCTCGTGTAATCTGACGATCCTCAACCACACTATAGAGCACGAGGTCCATGTAGCGATGAAGCAGTTCAAGGGTTGGCGCAGGACGAGCGCTACGCAGAGCTACTCCAGGCCAGCACAGATCTTCGCTCGTTGCGATAAGCCATGCATTCGTGACCGTCTTCGCTAGCTCTGGCTGGAAATGCTGCCCAAAGTTCGTTCTGGGAGCGCGCTGCTGTTCCTGTAAACACGTGTTGAGGGTCAGAGCGTCGAGGGCGCTAACAGTCATGCCCTGTCCATAGATGGGATTAAAGGCGCAAACGGCATCGCCGGTGACGATCTGACCCTCTGGCCAGCGTTGCAAGCGTTCAAAGTGGCGCAATTGATTCTCTGGTGTGCGATAGGTCCGAATGGGCGTCAATGGGCGAGCGATGCGCAACGCTTCATAGATACTTGGATCAGGCAGGTCACGCGCCCATTGCAAGAAGCCCTCCTCGTCACCTGGTGGATAGTGACCGGCAAACTCTCCCAGTGAGACATGCCAGCGCCCGTTATCGATGGGCAAAATGAGACCTGCGCGCGGATTAGAAGGCGGACGACCATTGATAATCAGCCCTTGCCATTCAGAAGGAAACGCTTCTGGTCGAGCATAGAAACGAGAGGCATAGCCGAGGCCAGAGTTGATACTCTCCTCTTCAGGAGCTTCGTATCCAAGCTCAACAAGCCACTGTGAGATATGAGAATTTCGTCCGCTTGCATCCACTACAAGGTCGGCGGAAAGTATGTCTGGAGAACCTACTTGACCACGTTCGCGTATCTGTACTCCGATAACGCGGGTATGATCCGGTGTCGAGAGCAGATCGGTCACGGCTGTGTTGGAAAGAATACGGATGCCAGGATGTTGTGACAAGCGATTCCGAATATGCCACTCTAACAGATAACGGCTGAACGCAAGGTATTCTCCCGGTTGTTTGAGTGCTGGAAGTTTGCCCGCCGGAGTTACAAAAACAACGGAGATAACATTAAAGGCAGAGAACGCACCATCAGCTCGCAAGTCGTCCATAATGCCTGGAAAGAGACGGCCGATGATGGATTGATCGGCAGCCAACAAAGCATGTGCATGATACGACTGCGGCACGCCTTTGCGATGATCGGGCATCGTCGGGAACGTGTCACGATCAACAATAGTTACACGCTCAAAGTAGTTGGAGAGCACGTGAGCCGCAAGTAGCCCACTCATACTTCCTCCAATCACAAGAGCATAATCACCGACATATTTCTGTTCGGAGGTGCGAGATGATGTCTGTATACTCATGATGTTCTCCTGTTCTCTTTACAAGACTAACTAAGCGATCTAAAGTTCCTTTCTACTCGGATACAACATACTCTTGCTTTTAAACGACATCAAGGCTCTTTTTTTCTACTTGCCGTAAGCGCTAATGCGTCGTCGGCAAATCGACGAAGGAAAGAAACAAACGTTTTCCAGTCTTGCTCATCCCATTGCAGGAGAATGGGTTGTATCAATCGTTCCCGTGCTGCGTCTAAGGCACTCGCTACTGCTACCCCTTCTGGGGTAGCTACCACCTTGCGTTCGCGTCCATCACTGGTTCCGGCACGTCGCGTTACCAGACCTAGACGCTCTAACGTGGCAACCTGACGGCTGACGGTCGTATGATCGCGCCCAACCAAACCGGCCAATTCCATGATGCCAACGGCTTCGCGACGACCGATTACCACGAGCAAAGGAAACAACGCACGGTCAAGGGAGACACCTGCTTCTTGAAGGAGGGTGCTATCGCGTTGTGGCTGATTGATCAGCCCGATGAGATCAAAGAGGGCGTCATAGAATTGACGAATATTCTGGTCCATATGAGTGTAGTATACACGGATTTTCTCAACATGTCAATCCTCTTGCCTCCAACATATGCCTCCGCTCCTCATTCCTGAAGGGAGTATAACTTGAATGTGTAAGAGGTGATATGGCACAAAAGAAGCATTGCTTATCTTGTATTAACTCTCGCTCATGGGTCAAGTTTTCTTCGTGCCATCTACTCCCTAGACGTTATGAGAGGGGTTCTTCTTGGACTCTGTCCTGATACAGTTTCCCCCAGGCGATTTGCTCTGCTTGAACGCCCACGATGAAAACTCCTCGCATTATGCGCTTCACTTCGTCCGTCTGTGTTCCATGAAAGAATACTTCGGCCCACACGGTATCTCCTTCGACCGCTCTATTGAGAATATCTACCCGAAAATCTGGCATTGTTGAAAAGAGGACGCTCCAGTTTTTCCGCACCTGTGCCCGACCTATAAAGTTTCTTTCCGGGGTAAACGGCAACTCTGCGCGATAATCAGGTGCAAAATAGGCTACCATCGCCTCCAGATCGTGACGATTTGCCGCCTCTATCATATGCTCAAAGGTTTCTTTCGGAGTGAAATGAAAGTGCGTATCTTGTCTCTGTTGTTCTGACATACGTGTCCTCTCTTTTTTCCCTTTCCTTGTGTGGTTCTGGTTTTGGTCTAAGACTACTTCTTGAAGCGATGCAAACGATCACTTTACGAATGGATGCAGCGCATTTGAGGAAAGTATAGCGCAAAGGCGGGGTAGGAAGAATGTCCTCTAGTTATCACAGAGGTATCATCCAACTACAGCATGTGTGCTATACTTACGTGTGTGGACAGGTGAGAAAGGGCCTGCTCATGTTATACAGAAGAAAGACATGTTCACGGAAGAGATATTTTTATGGTTAAGAAAGCTGCACAGGCCATCCCCAATCAGCTTCTGCGTCAGGCTCGCTTGGAGCGAGGGTGGACTCAGCAAGGAGTCGCTGAGCGTATCGGTGCCCCCAATGATGTCCTCGTTACGCGCTGGGAACGCGGTACGACTTTTCCCAGTCCGCATTATGTGGAACAGCTGTGTCTGCTCTTTGAGCAAAAAGCTAGCGATTTAGGGCTCATCAAAGGATCACCTCCTATTCCCCACCGTCAGCTACTGTCTCAGTCACCGGATACTTTCGTGACACCCTCTTCACACCCACCTGTTCCACTGCTTTCCTCTCTCCCGCTTGTAGGAAGAGAAGCCGAGACGCACACACTCGAGACCCTCTATCGGAACGTCCAACAGGGACAGACGCAGGTCGCACTCATCCAGGGAGAGGCCGGTATTGGCAAGACGCATCTTGCCTCCACCTTCTTGCGCTGGGCCACGACACAGGGAGCATCGCTGCTTCAGGGGCGTGCTTTTGAAATGGGAGGTCGTCTGCCCTATCAAGCTCTAGTGCACGCACTGAGGCGGCGTCTCGAAGGAGAGTCGGTACCAGAGGCGCTCCTCAATGTCGCCTGGTTGAGCGAACTCGCACGCATTATGCCCGAACTGCATGCGCAATATCCCTCTCTCCCATTGGTGATGGGAGATGAAATGACGGCGCGTCTGCGCTTATTTGAAGCGGTCACCCGCCTCGTGCAAGCCTTCTGTGAGCGGGGACCAGTAGTCCTCTTCATCGATGATGTGCAATGGGCCGATGGGACTTCTCTGGACGTGTTACACTATGCAGGGCAACGCTGGAATGAGAGTGGGACGCCCATCCTCTTACTTCTTTCACTGCGCTCAGAAGCGTTGCCAACGACACCACTCCTGAGCAAGTGGCTCGCGAGTTTGCACCACGATCTCCCCATCACAGAACTTACTCCCGGTCCCCTGACCCAGGACGAGACGCTGCATCTGCTTGCCTCTCTTGAAGCCGATCATGCTTTGTCTGCTGAGCAACGTGACCATTTCACCGAAGTAGGGCAATGGCTCTTTCAGGAAACTCAGGGGCAACCGTTCTACCTGATCGAAACGCTGAGACTTTTAGTAGAGTGTCACGTTCTCACGCGGTATCACTCTTCAGAGAGGGTAGAGGTGAATCTGGCGGCACTTTCGCGGGTGCAACAGCAACATATGCTCGCGTCGAGCGTGCGCAGGCTTATTGTGTCCCAACTAGAACGCCTCACACCAGCGGGACTCGCGTTGGCGAGGAGCAGTGCTATCCTGGGTCAGCAAATGTCCCTTGACGTTCTTTCTCAGGTTGCCGACCTGACAGAAGAGGAGGCACTTGCTGCTCTTGAGGATGTTCTACAGCAAGGACTGTTGCGTGAAGGCAGCGAAGAGCACCGCAAGGGACCATTTTATCTCTTTGGGCATGACAAGGTCCGTGAGGTGACGGTGACAGAGATGGGGGAAGCACGGCGGCGTCTTCTCCACCGTCGTGCGCTTGCCGTGCTCGAAGCACTGAACAAACCAGCAGCAGAACTGGCCCATCATGCTCTGGAGGCAGGGC
>CAXTXB010000086.1:1022-13901 GCA_964247965.1 uncultured Dictyobacter sp. | reverse complement strand
TTACTGCCCAAGGCAGTAAAAAGAGCATGTAAAACACGGCTTTCATCATTTCTCAAAAGTTCGCGATAACTTATAGGTGCGTAAAATCAAGCTAATAGTTTTGCTGCTGCTTGCTGATAGGCGGCATAAGTATTATTGTCAAAAAGCACAAACAAAATCTGTTGCAGGCTAGTCTGGTGCTCAATATGTTTGATGATGGTTGTGAGCGCGATCGGTGCGGCTTGCACGACTGGATATGCATACACACCTGTGCTGATAGAGGGAAAAGCGATACTATGAATCTGATATTGTTCTGCCAGATCGAGGCAGCTCTGGTAGGCGCTGGCCAGTAAGCCAGCTTCGTCGCCGCGCTGACGATAGATTGGGCCCACGGCGTGAAAGATATAGCGCGCTTTGAGATTACCCGCCGTGGTTGCCACGGCACTTCCAGTGGGGCAGCCGCCAATCTGGCGACATTCTTGCATAATAGCAGGTCCAGCAGCCTGGTGGATCGCTCCATCAACGCCACCGCCACCAGCCAGAGCCGAGTTGGCCGCGTTTACAATTGCATCCACCTGCATATCCACAATATCACCTTGAAGAAGCGTCAGGGTCACACCCTGTACGGCATATGTGGCATGTATAGACATAAAGCATCCATCTTCAACTGAAAATTCTGTCAACCAGAGAAAAGCGGGGCTTAATCTCGTTCTTTATAGGGAAGCCCTTCATAAACAACGTAGGAGGCAAGCATGCTAGCGTGCTTCATCGTCTGTAACCGCCTGAGCTGCTTACAGGTAGAAATATTCAAGAGATGTCTCTACCTATCCATCTACCGTCATCTGAAGGGCTATCGCTGTGTTGGCAGTGAGTAATACATCACGACAACCTACTTTTTGACAACGGCCTCCGAGAGTTCTTTGCCTGGGAAAAAGCGCACACGCTCTTTTGCGGGCACCTCGATAGGTTTGCGATCGCGTGGGTTAACCCCTTTCCGTGCAGCGCTCTGGCGCACCTTAAATGAGCCGAAGCCTACGAGACGGACCTCCTCACCATCTTGAAGTGCTTCACGGATTGCTGTCAACGTAGCCTCCAGCACTTCCGCTGCCTGTTTCTGCGATAGTTTTGCCTGCTTGGCAATACGCTTTGAAAGCTCCTGCCGACCAATGGTTTGAGATGTAGCTGCCTGTTCAGTCTTTTCGTCTGCCATAGGTTCAAATTCCTCCTTGCAACTATCAACGCACGTCGCTTGTCTACCCAATGGCACTTTGCCGGGCTTGTAGAGCGGCGTTACAACCTCACTGCCGATTAGGAGTATAGCACGCGATTTTGAGAAATACAAGCGTCTCACTATCACTCAAAAAGTGATATATATAGTGAAAGGGCTCCAGAACTGGCTTGAGACCAAGCGTGCAAGCGCAAAAATGGCTTTAGAAGCTAGCTCTACATAAGGTTGTTCTTTTCTAGAGTATGCAGTCATTGTAAGTAGTGAGAGCATAGTTTAACATATTCTAGCCGGGTTCTTTTAAGGAGGTCGCTCGCCTTTCTTCAAGCGTAGGTAGGAACGATGTAGAGTAGAATCCCATCGTTGTTATATTCCCGTTGAATCTGATCGCGCAGGCGTAGATATTCAAGGTGTGCAACTACTTCGGCGGTTGCCATACGGCGCGCTTCGTCGTTTTTCAGACGTGCTCCAAAGAGTTGCTCTGTGAGTTGATAAGCGTGTTGAGGTTTTGTTTTGAGTAAAGATAGAATTTGAGCGAGGCGTTGTTCATGATGCTCGACAATCTCTGCAATGCGAGTTTGTAGATTATGGAACGGCTCTCCGTGTCCTGGCAGAACGACTGTCGTGGGCAAATCTTTGACCTTTGCAAGTGATTCGAGGTAGTCGCCGAGTGGATCTGGTCGCTCCTTTTCAGAATAAAGGCCGATATTAGGTGTAATGCGTGGTAAAACATGATCTGAGGCTAGAAAGACGCCATCCCGTTCACGGTACAGGCTAATCAAGCCATCGCTATGCCCAGGAACCCGCACAATACGATATTGCTCGCCCGCAAGTTCTATATTTTGCCCATCCTCTATAAAGGTAAAAGTGCTGTGTGCGGGCACCCGTATAATATTGCGCATGCTATCGGGATTGACCTTAGAGTACCAGTTCGCGGCAAATGGCAGACCGTGCTGGCGAAAGAAGTGGGAAATAGTATCGAAGTGCCGTGGCACGTTACCCGACCACATCGTCTGTAACCCTGGCTCGTCGAGGGGATGTATGTATACCTTAGCCCCGCTTTGTTCTTGCAGTTCCCCTGAAAGACCAACATGGTCGGGGTGATTATGAGTCAGGACTATTGCCTGCAAACGCTCTATCTGTAAGCCCGCCCGCCGCAATCCGGCGCTGAAAGCTGCACGCGCATCTGGCGTCCCCATCCCTGCATCGACCAGAACCCAACCCTCTGACCCCACCAGAGCATACATATTAACATCGCGCAGCGGGAATGGAATGGGTATAAGCAACTTCCACATATTCTTGCCCACTTCTCGTACTTCTCCTGGCGTTTTATCTAGAGGTTGGGATGATCCCGGAGATGTTGATTGCATAGTAGAGGTGATTCCTTTTATCAACGGCTAAACAGTTGCTTTTCTATTCCTTTTAGGGACCCCACCGTCTCTGCCTTCCTGCGCTTTGGAAGTTCGCAGCTTCGCTGCCCTTTACGATTCTTAAGAATCGATACACACCGAAGGCGTGCCCTATCTTTGAGGAACTTTTTGTATGTTCTCCACTGCCACATTTTTTTGCGCTCAGTGCAAAAAAATGTGGCAGTGGAGAACATACAAAAAGTTCCTCAAAATCTCTAAAGAACAACGAAGCTGCGAACTCCCAAAGTGCAGAAAGGCAGAGACGATGGGAATCAAACACCCTCTTGTTGATTGTATGGCTTTATTCATAGTAGTGTCAAATGGAGTGTTTCTAAAGGATTGGGCGAATAGCAGCGCGAAACGCTTGTAAAACTCTTCATACAAATCTTTTCTTTCCTATAAAAAAGTTATCCACAAGTTATCCACTTATATACAAAAAATTGGTGGGCAAGACTCTTTTCCCCTGGGCCTAAGAAGTGTTACAATGAAGTGGGGGAAAGTGGGGAGTTTTGGTGAGGGTATAGGGCCTGTGGGGAAGATCGGTGAGGGATGTCAGGATGTGGGCCACTAAATTTTATCGTTGTGTTCCATCTAAATCATATATATCGGGTTGAGAAAGTGTAACGCTTGCCATGTTCTTAGGTGAATACGAACATACAATAGATGCAAAAGGTCGTATGGCGGTGCCAGCCAGGTTCCGCTCACAGATGGACCGTGGTGCGGTTATCAGTAAAGGGATGGGCACCTGTCTATCGATCTATACACTTGAGCGCTGGGAGCAGCGTTCCAACGACCTTGTTGCAGGCATGGCGAGCGATGAATTACGCGATTTTGAGCGACGGATCTATCCAAGTGCGAGCGAAGTGGAGTTGGATGCGCAGGGGCGCATGGTCATTCCAGCAAAACTACGGACGTATGCAGAATTAGGGAATGAAGTGACGGTTGCAGGTGTACGCGATCATTTTGAAATCTGGGATCGCGCCACATGGCAGGCATATCAAGAGCGATTAGACTCAGAAGGTAGCCAGATACCGTTCTAACCTACGTTGCGTATTAATTTATAAAACACAGACTTTTCAAGAATAACCTAATGGAAATAGAACAGACACAACATGTGTCAGTGATGCTGGATGAGGCGCTGGCATTTCTGCAGCCCAGAGCCGGTGGTCTTTACATCGATGGCACGCTAGGCGGGGGTGGTCATACCGCTGCGATTCTGGAGCGTTCTGCTCCTGATGGGAGAGTGCTCGGCATCGATACGGATAGCCAGGCATTGGCGCGTGTGAAAGAGCGACTGGCAGAGTTTGTAGAGAATGGACGCCTGGTTCTGGCACATGGAAACTTTGCGGACCTTACCCGCATCGCACAGCAAACGCAGTTTGCCTCTGTGCAAGGAGTCCTGCTCGACCTGGGGTTTTCATCGGACCAGATGGACAATGCTGAGCGTGGGTTTGCTTTCAGCGTCGACGGCCCCCTGGATATGCGGCTCGATCAATCTCTGACTCTAAGCGCCGCCGACCTGGTTAATGAGGCAAGCGAGCAGGAACTGGCGGATATTATCTGGCGCTACGGTGAGGAGACGCGCTCACGACAGATCGCGCGTCGCATTATACAGGAACGTTCAAAGGGTGCAATTGCCCGTACATCTCAACTAGCCAGGATCGCAGCAGCAGGAGTACCGCATAAGCCGGGTGCAATTCATCCGGCGACACGAACATTCCAGGCACTGCGCATCTTCGTCAATAAAGAACTGGAGAGCCTGGAAGCAGTTCTGCCTCAGATTGTGGATATGTTGAATACACAAAGGCTGGGTGAGGAGGGGGTGGTTGGAAGAATGGTAGTTATCGCATTCCATTCTTTAGAGGATCGCATTGTGAAAGAGTATCTGCGTCGCGAGGCAACCGATTGCATCTGCCCGCCGCGCCTCCCAGTCTGCGTTTGCGGCCATAAAGCGCGGCTACGCTTATTGACGCCAAAGCCTGTAGTGCCAGGGCAGCAGGAGATTATACAAAATCCGCGCTCTCGAAGCGCCAAATTACGCGCAGCCGAAGTAGTTGTCAGTTCATAGTGTGTCACATGTAAAGGTGTAAAGATGCAGGTTCCCCTGATCTGGACGCGCATCTATCTGTAGGTGATGGCTGAACATCTCGAAATCTCGAAGGAACGCAATGTATGTATAGCCGAAACAATCAGAGCGGTAATGAGCGTGTTTCTCGGTCAACCGGACGGGCAGTTTTTGTAGCCAGACGACAACGGCAACTACGTCCATTTCTCTTTCATATGGGTCCAGTTGCACTGAGCATTACTAGCGTGTTGCTCATAGCTTTGATGGCAGTGCTCTATCTCAGTCAGCAAGGTCAGGCTGTAGCAGCGAATCAGAAGCTACAGGATATGCGTAACCAGCAGGTTCAATTGCAGCGCCAGGAGCAAGATTTATTGGACAGCATTGCCCATGAGCAATCACCTGCCTATATCACAGAGCACGCGAAAGAGTTGGGGCTGGTACCGGCAGATCCAAGGCACATACAGGTCATCAAAGTTCAGAACTTGCAACCAATTGCGACGAACGATCAGGATAACCAACCATAGCGAAGAAAGAACAACAGTCTAAATTGCGCGCCATTATGATTATGAGGAGACTGCAATGAGTACAGAGCTACGCAGGGCACGCAGCCGGCAAATGGTAATCTTTTTGCTGGTTTGTGTCGGCATGCTTCTGTTGCTTGGAAAACTCTACTACTGGCAGGTTATCATGGGACCCACCCTGGCTGGATGGGCAAATGCCGAACATGTGGAAAATCAAACGGTGAATGCCCCTCGTGGGCGCATCTATGATGCTCAGGGCCTGCTGCTGGCCACAAATATCGTACGCGATGATGTGTATGTGGAACCTGAGCAGATTGCACTGGATTATCCAGATACCTTTGCAAGCGAGCGTGAGAAGTTGGTTCAGCAATTGCATGCGGCGTTGCCGGATATCACCGACGAGAAGCTGCGCAAGGCTTTAAGCTCTGAAACACCAACGTATCGGATCGCCATCTCGATCGATCCTGAACAGAGCAAGAAGCTGCGTGCTTTACGTCTGCCATATACATTTCTAGAGCCGCGCACCTGGCGTAATTATCCCGGTGGCGAGCTGGCCGCACAGATTCTTGGCTACGTTGGCAATAGCCAGGGTGATGGACTGCCACAAGGCGTCTACGGCCTGGAGAAAAAATACAATAAGCCCTTATCTGGTAAGGCTGGCAGCCTGACGGCAGAGACAGACTTGAACGGCAATCCCTTAACCGTTGGATCGAGTATTCTGCAAGATAAAGTGGACGGCGCAGATCTGACAACTACTATAGATAGCGTCATCCAGTATCAGGCACAAACTCAGTTGGAAGATCTGGTCAAGAAATCAGGTGCAAAGAGTGGAACGGTTGTTGTACTCAATGCACGGACAGGAGCAGTCGTAGCCCTGGCTGGTGCTCCTACATTTGACCCGAATAACTATGGGAACTACGCGAACGATAAAGGCTGTCTCGGACAGTTAGAGGTCTATAGCAATCCTGCGCTGTATTGTGCCTATGAGCCAGGATCGACAATGAAGTCAATTACTATGGCAGCTGGAATTGATCAGCACGTGATCACTTCAGATACAACCATTCAAGATCCCGGCTATCACGATTTTGCGGATGGTACGCCAAGGGTAACCAACTGGGATTACCCGGTCAGTCATGGTACCGAGACAATGACCCAGGTCCTTGAGCATTCGGCAAACGTCGGTGCTTCAATGGTGGCGCACGACTACCTGGGGCCGAATCGCTTCTATGCCTATCTGGATCGCTTCGGCTTTGGACAATGTACCGGGTTGTTTGGTCCTGAGGCGTGTGGAGGCTATTCAAAACCAGGCGATCAGGGATGGACACCCAGCGATCTGGCGCGTCAGTCCTTTGGTCAGACCATTCTGGTGACGCCACTGCAAGTTGCCATGGCTTATCAGGCGCTAGCCAACAACGGCGTTATGATGCATCCATACATCGTGTCGTCAATCAATGATAACGAGCGTGTAACCCGAATCCAGCCGCAGATACAGCGCCAGGTAGTCAGTGCGGAGACGGCAAAAGCCCTGACGACTATGCTTGTGGCAAACGCAGATGTGAACAAGGAAGTATCCGTTCCAGGCTACAGCGTCGCTATGAAGACTGGTACTGGTACGACACAGGGTATCTCAGCGGATCAGACTGAGGCCTCGATGGCCGGCTACCTGCCTGCCTCTAATCCACAGTTTGTGATCCTTGCGAAGGTGGATAGGCCGCAGAGCAATATCTTTGGAGCCGTAACGAGTCATTTGTGGGGATCTATCGCGCAGCAATTGATGTGGCGTTATAATATTCCGCCCGATCTTTAGAGAAATGCTGGGTGTGGCGTAGCTACCACGATGAATGAGATGAGATAAGTGAGACAGGTGAGATAGAGGTATCAGAAAGTAGCTGATCGAAGAGGTGCAAGATGCAAAAGGATGAACAAGGAAAAGAAAAGATGCAGGCATCTACTCAGGATGAGTTAAGCCCCGTCTGGCGAGAGCTTTTGGGTGGTCTTCCTGTTGAAGGAGATATCCCCTCAACTCCTGCCGCTACTGAAATACCAACGCTCAAAAGCGATCCCTGGAGCTTGCTAGTCCACGAAGAAGGTATTAAAGTTGTCGATATGCGAAAAAACCGTTTACATATTAGCGATGGCGACGTTGAGCAGATGCTCCAACGTATGCAGGAAGAGCAGCCTATCCGCGAAGATGAACCTTCATCTTTCGACGCGCAGTAGTCATAGTGCAGTCGTGCTTAGCATAGCCCATTTGACAGGCTCACTCCGCGGAGCGACACTCCCTTGCGGTTGTCGTGGGAGGGGAGCATTGAGGCCAGCGAGCACTCCGATCCGCTTGATCGCGGCGTGACCGCGAGGGAGTGTCGCTCCGCAGAGTAAGCCTGTCAAATGAAATAGGTTGTTCTAGCAATTGTACTAATCTTACGTTTGCCTTGTAGGAAGTATACTAGAAAATGTGTTCTATGTCAAGTCTATTCTGGTCAAAGTCAGGCTTTATCTCAAAAAATGTAGAGAAATAGAGGTCGAGTAGGGATGAGAAGGCTCTGATCCAATAGACAAGAAGTAAAGAATGTAAGCTTTCATGCTAATAGACAAGCTCAAAAAAGAAAAGAATGATTTGCCAGTCAGGAGAACAAGGGGCGCACAGCGCAAACCTTCCTCCTCTCTCCGCTTTCGTTCTCCTGCGCTGGAGTCGGTAGAACAGCGTCTACTCAGCTCACAGAGAGAGAAGGATGTGGTACACCCGCTTGTGAAGAAGCAAGCAGCGAGCACAAGACGCTCTCAAAAGCTAAGCTACGCGGCCGAAGGGGCGCTTGCCTCGCCTCCAGTGTATAAGAGTTTGCCACCTCTACGTCGCAAGGTGTCAAGGGCTGGCATTCCTGAGACTCTTGATGGCGTGTCAAGGCGTACTGGAAGCTTGACGAACATAGTGAATATGCCCAGGCGGCCGAGCGTTCCACTGCAGGTAATCAACGAAGAGGAACAGAAGAAGCTTGCTGCACTGGAGATGCAACTGCCGCGTGTGGCGGGCAAGGCTGATCCTATCTTGCTAGTGGTCATTCTTGCCCTGCTATGTATAGGGCTGGTAATGGTCTATAGCGCGAGTTCGTTTATCTCTGCCCGTTACTATGCGGATGCCTCGTACTTCTTTCAAAAGCAGTTGTTAGGAGCTGTACTGGGTGTGGTGGTAATGCTGATGACGATGCGCATCGATTATCGCGTCTGGCGGCGTTTCTCATTAGCGGGTCTGGCGCTCGCCTTGCCGTTACTGATTATTGTCTTGAAGTTTGGAACGAGTGCATACGGAGCCTCGCGCTGGTTGGCATTTGGCTCTTTCTTCTCGTTTCAACCCAGCGAGCTCATTAAGCTTGTCCTGGCCCTGTATATCGCTGATTGGCTGGCGCGCAAAGGTAGCCACCAGGTGGGAACATTTCTCTATGGGCTGGCACCCTTCGCGATTCTGGTAGGGCTAATTCTAGGCTTGATCTTGCTCGAAAACGATATGGGGACTGCAAGCGTGATCGCCGCGCTAACGATGGCAATGTTTTTCACCGCTGGCGCGAATATCTGGCAGTTTATACTGACAATGAGTGGTGGAATGCTTATCTTCGTCATTCAAGCATTCCAGGGCTATCGCTTCAGGCGGCTGGTCGGATTTATTGATCCGTTCAAGCATACAACCGACCTGAATCTGCAGCTTTATCAATCTTTGCTGGCGCTTGGCTCGGGTGGTTGGTTAGGATTAGGGCTTGGCGCGAGCCGTCAGAAAACGGGTTATCTGCCCTTGCCATATATTGATTCGATCTTTGCCATCATTGGTGAAGAACTGGGCTATATCGGTTGTTTTATTGTAGTGCTTCTGTTTATAATTTTGGCCTTTCGCGGCTTCCGCCTGGCGCGTCGTACTCAAGATGTCTATGGCGCTCTCCTGGCAACAGGGATCACAACCTGGCTGGTCGTACAGGCAATGATTAATATTGGTTCAACTACCGGGGCTATTCCATACACGGGAGTACCGCTGCCCTTTATCAGCTTTGGTGGAACCTCGCTGATCATCTCTCTGGCAGGTGTCGGAGTATTATTAAACATTTCTTGCTATATTCGTGAGCCGGATAATCCCACTCTTTCGCGAGAAACTATTACTAAAAAGTTTAAGAGAAAAGTAGCCGAATGAGCTGCTCTTATGTGAGCACGGTCGTTCGAAATGGAAATTAGTAGTATGCGTGTGCTTGTATCTGGTGGTGGCACTGGGGGGCATATCTATCCCGCCCTCGCAGTTGCCACACAACTAAAACAACTCTATAACGCTGACATTCTTTATCTGGGAAGCGATGACGGCTTAGAAACCCGGCTGGTACCGGCTGCTGGTTTCCGTCTGGCAACCATTCAGGCGGGAAAACTACAGCGCTATGTCTCGTGGCAGACGGCCAAAGGCATCGCGCGGGTGCCAGTCGGTATGCTGCAAGCAGCCGGTATTGTCCGCGAATTCAAGCCCGAGGTTACGTTTACTAGTGGGGGCTATGTTGCGGTTCCGGCCGGGTTGGCTGCACGTCTACAGAGAGTACCGCTCTTGTTACACCAGCAGGATGTACCACCGAATCTGTCGAACAAAATCATTGCGCCGCTGGCAACCCGTATCTCGATAGCTTTCGCTGATTCGCGGCGCTACTTTCCAGCACAGAAGACGCTTTTGTTAGGTAATCCAATTCGCCAGGAGATCCTTGACGTTCGCCAGGTTCCGGTTCCAGAGGCACGCACACGGTTGGGCTTTGCTCCAGAGCTTCCTCTACTGCTGGTAACTGGAGGAAGCCAGGGGGCGCGTCATCTGAACCAGGTAGTGGTGCAGGCTCTGCCTGAGCTGCTCAAGTTCTGCCAGGTCTTGCAGATCAGCGGCCAGAAGCTGTTCGACGAAACGCACGCGCTTTCCGATAGTGTGTTGACTGAGCTGGATGAGGCAACAAAGCGGCGCTATCGACTGGTCTCGTATATGTCAGACCAGATGCCGCTGGCCCTTCAGGCCGCTGAACTGGTGCTTTGCCGCGCCGGTGCCGCGACCCTGAGCGAGCTCGCCACTCTCGGCAAGCCGAGCATCCTGGTACCTCTGCCGCCAGCGCTCGGTAGTTCGCCGCAGGAGATCAACGCAGACACCTTTAGTAAGGCACATGCAGCCGATGTGATTCGTAATGTTGATCTGAAGCTGGAATTATTAGTTGATCGTGTACAGTACATGGTTAATTCGCCCGCACAATTAATAGCGATGGCGAATGCACTAAGAGATTTTTCTCGGCCACAGGCCACACAACAGATTGTAGAAACAATTGTGAAGCTGGCGCATAAAACGCCGCTGGTCGCTCCAGAGCACGAGGGGATGAACGTTTGAAAAGCTTGCATTTTATGGGTATCGGAGGACAGGGCATCTCCGCAGTGGCGCAGATGGCGCACGCGGCAGGGGATGCTGTCTCGGGCTGCGATCAGCGCGCCTCGGCGACGGTGCGTGCTTTAGAGCAGGCTGGAATAGCCGTGCGCATTGGGCATAGCGCCGAGCACCTCGACGAGATCGACACGCTGGTGATTAGTCCAGCCGTGCCAGCGCTAGACCCTCGCAACCCGGAACTGCTGGCCGCCCAGGAGCGAGGATTGCAGATCATCACCTGGCAGGAGATGCTTGGAGAGTTGATGCGCGGCAAGTGCGTCCTTTCGGTAAGCGGAGTGCACGGCAAAGGTACGACAACAGCTATGCTCTCGTTGATGCTGGTTGATGCTGGACTTGATCCAACCTGTGAGATTGGCGCGGTTGTGCCTCGTTTCGGCGCGAATTATCGCACGGGCCAGGGTGACTACTTTGTCAACGAAGCCGACGAGTTCAATCATAATTTCTGGCATTATCATCCGCGCCTGGCGATCGTGACTTCGATCGAGTTTGAGCATCCGGAGTTCTTTGCTGACTATGAAGCATTTCTCAATGCCTTCGTCCATTTTATACGCGGCATGGATCTGCTGGGCAATTGGAATCTGCCAACGACTTTGATCTTAAACGCAGACAGTCCTGGTTGCCTGGATCTGCGCAATCGCCTGCACGATTGGCCCGGTCGCATTCTGACCTATTCACTTGCGGGCGAGTCGATTATGCCCGAGCCGGCGAGCGTCGAGGCTTTTGCCCTCAAGTTGGATGGCGAGACAAGCTTTCGCGTGCGTACTTCTGGTGGAAGTGCAGAGGAGAACTCAAGCTTCCCGGAGGACCTGGAGATACACTTGCAGTTGCCGGGCGCATACAACGTACAGAACGCCCTGGCCGCGCTCACTGCGGCACGCGCCGTGGGAGTAGAGCCAGCCACGATTGTTCGTTCGCTGGAGAGCTTTACTGGCACGCGCAGGCGCTTTGAAATACGCTGGCAGGGACCTCTTGCTCTCAATGGCGAGGAGCTGGATCTTCTGCTAGTGGATGATTACGCTCACCATCCTACGGCCATCGCTGCAACGCTAGAGGCGGCGCGCCGTCGCTATCCCGGGCGGCGTCTGGTTGCGGTCTACCAACCGCATATGTATAGCCGTACAAAGGCATTTTTCGTGCAATTCTTGCATGCGTTTGATGCCGCCGATGCCGTCATTATTGCCGATATCTTTCCAGCGCGCGAGCAAGACACGGGTCTTATCTCCGCACGCGATCTAGTCGAGGCGATGACGCAATTGCCCGCCTTCGCGCCCGGTAAGATCCAGATTCTGCACGGTGGTAGCGTTGCAGAAACAACCAGGCTCTTGCAAACGGTGCTGTGCTCAGGTGATATGGCTATCATCATGGGGGCGGGCGATATCTACACTGTTACTGAAAGTCTTTTAAGTACGGCCACGAATGCAACAAAAGAAGCCGGTAGAGCGACTAATACTAGCAGATCATAGAGTAGAGGAACAGAGATGATTTTCGAAGCTGAGACCACTTACACAGAGCTACAGAGGTACTTTGGCAGGCGTGTTCGACGCGACGAGCCGTTGGCGCGCCATTGTACCTTTGGTGTTGGTGGGCCGGCTGACGTATGGGTCTCCGTCGACACGCAAGAGAACCTTCTGGGTCTCGTAACTCTCTGCTCTGAACACCGTTGGCCTCTGCTCATCGCAGGCAATGGGACCAATGTACTTTATGCTGATGCCGGAGTACGTGGTGTGGTCGCGCAAATAGCCATCAATACCTATACACTTGAAGATTCCGCCGCTGATACGGCATTGTTACAGGTTGGGGCTGGTATAAGCTGGCCGCGTATTATCAATGAACTTGCGCCCCAGGGTTGGGGAGGTCTGGAATTTGGTCCCGGTATACCCGGGACGCTAGGGGGAGGGGTGATTAGTAACGCGGGTGTGCATGGACATGATCTGGGGCAAGTACTGGAGTGGGTGGATGTTGTGGATGCCCGTCAATGCGAGGCAAATCCTGCTGCACCAATGCTGGTGCATTATCAACATGCCGAGCTTGCTCTGGGCTATCGACACAGTCGTTTTCGCGCTCAACGCCGCATCCAATTTGATGCGCAGGGCTACCCTATCGCTGCGCCTCGCGCACTGATAGAACCGGGCGAGATCGTCGCCCGGCTGGGCATCCGCTTACAGCGTGCTGAGCCGCAAAAATTACGTGCAACTATTGATGAACATAAGCAATATCGTAAGCGAACACAGCCACCTCAGCAGAGC
>CAXTXB010000086.1:0-1012 GCA_964247965.1 uncultured Dictyobacter sp. | reverse complement strand
TCCGGCAGGCGACTATTCTGGTCGGCTCATCGAGGCCGTTGGGCTGAAAGGGATGCCGTGCGGAGGGGCGCAAATTTCGGAACGTCATGCCAATTTTATTGTTAACGTAGGTGGAGCAAGTGCAGCTGATGTTGCGGCACTGATCAGGGAAGCACATAACCGCGTATACGAACGGTTTGGGGTGGACCTGGAATTGGAAGTCGAACTGCGCGGGGAGTGGTAGGTGAGAATGACATGACAGAAAAAAAACCATCAGAGCAAAAAGCAGCACAAAACTATAGAGCAGACATAGGATATCGTTCACTGAACCGAGAGGGCATGAAAGAGCTGGGACGGGAGACTTCTGCCACGTCTTATACACTGGGACGTGTTGTGAAGGTGCCGGATGTGGCAGATCCGTCAACGGCCTGGCAATCCTTTGAACGACGACAGCAAGAGCTGCGTCGCGTCAGGGCGCGCTCCTCTCGGCGTGGTGAAGTGGTCTCGCGTACACTGGCACAGACAGGAATAAGAGCATCGAGTGGACGTATTCAGGCGGTGCGGCGTCCGCTTCCTTACAGGTCTTCTGCTGTACCAATACGCAGTGGCAGAAACCGCGTCCGTCGCAGCCTCCTCTGGAGGTTGCTGGGTGTGCTCGCCTTTGGAGTGCTGCTTGCCCTGATTATCAACTTTTCATTGAGTAGTAATACCTTTCGGCTGGAGCAGGTTAAAGTGGTAGGGACGCATAACGATGCCTTGATCAGCAAGATCCAGAGCATGGGTATGCAGGGGGAAAACCTGTTTCTGCTCGACGCCGGGGCTATGGCTTCACGTATTGAAGCTTCACCCCTGGTCTCTTCAGTTGAGTTAGACAAGCAATTGCCTAATCAGCTGATAGTTACCGTCGTAGAGCGGAAACCCGTGCTGCTATGGGAGACGCGCCAGGGTACGTTCAGCGTTGACCGTACCGGTATGGTCATCGCCTCTATCTCTGATACACCAGGCGCAGATCAATTGGGAACAGTGGTGGATA
>CAXTXB010000085.1:0-14099 GCA_964247965.1 uncultured Dictyobacter sp. | reverse complement strand
CGATGCCGCTCCTCAAGCTCATGGGATCGAGGAACAGGGGTCGGAGCCCACGGCTGTGATTGACCCCACACCCCTCAGGTCAGCGCCTGGTGTGATCAACGTGGCTACAAAGGCGGCGTATCCCAAAGCGAGTGCTGAGCTGAAAGCGACGGGAGTGCTGCTTCAGTAGGGAGAATGGCGGCAAGTGAACTCCCTCAACCATCTCATCGAGCAGGATCATCGGTTGATCAAACGTTTCAGCAGGCCTGGGATGGGCTTTTCCTCCGTCGAAACGGCCTGGCGAACCTTGCAAGGAGTTGAGATCATGAACATGATCAGGAAAGGACACGTACAAGGTAGTGACAAACCAGATGGGAGAGGGCAGGTCGCATTGGTCGCCAGGTTGTTTGGAGTCACCGCCTAAGAACAGGTGAGAAGGTCGCTCACGCTTCCATTTCTTTGCTCCTCTTTTCTTGCAACACAACCTACAAAATTACCGTTTTCGCTAGTACAAGTTCGTCGGCTCCAACAATCAGGCACTTACCTTGATCCATGGCGTGAAGGCATTATTAATGCTGCGTAGGGATGAACGCAATTGTGGATGGTGGCGTAGCAGCACCGTTGACATCGTATTGTCGCGTATCCAATCCATGCCAGCCTGTGTATAGACCTTCGCATTGAAGTCGTTGGTCAGGAAGCGATCGCTATTCAGGCGGCGCGATGCCATTACGATGAAGATGCGGAAGGCAGTCTCGCTAAAGGCAAAACCTTGTGGACGTTTTTCGGCGAACATACCAACGATCAGGTCCACGCGTTCAATATCGTTATTGTACACGCGTTGCATCTTGTCTGCTAGAACGGGGTCTCTCGCCAATTCTTCAAAACTACTTGCAGGTGGAAGATGTAGCAGTTTGCGGAACTGGTTATAGCGTGGCACACCCAGTTCCCTCGTTCGCATAATATCCGTTGCTGCCAGGTCCATAAAGAATCCATCGGGCCGCTCGAACTTCTGTAAGAAACGAGGGTAGTTGTTCAGCACGATAGCTCCAGGATGCGCCGTACCGAAAGAGTAAAAGATGTCGGTCATCGAGATGTTCTTTAGCACTTCCTCTGAGTGCGGCCCCGTCATCTGGTCTAACGTCAGGTTTTGTAAAGGCGCGTCATCAGCAGTTGAGCGGAAGCTATAGTCATCTGGAATAAGCGGGTGCATTCGGTACACTATGGTGAACTCTTCCGTTAAGCAATAAGGGACACCAAAGTGATTGGTCTCCGACCCCGGTATGCCGCTGATAGCCTCACTGCTACTCAGCCGCCCAAAGAGCTTATTCAGTTCCTCCATCTCAATGCCCCACCAGTTGGCTTTCAGCGCGAACTGTGAGGTGGGGTGACTGATAATCGCTGGCGTCCATTCGACGGTGTGGATTTTTGCTATCAGGGCCGCATTGATGAGTCGGGCGCGAGCAAAAATGTCCCCGTCAGACCAAGTTGGATACTCGGCACACAGGCGATCACAGATCGCATTGTGTTCCAGCGTAAACAGCGTCTGCATCATCTCTAAACCCAACCACCAGCCAGGAAGCAGAGCCGGATTGAGCTTAGGGTCGGAAGGTAGTTCCAGCAGACCATTACTTCCAATGATAAGTTTGCCATCGTGTCCGCTACGCCGTAGAGCTTCCTGCTCTTTACTACTTCCATAGATTTGCGAGGCATCCCACCAGTGCGTTTCGGTATTGATGTAGGTTGATGGCAGATTGCTAGCATCAGGTGAGCGCGTTGGATCATCAGGTACACGCATGATTTTCATGGGGTGTTCAGGCCATGAATCATCATCGCGTAGTTCAATTTGCCAGGGATTGTCCTTTGGACTCTTCCCATGACTGAACCAGTCACGCACCATGAATTGAACCCAGGTCGCCGCCAGAATGTTGAGCGTTGTCGCAGGCAAAAACTTCTCGCGTGTCATCAATTCGAGGCTCACCGTACGTGGATTTGGTGTAAGGATTGCAGGCTTCGGCTCTGGAAAGGTGTACTCGATGGGAATATTGCGACCAAAACGTGAACCTGCCATACCCATAGCAGGATTGTTCAGGTCGTTGTGCGCGCCATCAGAGGTACGTTCGGTGAGATAGCGTGCTTGCATTGGTTCAACAGCAGGTTGATTGATGGCAGGCTCCTGTGTCGTATCATATAAATTCTGTTGCCGCAGAATATTGCGTAGGCCAATGAAAATAAGCAATCCTACAGGCAAAGGAACCTTATCCCATCCAACAGCCGCATCAAGTTGTTCCGCAAGCTGATCATAGATATGCCAGAATGATGTTTGCCGATAGCCAGATGGAGTTTTCTGTCCACTGCCACTGCCCACTCGTTCCAAAGTAGCAGTCTGGCGTCGCAACAGAGCCACAACTATTGCCACCAGTGCCAGAAGTGTCAGCAATAACCATGGCACACGCTTTGTCGATTTCATATTCTTTTCCTTTCGCTCTTCATTTACTAAAATACACCTATAACATGTAGTGACGTGATATATCAAGCCACTGCCTGGTCATTGCTGGTTGCGAGGCTGCGCGAGAATAGCTAGAGTTGTGTTAAATCCCGAAAGCGCCGTGAGCATTATAGATGTACTACGGGGAAGTTGTCCCTGAATACCTGCCAGTGCTGCCGCGAGTGTATCGGAAGCATGAATGGGAATCGCCTCGCGCAAAGCATTTGTACGTAATGCCTCATCCGACACAAGTAGCTCGATGCCGATGATGATGGTACGCACACCAAAGAGCCGTAGTGCATAGATGACCGAGTGGTTAGGTGTATCCCCAAATCGCTGGGCCAAAAGCGCAGGAGCAAAGAGAGCCAATCCCCCGTTGATGATGCGGATTCCCGCAAGGAGATAACGGGCATAATCCGGGACATGTTCAAAAGCATCAGACATACAGTTTTTTCTCCCTATGATAGACTCGCCAGATAGCAAAGAGACTTGATACAAAACAGCACTCCTTCATGCTTCTAGAAACTTGAGTGAAAAGTTTATCAACTTGTCTTTGTCCCAAAACACAATGCCCAGGTACAAGCCGGGAGCAACCTCGCGGATTTCGTCTCGTATCCAATGCGCAACAAGCGAGGTTTGAGAGTAATCCAGAACTATACTTTCCTTCCCATCAAACCAGCTTGCGGCCTTGTAGACGTTAGCGACGATGGCTTGAGTTTTGAACGGCGAGATTTCGTTGCGTAGTTGACCAGTTTCTGGGTCGAAGACTTTTCCCTGCCACGCAAAAATGTGGACAAACTTCGCCGCAGTCTCTGAAAGTTCCGTACCGGGGTCGATGAGTACCGTGCCTTCGCCCTCTCCTTTAGGAATATTTCCTGCTGGACTATTGCGGAAAAGGTCATCTAGCTGTGCCTGGCACATCCTCATTAGTTGTATGGTCTCAAGTGCCATATCTATTACCTGCTTTCACTACTCTGCTTCAACCTTTACACTTGTTTGCGGAACATTGCGCTCTTTTTCCTGCTCTACAAGTTCTTGTAGATACTTCGCAAGAGGCCCTATAAAATCGCGCTGATTATCCCAGTAGTTATGCGCTTGCAAGCCACCGCCTTTGCTGTGCTTGAAATTATCAACGAGTATGTCCTCGATAGCCATATTCGTGATAGTGCCTGTTTCGGGATCGACAGAGCGGAAGAGGCCCGTTAACTGCTTTTGGGTTGGCTTCGTGCCTCCAAGCCAGTCAATAGAGGGTTTTAAGGGATCCGCCACAGGGTCACGTTCATCCCAGAAATTTTTCCATGTCTCAATCACTGGAACCGTAGATATATGCTCTCCCCATGTGAACAGCGTGGCATATTTGCGGAGTGGGCTACCTGCTGTTATAAAGGCGCGAATCTTTTTCGCGGCAAAGGGAGGAAGATTACGTAGCACGTCGAGGGCGACAACAGTGCCGTTGCTATGAGAATTGATGACAATTCCCGCTACATCTTCACGGTAGGCGAGCCGCAACAAAGCGTCCAGCACAAAACTTCGCACCTGCTCGCGCTCTTCATTATGACAGATGTATGCCGCAACATCGTTTTCAAGCTGCCTTAATGTTGCCATGAGTCCACTGGAGGCAGAAGATTGGTGAGGAACGTGAGACGGTCTATATCCCTTATCCTGGCGAATGCGAAGGCTCGGTGTGACTTCTTTTGTCTCATGGGAGCGCTGTTCCAATAAATGATACCAGAGTGGTTCCGTATCCAGAAAAAGCGTCCTTAACAGACCCAGGACATGGGCATAATGTCCCCGTGCCAGAGAGATCGTTGTCATGGCACCAGTTATCACCGCCGCACCCGGCTGAGGCCCCTGTCCCTCTAGCTGCGAATAGACTAAAGCGACATGAGCTATGCTTGCTCCATCTTTGACGAGCGGAGCCTTAGAAGCATCGACAACTCCTATATTTTCCATATCCCACTTTCCCAGGCGGCTCATACCCGCTTCCCGGCAATGCGTTCCTGGTGGATAGGCACTCTGTACATAGATAGGCACGCTCGCACCCTGTTGATAATCCTGTCGTGTCGGATCATCACTGAGAACATCTCCAAGACTGTGATACAGGTTCGCGTGGAGATCGTCTGCGTATCCCTCTATTCCTTCGGATGGTGGTTGCTCAAAGCCAATACCGTGAATGGTAACTATGCACATAATCGATGAAATCATTATGACTCTCCTCGCATCGGTAGCTCTTTAAGAACACTATCATGCGAAATACTTTCTCATTGCTCAATACATCAGACTACTAAGGAACGAGCGTATCAGATAGTACAGACTTACTATTTCAACATGTCCTTCTTGCTTCGCTTCGGTGTAAGTTTGCAAGCTATGATGGTGAAATTTTGGTAGTTATGCTGTTGAGCGAGCAAGGATTGTGAACGGGCTTAGAGAAAGCATCCTTGCAATTAAGAGCAAGGAGTCGAAAAACTTTTGTAGACTCCTGCCTGTTTTGCCGCCACCATACGTATCAAAACTCGGTCCGAATCCGCTCTCATACTTCGCAAATTTACACCATTGCGATAACAAGAGATCTCAAAAAAAGAAGAGCTTCATAGCTCTATCTTTCTGCATTCCGCTGTAAGCATCACTTCATGTCGATAACAAGGGACAGTATAGCTTTGATTGCGCCAACGTTCATGCTCCTTTGGAGTCGTTTCCTCTTTCCTTCCCACATAGTCACTCCATGCTCGACTAGTCCTAAAGAGTCACGCTCCTTTCTCTAAGAAAATGGCTCCAAAGGAGCATGACCGTTGGTGAACACGGCTCTATACTGTGAGCTTGACCCACTTTCATGGACAGCACTAATGGGTGGATCAGATTATTTCACCTTCAAACTGTGAGGGACTCAGAAACCCTAAAGACGAATGAAGACGTTGACGATTGTAAAACACTTCGATAAATTCAAAGATCACTTGTTGAGCCTGGGCACGCGTCAAGAAGGGGATGCGATGGACACATTCCCACTTCAACGTGCTCCAGAACGACTCCATGACTGCATTATCGTAACAATTGCCGGTCCGGCTCATGCTCACCACCATTTCTGCTTGAGCTAACGTCTGCTGATAGCCCGTACTCGTATACTGGCAACCACGATCCGAATGATGCAGCAGTCCTGGTCGGGGATGACGATGCTGCCGTGCCATATCCAATGCCCGTTGAACCAGCTCCTCATTCTGAACTGCGGCCATTGCCCAACCCACCAACGAACGAGAATACAGATCGAGGACCCCTGCCAGGTAGAGCCATCCTTCCTGGGTCCAGATCGCCGTCACATCCGTCACCCACTTGCGATTGGGAGCACTGGCCTCAAAGTCCCGGTTGAGCACATTGGCGGCTTTTTGATGGTCAGGATGTTGCTGGGTCGTCTGGGCACGCTTGCGGTGCTCTCGCGCATACCAGCCCTGTTGCCGCATCAACCGAGCTACACGCTTACGCGAACAGCGATGGCCTTGCCGCTGTAAGCATACATGCACGCGTGGACTCCCATACGTCTCTCGGCTCTGTTGATAGCAGGCTTCAATGACGTAAGTAAGCTCGCCATCTTCTTGCTCATGCCGACTGATGGGACGTGCTCTCCATGTATAGTAGCCGCTCTTTGAGATCCCCAATGTTTCACAGAGCCGACTCACGGGAAAGTCCTGGCTGGCTTGAGCAATAAACTGATAGATCATCGTTGGGATTACGAGAAGATGGCGAGCGCTTCGGACAGAATCTCTCGACGATCTCCTTGCTTTTTCGTGAGAACTTCTGTATGCTTCAAAGTGAAGAAGCACAGTCGAGTCGCTCTCGGCTGGAAATGATCCCGCAGAACCCTCCCAACGCTTTGGAGCTCGACTCTTGAAAAAAACATGGGGGGCGTGTTCCTACACCTGCTATGAGGTTGAAGATCTACTTCTGGTCCGAAGCTGGTAGAGGCACGCCCACGGGGTCTCGCTTCTTCACCCAGCAGCTTCTGATCGTCGAGGATGGAACGGGCAAGGATGCCGCAAAAGCAGGAATGCCTATGTCCCGTAAAAGATCATCTCATTCTGATCCACCTCCCTCCCCTCTGTTGGCTCAGGAAACGCTCTACGTTGGAGGGGATATTGGCAAGAAGGCGCATGTCGCCGGCTTCCTTTCCTCGACGCTCCTGGCCCGCCACCAACGTTTTGAACAGTGCCCCGCTCTCGCTTTTGACAACTCACGGCAGGGCTTCCGCTCGCTGATCGATCGCATCAGTACCTCTGTCCCTCTCACCCAGGTTCAGGTCTTGCTTGCGCGGTACTGGGCAGTATCATCGTGCCTTGCTCCAGTACGGACAGGAGTTGGATATTCCTGCGTTTGTGCTTCATGTCCAGAAGCGGCAAGAGGGATTGCTCAAAACCGACAAACGTGATGCCCTTGGCCTAGCCAACATGCTCTACAACCAGCTAGAGAAAGGCATTCAGCTTGGCGATCCCTTCCAGGCTGTGCGCAGGCTTGTCCCTCCCACTGAGGCAGCAGCTCAACGCAGTGGAATGGTGCGCCATCACTACGAGCTTGCAAGACGAGAGGACGCAGCGCAAAAACAAGCTTACCTCCATCTGTGAGGAGCTCTTCCCCGAATTTCCTCGCCTGTGCGGAATCTTCTTCCGCAAACTGCCACGAGCTAATTCCGCTAATACCTCAGCATCACTTTCCCCTGTTGCTAGTGCCTCCAGCATCGCTCGGCCACTTTTGCCTAACACGTCAGTGACAACCGAGGCTAACTTGATATTAGCTCCCTCTAACATCTTCTGAAGTCGGTTGATCTCTTGTGTGCGCTCCCCTACTAAAGACTTGCGGTAGCGGGTGAGATCGCGCAGTTCTCGGATCGGTTTGGGAGGAATGAAACTGGGTTGGAGAAGTCCATGACGGAGAAGATCAGCTAACTACTCGCTGTCTTTGATATCGGTCTTTCGCCCAGGAACCGCCTTCATATGTTGCGGATTGACCAGCACCACCGTTGGGCCATCCTCCAGAATATTGTAGACGGGGTGCAATACACTCCCGTTGACTCAAGAGCAATCACGTCGATGGACTGCTGCTTGAGCCAATCATCAAGGGCAAGCAAATCAGCTGTCATGGTCGCAAACGTGCGAGCTCGCTTTTGGATTGTGCCATCTGCTAGGGTTAGCATACAGGTGACGACGACCGTCTTTTTGTGGACATCGAGTCCTGCACACTGAGAATGAATTACTTGCATCAGGTTCTCCCCTTCTTCACACGGTAAGAAACAGGGAAGCGGAGGGGACGAATTCATTCACAACTTTCCTCGGCGTGCTCACCTCTTGCGAAGTGGCGACAATCATTGGTTCTGGGCGTCCCTCAGCCAGCTTTTTTATCGGGCTTTATGCTCCATTGCGGTGGCGACTTCTCTGCGCTTCCCTTTGTCAAGAAGTATAGCCGATTTTCATCATCATTGGTGTCGCTTTGCGGCATGATCGCTTTTTTAAGATATCACGCTCTTGTTTGGTGACTTCTAGCTCACGACGCAAGCGACGATTTTCTTCCTCTAGGGCCGTTTGGTGCCCACTTCCTGGAAACGCCTGCTCTCCTTGCTGGCTGCTCTTTTGGCACCAATTGTACAGCGTGCTATCCGAGACATCCAGATCACGCGCCACTTGGCCCATGCTTTTGCCACTACTCTCAACCAAGCACACCGCTTCTTGTTTAAACTCTTTGGTGTACGTTCTCAGCTGTTTTGCCATCTTGCTCTCCTTCGATAGAGTATATTCCATGTTTCTCTACTCCATCAAATCGGGGCAAGATCATACGGGGCTATGTTCGGTTTATTAGAATTAGAAAGCCCTGTTCCCAGAGCAACTACTCCTAAATAATCATATTCTTCCTAACGCAAATACTTCCAAATAAGCATGACCTCTGGCACCAGCGATGGTACACTGTTCCTTGTTACTCGTGAGAGCTTCAACAGAGAAACCTTAAAACTGATGGAAGTCTCTCCATGCAACGTCGTATGCCAAAAGTGCTGCCATGAGCTGTGTGAAAAGAGACAAAAGGGGACCTATGTTACACACGAACATCTGTGATCTGCTTGATATACAACATCCCATCATGAGTGCACCAATGAGTGGAGGCATCGCGGCAGCAGAACTGACGGCGGCGGTCTCCCACGCAGGTGGGTTTGGTCTGATTGGAGCTATGACCAATGACGGTCCCGACTGGCTCCGTGCACAAATCCGCGAGGTCCGTGAGCGGACAGATACGCCTTTCGGGGTTGGCTTCATTTCCTCCTTTCCTGGCCTGGATGCATTGATACAGGTCGCGCTGGAGGAGCGTGTGACAGCCGTGAGCCACTCGTTCGCCGACCCAACCCCATACGTCTCTTCGGCTCATGCGGCAGGAGTCAAAGTCATCGCGCAAGTGCAAACTGTCGCTCAGGCTATCAGGGCCGTGCAAGCAGGGGTTGATGTGCTTGTTGCACAAGGGACGGAAGCCGGCGGTCATACAGGCTATATCAGCACGCTTCCACTTGTAACAGCAGTCGTGGATGTTGCTTATCCTCTTCCCGTACTCGCAGCAGGTGGTATTGCTGACGGGCGAGGTCTTGCTGCAATGCTACTGCTTGGAGCGCAAGGAGTCTGGATGGGAACACGCTTCTACGCCAGCCGGGAAGCAGTCGCAAAGGCATGGGAGAAACAGCGCATGGTAGAGGCGGGCACAGATGAGACTGTGCTGACCAAGGTATACGATCTCACGTTTGCCTATCCATTTCCTCCCACCGTTGGAGATCGAGTGTTGAGCAACGAGTATACCGCAAGGTGGCATGGGCACGATGAGGACGTGCTCGTTCATCGCGAACAGTTGCGCGAGCAGGTGAGCGCAGCCACCAAAGATGGCGACGCCCATCTAGCAGCTGTGCGTGCAGGCAATGCTGTCGGCATGATACACAGCATCGAATCGGCAGACACTATTGTGAGACAAATTGCGGCGGAGGCGGAGTCCATCCTGCGAGAGCGTCCGAGTCAGTTCCTCCGGTAAGAGGGCTGCTGGTGGGGCAGGCAGATATCATGCGGAGACTAGTACATCATATCCTCTCGCCAATGTGCTTTGTGCTTCCTACAAAAAATCGTTACGAGATATCCTGAAAGGAGAAAACACGGATGAATGAGAGAAAAACTGCCATTGTAACAGGTGCATCAAGTGGGATCGGTCTGCACCTGACAAAAGCTTTGCTTGAGCAGAATTACCAGGTCATAGCGAACTCTCGCACGATCACACAGAGAGGAGTGCTGACCCCATCTGACTCTCTGGTGCTCGTGGATGGAGACATTGGAGAGCAGAGGACAGCAAAGGAGGTGGTAGAAACAGCGATACGCACCTTCGGTGGGATTGATCTGCTCGTCAATAACGCCGGTATCTTTCTCGCCAAACCATTCCCGCTGTATTCCATTGAGGACTTTGAGCACTCCATCAAGACAAATGTGACAGGGGTGTTCTTCACAACCCAATATGCCATCGTACAGATGAGCAAACAGAAGTTTGGACATATTGTCAATCTTTCAGCCTCAATTGCAAATCAACCTGTGGCAGGCGTTCCTGCAGCTCTTACGAGTCTGACAAAGGGGGGATTAGAGGCGATGACAAGAGAACTTGCAATCGAATATGCACACGAAGGTATTCGGGTGAACGCCGTAGCATGTGGTGCCATTGATACTCCGATGCACAAGCCCGAAGAACATGCATTCCTTGAGCAACTGCATCCTATCCATCGCATTGGGACGACAGGAGAAATAGTGGAGGCAGTGATGTATCTGAACTCCGCCACATTTGTCACTGGCGAGGTGCTTTATGTCGAT
Organism: uncultured Dictyobacter sp.; assembly: GCA_964247965.1. Taxonomy (GTDB): domain Bacteria; phylum Chloroflexota; class Ktedonobacteria; order Ktedonobacterales; family Ktedonobacteraceae; genus Dictyobacter. The sequence goes on along the minus strand of CAXTXB010000085.1, from coordinate 3,779 downwards.
GGAGGTGCATATGCAGGCAAATGGTGATGCAAAGTAGCGGCCATCAATGTACTGCTCGTACATGGAGCATTAGCAGAGGCCTCCACATCGAGTCGTGTTATTCCTGTGCTACAAGCGCAAGGATTACGATGCTAGCCGTGCAACTTCCACTTACATCACTAGATGCATTGTCATAAGGAGGGAGCAAGAACTCTTTCCTTATGACAATGATTCTAAAAAAGAGGGATATCTACTTTCGGTATTGTCAACTTGCCGAACAAGGAAATCTCTGGCATACTGGTGACATGAAAACAACCATCCTTGCTCCTCATTACAAAGGGTACCGTTTCCCGTCGGAAATCATCAGTCATGCCGTCTGGCTCTATTTCCGTTTCTCACTCAGCTATCGCGATGTGGAAGAGCTGATGGCACAACGAGGAATTGTCGTAAGCTATGAAACCGTCCGTCAGTGGTGCCTGAAATTTGGGCAGACCTACGCCAATGAACTGCGCCGTCGTCGTCCTCGTTGCGGGGACAAACGGCATTTGGACGAGGTTGTGCTCACCATTCGAGGGAAGAAACACCTCCTCTGGCGAGCTGTCGATCAAGAGGGCAAGGTGCTCGATGTCTTGATGCAGAGCCGCCGCACCAAACAGGCCGCCAAGCGATTTTTCCGCAAACTCCTCAAAGGGTTAGCATATGTGCCGCGGGTGATCATCACCGATAAACTCAGAAGTTACGGGGCGGCGAAGCGCGAGATTCTGCCTGGGGTGGAGCATCGTCAACACAAACGGCTCAACAATCGAGCGGAGAATTCCCACCAACCGACGCGACTACGCGAGAAGAAAATGCGGAAATTCAAATCGGCAAAACAGGCCCAACGCTTTCTCTCAGCTTTCGGTCCTATCGCAGGTCATTTTCAACCGCGAAGACACCGCCTGAGTGCCGGGGAATACCGTACCACGTTACAGGACCGATTCCAAGTATGGAATGAGGTGACCGCAGCAAAACAGGTCGCGTAATCACAACACCTCCCCAATCTCTTCTTGCCTTCCAGCGTCTTTCTTCGTTATAACTCAGCAATAAATCTCGTTCCAACGAACAAGTTGACAATACCGTCAATCTGGCTGTCAATTGCGTTTTTCGAGAGAATCAGGGAGAGGATAGAGCAGCCTGAGAAGATAGGTGACATAGTCTCATCTTGCCCGTATATGGTAGAATAGTACCATGTATTTGCTTGGAGCATACACTAACAGGCAGATAAAAGAGGGATGGACATGTCACTTATCAAATATCAAAAACAACCAGAGTTGCGCGACCCGGTCGTCATTGTGGCTTTTGGAGGCTGGAATGATGCCGCAGACTCGGCGACTACCGCGATAAAGTTTTTAATCGAACGTTGGACAGCAGTTAAAATTGCAGAGATTGATTCGGAAGATTTCTTTGTCTTTACGGAGACAAGGCCAACCGTTAAACTCGTTGATGGGCTACAGCGTTCTATCTCCTGGCCTACCAACCAATTTCTAGCCCATCTGGCTCCAGAACTCAACCGTGACGTGATCCTCTTCATCGGCGTGGAGCCCCATCTCAAGTGGAAAACCTTTACCAAGGCCTTTATGGATGTCTGCAAACACTTTAATGCGTCAGAGGTGGTTTTCCTGGGTGCGCTCCTGGCCGATGTTCCGCACTCTCTCACCGTTCCTATTACTGGTAGCTCAACGAGTTCTGATGTGATGGAACGTCTACGCGAGATGGATGTGCATAACTCTCGCTATGAAGGCCCAACCGGCATGCTCGGCGTTCTCCATGATGCTTGCCGACGCGCGCATATTCCTTCTGCTTCACTTTGGGCCGCTGCACCACATTATCTGGCTGCCGCTCCAAACATTAAGGTGACCGCAGCCTTGCTCACGTCCCTCAATCAATTTCTTTCCTTTGGCCTGGACTTAAGTGAGATTCAGTCTGACGCCGTTCGCTTTGAGGAGCAGGTCTCGGCATTAGTTGCCCGTGACCCGGAGGCCAGCGAGTACGTTCGCAAGTTAGAGGAGCAGATCGCTAGCGGCATAGACCCCGAGGAAGAGGAAGAGGAAGACGACACGATGCACCTGGATCGCCCTGCTAGTACGGGCCCTCTCCCTAGCGCAGATAGCCTCATCCGTGATGTTGAGGAGCTGCTGCGCAAGCAACGTGAGAATGGAAGTTCTCAAACATCTGATGATGAAGAGGAAAGTGAATGAGTAGTACCCTTTATACTTTAGAAGATGTACTTCAGCCGCGCTCAGTAGCAATACTGGGCGCTTCACGTGCACCACAGAAGTGGGGACATGTGGCAGCAAAGCAGTTGATGGCCGGTGGCTTCGCTGGCGCTATTTATCTTATTAATCCCTCCGTTTCCGAGATACTAGGACAACCGACCTATCCTAGTCTGCTCGCTGTACCTGATCATGTTGATCTGGCTGTGATCGCAACTGCCTTCACCCATGTGTCTCAATCAGTTGATGATTGCATTGCTCATGGTGTTAAGGGTATCGTCATTATCACGGCTGGCTTTAGCGAGACAGGGCCAGAAGGGCGGGCCTTAGAACAGGAGTTGGTCAATCGTTGTCATGAGCATGGCATTCGCATCATTGGGACAAACTGCATGGGCCTCTATGTGCAGCGCTCAAAACTTAATGCGTTGGGGATGGTTTTTCCGCTCCCTGTCGGCCCTATTGGCCTGGTTTCGCAAAGTGGCAATCTGGGTATGTACTGGTATGCCCAGGCGCAACTTGATGGGCTAGGCTTCAACACTTTCTTGAGTGTGGGTAACGCGATCGACGTGACATTTCCAGAGTGTATGCAATACCTGGCTGATGATCCTGATACGACTGTTATCGCTGGTTATGTGGAAGCTATTGAGGAACAGACCCTGCTTCAGACGACACAAGAGATGTACACATCTGGACGTTATAAGCCTGTGGTTATCTTGCTTAGTGGCGCAACCGAGGTAGGCGTACGAGCTGCACGCGCACATACGGGTGCTCAAGCAACGCTGCGTTCTGATCAAGATACGAGCCTTCTTAACAATGGTGTCGTACGTGTTCTGCGTTCAGATGAGCTATTTCCTGTGGCGCAGACGCTGGCACTCCAACCTCCAACTCCTCAGGGTGGTCGTCGCATCGCGATCGTGGGCGATGGCGGAGGAAGCTCCGTTGCAACAGGTGATGCTGCGATTAGGACAGGTCTGGAAGTCCCTATTCTTGACGTGAGCACACAGCAAGCATTGCGCAAACTTATGCCAGCTCGCGCGACTCCAACAAATCCGATCGATGTGGCAGGTGCAACCGATGAAGATCCGCTCTCTTTCGCTACTATTACTGAAGTATGCTTACAAGATCCAGAGGTTGATGGAGTAATTATCACTGGCCTCTTCGGTGGCTATCGTATGCTCTTGTCAGAAGAATTTGGAACTCGCGAGGAAGTTGCTGCCTCTGAGTTGGGTCGCCTGGTGCGCCAGTATCAGAAGCCTGTACTTGTACAAACCGTCTATGCACGCTACGACATTCCAGCCCTACAGATGTTACGCGAAGAACATATACCTTACTATGAATCAGTTGAAATTACGTGCCGTGCAATGGCTGCATTGGCCGAAGTAGGCCAATTTTTGACGAATATGAAGGAAAGTACGCCGTCTCTTTCTTCGTTCTCTGATTAAAAATCAATACACAATACATGCATTTCCGCCAGGAAGCAGAGGTTGTGAGAATACTACTCGGACTCACCTCTTTGGGGATGACTAGCTCCGTGGAGCTAGTCATCCC
>CAXTXB010000084.1:9943-14223 GCA_964247965.1 uncultured Dictyobacter sp. | reverse complement strand
TGTAGCCGAGCCCCGACTTCACCGCGATCATCTCCGCCGTCACCACCGTCAGCCACCCGCCCCCAATACCCAGCCGCACCCCCGTGAAAATAGCCCGCAGCGCCCCCGGCCGCACGCTGTCGCGCAGCACCCGCCCCTCCCCCCCCCCGGCCACACCCCTCAAAAAACTTCCAGATCATTTCTATTTTGGCCCAAATTATCCGAAAATCAAAGGGCGGAGGAACGTGTATTTTATAGATGAACTTTGTCTTTCCAAATTGGAACCTTACGAATATTTCTAACGTATATAATTTCAGCACTCTCACTTTCAGTTAAGAGTGCGTCAACGAATAGTGAATTATTTCACAGTTTGGATGTTACACAATACATAGCTACTGTATCCGTTTCCGCTTATACTATGCATAAAAGGAAGAGGTGGTAGGGAAAAAGAGAAGATGGCATAAAGTAAGGGTTACGAAAAGGTTGTATTTGAAGAAGTTGGGCATAGAACGTCTTACTGTAAAAGTAGACATTCCTTCTAACTCAATAGCAGGTGGTAAGGTTGGAAAAGTGAAGAAGTATCTGTAAAAAAGCGGAAAAATGCAGTGGAAGAGCGCCCTTTCTTTGGGCGTGGTAGAAGGATAAAAACATGAATACACGACCTCTTGAAATGATATCTGGCATAAATGATACCGAAGCAGACATATTAGTACAGAATGGGTTTTCCCAGGATGAAATTATTTCTCTACTCTGGCTGCAACAGTGGTATCAGCATGGTGGAAGCGACCGGGTCGAGGTACTACGCCAGTTTGAGTTTCTTAGACTACTCGTGGTCAACGGTAAGGTTGATCTTTAGAATGTCAACTTCGAGTCTCTATAATTTAAGCAACATCTATATTTAAAGCGAGATCCAGCTCATCATTTTGCTGTACCTCGCTTTTTCCATCTTCGATCAGAATAGTAGTCATAATCTAGCAGCAAACCACGTCTACTTCAATCTAGAGAAGTATTCTCTGCAGGCCTTAGGCCTCATGCAATCCCTTGATATACACCTCGTATTGCTGCATAAACCAGTGGGTTGAGACGGTCATCAACTTTGTCTTCAACGGCACACTGGCTCGCCTGGTAAAAACATTAAAGTCATTTACAAGAATACGGTCAAGGATGCCGCGATAGAGCGTGCTACTTAAACGAACAGCCAGGCGGCAATCCGAGTCCAACAAGGCAATGCCAGGCTGAGCACGGCGATAATAATCATTAGCACGATCAATCTGGAAGCGCACTAGCTGACAAAATGCATCGTTAATAACTCCATCCATCAAATCTGACTCAGAATACTTGAAGCGAGCAAGTTCGTCCTGCGGCAGATAGATGCGGTCACGACCCGCATCTTCCCCGATATCACGCAGAATATTTGTCAACTGCAAGGCAATGCCCAGATCGACGGCGTGTGGCAGGGCAGCCTCATCTTGATATCCAAAGATGGGAGCAGTGAGAAGGCCAACAGTGCCCGCGACACGATAGCAGTATAGATAGAGATCATCAAATGTCTGGTAACGCTTCTGTGTGAGATCCATCACTACCCCCTCTAATAGGCTGAGGGCAGGCTCAAGAGGAACTGGATAGGATTCGAGCATATCAGCCCAGGCACACAGGATTGGTTCATCGTCCACCTCGCCATAGCGGTAGAGGCGTTCCAGCCTCCGACGCCAGCCATCAATAGCCTGAGCAGGAGAGCGCGATCCAGGGAGGTGACCCACACGGTAGGCATCCGCAGCCTCATCGACAAGGTCATCGATGACGCGGCAGAAGGCATAAACCGCCCAGATCGCACGCCTTTTGGATAGTGGCAAGAAGACCGAGCCCCAGTAAAAGGTTTTTGATGCTCGCTGCGTTACTTGACGACAGTTTTCATAGGCTTCTGTCACCTGCTGTACCTGTCGCATTACAATATCTCCTGTTATTTCTATGTGGTACCCGATCACCACCGAAACCTTGTACTCTAGTTATACATTATAGGAAGGAGGCGGCTTTAACAAGACGTGATACCACAAAAAGCTAATCTTATTGACAGTTTAAATCTGATAACGAGGGGATAAGTATTCGTGTACCCTACGTCATCATAAATAGAGATGTACATTTGCTGTACAAATGGGTAACGTATCTTCATTATAGAGAAAGATGGCTCTCTCAAACCTAAACGGGGCAGTTTGCGTAGATAGAGGGGATGAGTATTCTAAACATTCAGCTCATGAAGCAAGTAATCGATTACTTTTTTAAGACCGTGTTTGATCCCTATCGCTACGGCGTTCTTAGTGGTGATATTGCGCGCAGTGCGATCTACTGCTTATTATTGCTCTTGCTTTTTATACATACTTTGGGCTTGGTCCAAAGTATGTATAAAAAGCAAGAGCAATAATAAGCAGTAGATCGTAGAAGGCGTACCTTACAATTTTACGAAACTCTTTGCATCTCATACATTATTACAATTTTTTGCGCTTAGCGCAAAAAATTGTAATAATGTATGAGATGCAAAGAGTTTCGTAAAATTGTAAATAGTTGCGAAGCTGTGGACTCGCAGTGCGCGGGAACTTCGATACGGTAGAAATTAAAACATTTTTAGAGAATACTAGAGAAGAATAAGGAATCCTATGCGCATAATTCTCTATCTAGGCAAAGGTGGCGTCGGTAAGACAACCGTTTCTGCCGCCACCGCCGTTCGCGCTGCCACCCTGGGAAAACGGACTCTGGTGGTGAGCACGGACCTGGCACATAGCCTGGCCGACTGTTTACAAGAGAACCTGACATCTGAACCTAAAGAGCTGACTCGGAACCTGTGGGCGCAAGAAGTTAATGTGTTGGACGAGATGCGTCGGGGCTGGGGCCAGTTAAAAGATACAATGGCAAAAAACCTGCGCAAGCAGGGTATAGATGCGGTAATGGCCGAGGAACTTGCCCTCATCCCCGGCATGGATGAGATTGTTAGCCTGATCAACATTTACCGCAACGCCCGCGATGGGGACTTCGAAGTTGTGATCATTGACGCCGCTCCAACAGGAGAGACTGTGCGCCTCTTGAGCATGCCCGATACCTTTCAATGGTATGCAGGCCGCATCATGAACATGAAGCGTAGCACACTTAACATGGCACGTCCGTTTCTAAAGTCAGTCCTTCCAGCCACGGAGATACTGGATGCCGTCCAATCGCTCAGCGAACGCGTAAAGACGCTACGCGAAGTATTGAGCGATCCTGACACCAGTTCGTATCGCCCGGTGGTGAACCCGGAGCGTATGGTGATTAAAGAGGCCCTGCGCGCCGAAACCTATCTTGCGCTCTTTGGCTATCCAATTGATGGTGTTGTCTGCAATCGCGTCATCCAGCCTGCTGACTACCAGGATGTGTTTATGCAGGATCTCTATCGCAATCAGGAGAAGCTGCGCCAGCAGGTACACCAGACCTTCGCGCCCCTGCCGATCTGGGAAGCCCCCTATCAGTCACACGAAGTGCTTGGAGTCGCCCAGCTCGGCAAACTGGCGGAGACCATCTTTGGCGAACAAGATCCTACACAGGTCTTTCATCGTGGCCCGGTGCAAGAGATCACTCATCAGGGCAACACATACATTCTGCGCCTGCCGCTTCCCCACGTCGAGATGGACAAAGTCTTGATGACCAAAAAGGGTGATGAGATGATCATCGAGATAGGCAATTTTAAGCGCGACATCACCCTGCCCGCCGTCCTCGCAAACCAGGAGGCCACGGTCGCCAAATTCGTCGATAAAGCCCTGGAGATTCATTTTAGCGTCCCACCCGAGCAGACCAACAGATCGGCTTGAATAGCATAATAAAAATAGCATCGATGAATGAGGGGTCCCCGGAGTTTTTTTAAAAAAAAAAAAAAATTGTTTTTGTGGGTGGTGTTTTTGTTTGGGGGGTGGCGCATTTTTCTCCCTCTTCCCCACCAAAAAACACACCCAAAAAAAAGTTTTTGATAAATTTTTAAAATGTGGGGCATGACCCATATAGTAGAGAAAAACCTGGAGGCTCCTGCATGCAGATTTATCTATGCATAAGGCAAGTACTTGACACGTGTTCTGATTTGCTTCTATTATGAATGTTACGGATCGAGCAGTGCAGGATAGTGTAGAACCGGGTTTATGGCAAATCAAACGAGTGGCACGCTCGCCACATATGTGGAGCGAGCACGCAAAGTATTACAACATGAACAACGTACCAACCATCAGGATCGAGCGATAAAGCCAGGTGGATTGGAGGCTTTTACTGTGCGCTGGTATGAAGAGGCC
>CAXTXB010000084.1:0-9933 GCA_964247965.1 uncultured Dictyobacter sp. | reverse complement strand
GGCCAGCACATTCTGTAAAAGTATGGGACAGGATATTGGACCAATCCATCGTTTTGCAGAGCACCTTGAGGGCTACCGCCGACAGGACCCGATGCAGCGCGCCGCAAGCTTACGCGCTGCCCTCGCGATACTAAATGAGCTGGATGAGGACAGCGAACAGAGGCCCGGCTCACCTGCGTCTACCGCTGTATCTATAGCGCCCGATGAAGCGGCATCGCCCGCGAGCGTTTCCCGAACGGGACAGCCAGGCAAACGGGTGCCGCCTTCAACACAGACAGGGGTAGTAAACTCCACTGCTCCTCTAGCAACAACTTCTACCCGTGCCCCAACACAGCGTTCAGCAGTAAGCAAGCCCGCTAGTGCTGATGACGCCTCTAACTCGATAGACTCTAGCAATAGAGGCTATAAGAAAAATGAGAAAGAGGGTGAGACGAGGAAGGTGGCCTCTAAAGAGTTGGTGCAAGAGGCCAATCCTATTCAGTTAGAGGCAGGGATGTCACAGGGGCATACAGCGTTAACCTTGCTGAGCGCTGATATTACTGCGGTGCCGGGTGTAGGGCCAAGCGCTGCGACGCGTCTGCATACGTTGGGTATTCGCACGGTGCGTGACCTGTTATTTTATTTTCCTCGCGAGCACCGGGATTATAGCAAGCTGGAGAAAATAGCGAATGTTCCATTTAATGAACTGACGACGACGATGGGGCTGATATGGGAAGTGAAGACGCAGCGCATTAATAATGGCCGGACGCGCACAATTGCGACGATCTCCGATGAGACGGGCAAGCTGTATGTTTCGTGGTTTAACCAGGCCTATCTGCAAAAGCAGCTTCAGGCGGCGCATGGAGACTATCTTGTGGTGACGGGTATCAAGCAGCGCTTTGGCAACAAGGTGGAGTTTTCTGCCCGCAGCCATGAGCTGCCTGAGCAAGGGGACCTGTTGAACACTGGGCGCATGGTCCCGATCTATCCACTGACAGAAGGGCTGCACGCCAAGACGCTGCGCCGCTTCACGAAATACGTTGTCGATCGCTATGCCCAGATGCTTCCTGAACACTTGCCACTGACAGTACGCTTGACGGGCGATTTAGTGCCATTGCCTGAGGCGGTTGCGCAGATACATTATCCCGACAATGAAGAGATGCGGGCGAAGGCACATCGTCGGCTCGCGTTTGATGAAATATTTATGATTCAACTCGGCATGCAAGAGCGGCGCAGTCGCTGGCAACACGAGGCTAAAGAAGGCAATGCCTTTCGCGTTCGCTATGAACGCATCTTTATCGAGCCACCTTCTGGCTCTCCTGTCCCAGAGGTGGCGCTAGAGACACCAGCCTTGAGCTCAACCCTCTGGTCAGTTATTGCTACGGATGAACCGTTAGAGGCTACACTGCCGTTCACGTTTACACAGGCACAGAGCCGCGTGATCTGCGAAATCTTTGCTGACCTAGCGCAGAGCAGGCCAATGAGCAGACTTCTGCAAGGAGATGTGGGCGCGGGTAAGACGGCAGTTGCCGCGGCAGCCCTGCTCACGGCCGCGCTCAATGGCTATCAAAGCGCGATTATGGCCCCCACTGAGCTCCTTGCCGAGCAGCACGCACATAGCATTGGGGCTATGCTCGAACCTTTTGGCATACAGACTGTGCTGCTCACAGGCAGTCAGCGTCAACGTGAAAGGGTACACGCCCGTACAGCGCTGGAGAGTGGGCAGGCGGCGGTGGCTATAGGCACTCATGCTCTGATTCAGGATGACGTGATTTTTCAGAAGCTGGGGCTGGTCATTGTGGATGAGCAACATCGCTTTGGCGTTGAGCAGCGCGATGCCTTGCGGAAGAAGGGTCAGCATCCACACATGCTGGTGATGACTGCGACACCTATACCACGTACACTCGCGCTCACACTCTACGGAGATCTAGATATATCCGCCATCGATCAACTTCCGCCGGGACGTCAGAAGATTATCACCCGCTGGCGCATGGGGGCGAGGCGCAACGAAGCCTACACAACTATTGTTCATCAGGTGGCAGAGGGACGACAAGCGTTTATTATCTGCCCGCTCATCGAAGAATCTGATACATTGGCGGCAAAAGCGGCAACGAGTGAATATGAAAGATTGCAACGCGAAGTTTTTCCACGCCTGAGACTGGGACTGCTGCATGGGGCAATGAAACCAGCAGAAAAGGACCAGGTTATGCATCGTTTCCGCGATCACGAGTTGGATATCCTGGTTGCTACTTCTGTTATTGAAGTAGGCATCGACGTCCCAAATGCGAGTGTTATGGTCATTGAGGATGCAGACCGCTTTGGTCTCTCACAGCTGCACCAGTTCCGCGGAAGAGTGGGACGAGGAAAACATCAGTCGTACTGTTACGTACTGAGCTCCGATGCAAGCATGCAGGCGCAAGAGCGGCTGGGAATCTTTCAGGACACGACCGATGGCTTCCGCCTGGCTGAAGAAGACCTACGGCTCCGGGGCCCCGGTGATTTCGTAGGTGTGCGCCAGAGCGGTATGCCAGAACTGCGTATAGCGGACTTAAGCGATACTGCGCTTATCGAACAGGCGCGCGTCCTGGCCGGAACGCTCTGGAATAGTGATCCCTATTTACGAAAGACCGAGCATACAGCACTGCGTGAGCGCATGTACCTCTTCTGGCAAAACTACATGGCCCACTAAGAGATTTTTTGCATCTTATACATCTTTACAACATTTTTGCTTAGAGCGCAAAAATGTTGTAAAGATGTATAAGATGCAAAAAATCTCTTAAAGATAGAGATCTTCCTTGGTCTGCGACATCAACAGATGGAAATTCACAAATGAACAACAGATATCAAGGGTGGAAGACCCATAACAGCAAAACAATCAGTAGAAACAAAACATAGTGTTAAGATTTGTCTTTGCCAGTTACCTTATTTATATACAATTCACAAACGATGTGAGCAGCATCATCCGGACCAATGTAAGTCGATAGCTCTTCCTGGCGATCACCCACTTGCTCCATACGGGCTCGAATAAAATCATGACGAGCAACGCCCGCAGCATAGGCACTAAAACCACGCTGCATTGCCTCCAGTTCCTCAGCAATCTGTCGGCGTAGCTCTGTTACCGTACTGCTATACTCACTCTTACACTCGTTCATAAAATCTCCTCTTCTACTAGTAAAGGCGCACATACTTCTATTCTTTTATAACCGCTTTCTCTGCTCTTTACAATACTGTCAACACATCTGAATCTCATCATTTGCTATGATAGTATATCGAAGTGCAATGAACAAGCAGGGTTTTTAACGACAGATAAACATACTATCACGTTTTATCACGCCTTATCATTTCCATACATTTACAAAGGTTATATATTATTTTTGTTACTGCAAGTGTTTACATATTGATTTACTAATGTTATTATAAATACGTGGTGCATTCAAATAAATGTCGTGTAGTAGGAGAGATAGTTAACAAGGATGGAAAAGTTTTCTTTGTAGAGAGTTGTTGGTAGAGGACAGGAGAGGGCGATAGAAAAGCAGATGGAAAGGTCGAACATAAAACTAGAGGCGGCTCGACTACAACGCAGGTGGAGCGTTGAGGTTGCGAGCAACAAAGTAGGAGTGAGCGTTAACACGTTTAACCGCTGGGAACGAGGATTACAAGTACCACAACTTGAGACGCTAGACTTGCTTTGCAAGGCGTTTGAGATGTCGCCTGAAGACTTAGGTTTTGAGCATGTCATCTCTGTTAAGAGAAGGGGAAGAACACTACAGCCATCGTCCAGCACATCTGTGATGCAGTCTGAAGATGTCAGGACGTGCACTAAATCATTGATCACAGCCTCTTCGCAGAGATCTTTGTCTTCTTCTCTAGGAAGCGACACGATGAGAGAGGAAGCACATATACGTATCGCACAGACAAGAGAAAATGCAGAAGAGACAAGAAGTGGACAGCGGGTACAAGATGGCCGCGAAGAGATCTCGCGCCGTCAAGCAATGACCTTTCTAATTAGCACACCGGCAACGATTTTCAGATTGACACCAGATCGGCAATCGACGCTTTTGCAGCCAGAAGAGGTGATGGCGGTCAGTAAAGTTAATATTCCTCTGTGTTGGAAGCTCTACTTTGAAGGAGGATTTACAGAACTAGCACATGTTCTACCAGGTTACTTAACACAGCTCTGCGCACTCGCACAAAACGCATCCAGATACAGCCGGCAGGCGGCGAGCCTCGCCTCGCAGTTACACCAACTCGCTTATCTCCTCTCACTACAAAGTCAGGACTTTGGAACGGCCCTTAAACATACTCACGATGCCGCATGTTATGGACTGCAGGCGGAGGATGTCAATCTGCGTGTGACGGCAATGGTACGCGAGGCATATATTTATTTCTGCTTAAAACGCTCGGCACAAAGGCTGCATACCTATGAAGAGGCACTGCGCTACAGCAGCGGCTGTTCACCGCTGATCCAGGGCTATTTATATGCAGGTCTGGCAGAAGCTTATGCGAATCGAAAAGATAAAGATGCGGCACTCAGTATGCTCCGACGTGCCCACGATATCTTTCCCGAACGACCAGAAGACGATCTCCATTTTGCATACACCCATTTCCGCTGGCTGACCCTGTACAATCTGGAGGGATTGGTGAACCTTCACCTGGAGCAAGTCAGGGAGGCGTGGAGCAGCTTTGGCAAAGTCGATCAAGCGTTGGTGCATGCTACTGTACCTCATCGAGTGGAGGTAACAGTCTATCAGGCTGCGACAGCACTTCAAATGGGCGAGTTAGAACAGAGCTGCTGCCTGCTCACGACAGCAGTAAACGCAGCGGTCAAGTTGGGCAGCCAGCTACGCTATCAAGAGGCCAGCCGGGTCTATGATCAGATGCAGGAGCGCTGGCCGCACGAACAACAAGTTCGAACATTACAAGAGCTTTTCCACTAGACCTATCCCGAGGGAATGTCACGGATGCCGGCGCTCATTCGTGGTAGAGGTGTTTGAACCATTAACAACAGAATAGTATAGCATAACATAGCAGGGGAGAGCTCTCATGGCTATAGAAACGCCAAATACCTCGAGTTCAATGAGTAGCATCACCATTGATACAGAAGGAATTCGCACTACTCATCAAGCAGAGCTAGATGGCTTAGAGCACTATTTACGCTTTACCAATTACCTGGCGGCGGCGCAGATCTACTTGAAGGATAATGTTCTTCTGGAAGAGCCGTTGCGACCAGAACATATCAAAGATCGCTTGCTTGGTCATTGGGGAACCAGCCCCGGCATTAACTTAATTTATGCTCACCTGAACCATCTTATTACCCGCTATGAACTGGATATGTTTCTTGTTACCGGGCCTGGGCACGGAGCTCCCGCGAATCTAGCAAACCTCTACCTCGAAGGCTCGCTCAAAGATTACTATCCCGCACTGAGCTTTGACAAGGCTGGCTTGCATAAACTTATACACGACTTTTCATGGCCGGAAGGCTTCCCTAGCCATCTCTACCCGGGTGTGCCAGGCACGATTCATGAAGGTGGTGAGTTGGGCTATGCGCTCGCAACAGCCTTCGGAGCCGCCATGGATAACTCGGATCTCATCGTCGCGTGTATAGTTGGAGACGGAGAGTCCGAAACGGGGCCAACGGCGACCGCGTGGCATAGTTACAAGTTTATCGACCCGGCAGAATCGGGCGCGGTTCTTCCTATCCTTCATCTTAATGGCTATAAGATAGCAAACCCAACTATCTATGGATGTATGAGCAATGAAGAACTATTGCATCTCTTCACTGGCTATGGCTATCGAGTCATCTTCGTAGAGGACGAGAATGTCAATGCACTCAATCCACAAATGTACGGCGCGCTGGATTGGGCCTATCATGAGATACGCCGCATCCAGAACGCTGCCCGCTCTGGTCAGCCGCTAGAAAAGCCGCAGTGGCCGATAATCATCCTGCGCTCGCCAAAGGGGATGACTGGCGTTAAAGACATGGATGGCGAGCCCATCGAGGGCTCTTATCGTGCTCACCAGGTTCCTGTGATGGGCGTCAAGAGCAATCCACAACACTTGCAGTTGCTTGAACAATGGCTGCAGTCATACCATATCGAAGAGCTACTTGACGCCAACGGCAGTCCTGCGGTAGAAATTTTAGAGCAATGTCCCAAAGGGGGTCGACGTATGGGCAGCAATCCTCATACATACGGAGGACGCATACGCCATACGCCCATTTTGCCAGATATTCATGACTTCAGGGCTGGTAAAGAGGAAGACTCTAGCGCCGCAAGCTTCCAGCGCGGTGGAGAGGATGTCAGTAGTAGCGAGCAGTTAGGCAAGTACCTGGCGGAGGTCATACAGCACAATGAACATGATTTCCGCATCTTCAGTCCAGATGAATTAGAGTCGAACAAGCTCACGCCAGTATTTAAGGCCACACATCGCCAGTTTCAATGGCCCGTACCGCCCCATAACGACGAGGTGGGGTCGCAGGATGGACGCATCATCGAGGTTCTCAGCGAACATGATTGCCAGGCGTGGCTGCAGGGTTATTTGCTCACGGGGCGCTTCGGCCTCTTTCCTTCTTACGAAGCATTTCTGAATATTATTGTTAGCATGATGGATCAGTTCGCTAAATTTCTGAAAATATCGATGGAGTTTCCGTGGCGTCTGCCCATCTCCTCTCTCAACTATCTGGAGACCTCTACCCTCTGGCAACAGGAGCACAACGGATTTTCGCATCAGAATCCTGGCTTCATCAATGCCGTTCTCAACAAAAAGGCTCCAATCGCACGTGTATACTTACCACCAGACGCAAATTGCCTGCTCAGCATCATCCATGATTGTCTCCAGAGCACAAACCATGTCAATCTGATTATTGCCAATAAAAAGGCGATGCCACAATGGCTGGCGATGAACGATGCGATTGACCATTGTCGAGCCGGAGTATCGATCTGGCAATGGGCAAGCACAGATGGCGGCGTTGATCCCGACGTTGTGTTCGTCGGCATAGGGGACAACCCGACGCTTGAAGTCATGGCTGCAACACAGATTCTGCGGGAAGAAGTACCAGAGTTACGCGTACGCGTCGTGAATGTTGTAGACTTGCTTGTGCTTGAGGCCGAATCCGAGCACCCTCATGGCCTGGAAGACGACATGTTCGATGCCTTATTCACGCCAGATCGTCCGGTCATTGTCAACTTCCATGGCTATGCCTCGGCAGTAAAACAACTGCTCTTCGGGCGGAATGTAACCACTCGCTTCTCGGTCAATGGCTATCGCGAAGAGGGCACAACCACAACATCATTTGACATGAACGTGCGCAACGGGACCAGTCGTTATCAACTCTGTATCCAGGCCATTCGGCTGGCGGCCGCGCGCAATCCGCGTGTAGCTGTGCGGGCAAGCGAACGCCTTCGTCACTACGAATATGTTCTGGCCTCCCACCATCAATATATTCTAGAGCACGGCATTGATCCACAAGAGATCACCGAGTGGAAATGGCACGATTAGAGGTAGAGATCAGAAAGAGTGTTGAACATGAAAATACTGGTTTTTAATGCCGGATCAAGCAGTCAGAAGAGCGCGTTGTACGAGATTAGCAGCGCGCCCGCAGACAAAGCACCCGAAGCACTATGGTCAGGCAGCGCCGATTGGTCCAAAAAGCAGGGTGCAACAGAAATAAAGATAAGCGCCAACGGGCAGACCATTACCCACGAGATTGACACCGACTCGCGCCCTGAAGCCATCAAAGAGATGCTTAAGACGCTGGAGAGTGGGCCAACAAAGGTCATCGAGGATCTCTCAGAGATAGCAGTTGTCGGGCACCGCGTGGTCCACGGAGGCTCAGAATACACTTCTAGCGTACGCATAACGGCCAAAGTCAAAGAGGACATACACCACCTCGCAGAGTTCGCCCCCCTGCACAATCCTGCCAATCTGGAGGGAATAGAAGCCATAGAACAGATCAAGAGCGATATGCCCCAGGTAGCAACCTTTGACACAGCATTTTACAGCCATATTCCGCAGGAAGTTGCCGTCTATCCCGGCCCATACGAATGGTTTGAGCAGGGCATTCGTCGCTATGGCTTTCACGGCATCAGTCATCAGTACTGCACGCGTATGGCGGAACAAATCCTCGGAAAAGATCAGCTCAAGTTCATCAACTGCCACCTGGGCAATGGCTCTTCGCTTGCCGCCATCAAAAACGGTCAGAGCGTAGACACCACGATGGGCTTCACCCCTCTTGAAGGGCTGATGATGGGCACGCGCTCCGGCACCCTCGATCCAAGCATACTCGTCTACCTGATACGCGAAAAAGGCTATGACGCCGATAAACTTGAGCAGACTCTGAACAAAGAATCTGGACTTAAAGGCATTTCTGGCATCTCAGGAGATATGCGGCAGATAACACAGGCGATTAAAGATGGAAACGAACGGGCGAAGCTAGCACTTGATATGTTCATCTACCGCCTGCGCTACTTCATAGGGGCTATGGCCGCGTCCTTAGGCGGCGTGGATGCGCTGGCATTTACCGGAGGCATCGGCGAGAATGCCGGCGAAATACGGGCCAGGGTATGCGAAGAACTGGCTTATCTTCACCTCAAAATTGATCCAACGAAAAACGCGGCCTCACCCGTAGACCAGGAAATCTCTCCGGCCGACTCGGCAGTGCGCGTGCTGGTCATTCATACAGAGGAAGACTGGGAGATCGCGCGCGAATGCTGGAAAATTATGCAAGGGGCATAGCTATACTGTCATTAGCAGAAAAAACTTCTGTGTAGTATCCACAGGATATGGGTCATCCAAAGATACTAATGGGTACTATATCTGCCAGGGAAATGAAACCAGACCTGTGAGTAGCTCGTGGTTATAGAAGTGGCGATGACAAAAATAAAATTTTCGATAAACTTATTAATTAATGATTTAACAAGATAAGGAGGACATATGGCTAAACTTACATTCGGGAGGCGTAGTGCTGCCGATCAGGCACAAGATGTCGCTCAAACAGCCTATGCCAATACGCAGGATACCGTACAGACCGCCGTTGATAACGCGAAAGACATCGCTCAGACCGCCGTCGATAGCGCAAAAGATGTTGCTCAGTCTACCTATGCAAACGTGCAAGACAGCGTACAGACTGGCTTGAACAAGACACAAGGCTTGCTCACACTAGGAGCCGGTGCCGCAGGCGTATTACTGCAGCGGAATCAGAAGAAAAACGTAAGAAATCTGAGAAGAACAAAGAGAAATCTGAGCGACCTGCAAGACACAGTACAAGATACAGCCGCATCGGCGGTATCTAAAACTCAGGATGTACTACAAACTGGCGCAGATGCCGCCCAGAACGTAGTACAGACTGGTGCAGACGCCGTCCAGAATGCTGTTCAGACCGGTACAGACGCCGTCCAGAGTGCTGTACAAACAGGTGTCAGCGCAGCACAAGATATCTTTGACAAGAATTCCAAAAAGGCTCAGAAAAACCTCAAAAAGGCGCAAAAGAACCTGAAGCGTGCGCAGAACAAAGGCGCAGATGTAATTTCATCTGGCTTAGACACCGCGCAAGACGCAATTGATCAAAATTCCAAACAAGCCAAAAAGAATCTCAAAAAGGCTGCCAAAAACGTTCAAGACGCGAAGGAGTCAGCCCAGGACCGCTACATCCGCGCCCAGCGCAGACGCCAGACAGCCCAGACGCTGTTCCGCCTCGGCCTCGTAGCCGGCATCGTCATCACCCTGCTCTACACACCACTCACCGGCCAGGAAGCACGCGCCCAGCTCCTCGCACAGTGGGAAAAATATCGCTCGTACTTTGGATTGTAAAATTTAGTCTTGAACCTACTTGAAGGTCTTTCTTGAAGGTCTTTTAAGTAGCGAAAGATAGTATCATCCCGAACGTTTTAAAACCGAAGAAAGTGGAGGTCAACCGTTTTGAAACGTTGGGGATTGTTTATTATACCAACATAAAAT
>CAXTXB010000083.1:12379-14245 GCA_964247965.1 uncultured Dictyobacter sp. | reverse complement strand
TGGATTGTAGGGGATTATATCTTACACAAGATAGCTCCACATCAAAATACACGTCTAATGCAGGTTGGAGTGGGATTGACAGTGCTGGCATTAGCAGGGTCTCTCCCTCACATAGGCTGGATCATCAGCTTACTAGCAGGTTTCCTTGGGTTAGGAGCGGTTTTTCTGAGTCGTTTTGGTACACGGCTCTATAGTCAACCCAGGCAGCCCCTTCCACTATAGACGGTGTTTTTTCCAGAGAAAAGAGAGCTCCTTCCGCTCAGGTAATTTCCTGCCTGATACCCTATTGAAGAGATTCTACAGGGAGATTATGCACCGGGTTCTTTCAACATGCGAGACATACCAATTGGGGATAAGTAGTAGTAAGAATTAGCAGAAACAAAACGCTGGAAAGATGGGACGGACATCAACGACGTGGAAGAGTCGTAAGGTGCCGCCGAGGTGAATATGAGCATTGATGTTGAACTTACAGACCTGGCCTACGGAGGAGACGCTGTAGGCCGCTATGAAGGGCGCGTTCTCTTCGTCCCGGGAGGGATTCCGGGTGAGCGGGTGCGAGTCGAAATCGTTGAGGAGCGTCGTGGGCATGCGCGCGCGGAGCTACTTGAGATTCTACGACCAGCTCCCGAACGTATCGAGCCTGTCTATCCACAACTCACCGATAGTGGTTGCCAGTGGCAACATATCGCTTACCCTGCACAATTAACCTGGAAAGCCCACATTGTGCGCCAATTGCTCGTGCGGATTGGGAAGCAACCAGACGCTCTTGTTAATCCCACAATCGGGATGCCTCCGACTGTTCCATCGTGGCATTATCGTAACTACGCCGTATTTACAGTTGGAACAGCAGGCGAGATCGGCTTCAAGTTAACCGAGAGCCATGACGTACAGGACCTTGAGGAGTGTGGACTGCTTCACCCGGCATTGGACCAGGTTTATCGACTGGTCCGCCACAAGCTCATCGAATATTTTGGAGCTACTCTCGGTGAGATGCTGCAGAGCGTTACTATTCGTGGGGCGATCGGCGCAGTCAGTAATGCAGCCACCGGCATTGCTCCAAATGCGGTAAAGGCAGTTCCAACCCTTCTCATCCTTAATGCACGTCCAGGCTCAATGATCGAAAATCCGCATCAACTGGCGCAGGAACTTATGACGATCGCACCAGGTATAGTCGGAGTAATAATTGAGCGTGTTGGCGGTCGCTATGGGCGTGTCTTTGTAGGCCAGGAGTTTTTGACCGATGTGGTGCTTGGACGCCGCTTCCGTATCTCAGCTGATTCATTCTTCCAGGTCAATCCAATCCAGACTTCAGTGCTAGTTGAGCGTGCATTGGCTGCCCTGGAGCCACAACGCCCAGAGATTGTGCTTGATGGATACAGTGGCGTGGGACTCTTCTCGACCTTCTTAGCATCGCAGGGAGCCCGTGTCATCGCCATTGAGTCACAACCCAGTGCAGTTATGGACGCGCGTGCAGGATGTGCGCTCAACAACCAGAATAATATTACTGCCCTCGAAGGGACTCTCGAACGTATCTTAAGCCAGTTGCATTATCGACGAGAGCGCATTGATATCGCACTGGTAGACCCGCCTCGAGCTGGCTGTCATCCTAAAGCGTTACAGGCATTGCAGACAATGGCACCACGCGCCATCTGTTACGTTTCGTGTGATCCAAGTACACTAGCACGTGATATTGCTACGCTTTGCTCTGGTGGTCGCTACCGTCTGGTATCCGCACAACCAATTGACATGTTTCCTCAGACATATCACATTGAAAGCGTCGCACTGTTAGCACGTGTAGGGTCACGTTAATAGGTCATGCCGAAAATTTTTAAAATTATTTAAAAAATATTTTTTAAAAACATTTTT
>CAXTXB010000083.1:10300-12333 GCA_964247965.1 uncultured Dictyobacter sp. | reverse complement strand
ACACTCTATTTTAACGGCCCCCGCCATAAAAAATTGCTTTTAAACTAGTATTTTAATAATTTTTCAAATGTTCGGCATGACCTATTAATCTTAATCAACCAGCGAAGGGCGTTTACTCAACACAATTTCAATCTTGTTGCCCCTCTCCATCACCGTGCCCGGAGGTGGATT
Organism: uncultured Dictyobacter sp.; assembly: GCA_964247965.1. Classification (GTDB taxonomy): domain Bacteria; phylum Chloroflexota; class Ktedonobacteria; order Ktedonobacterales; family Ktedonobacteraceae; genus Dictyobacter. Next base: position 12,162 of record CAXTXB010000083.1, on the reverse strand, counting down.
TTGATGGACTACGTGGCCGGGCGGAACGCTAGGATTATCCACAGCCTCACCATAGACCGATACATCCAGGCCAACCTCCTGGGCGCAGGCCATCGCAGTAAGAAGATCCATATCTTTAAGGTTGGGAGTGCCGCGACCTTTAGATGTATCTTCAATTTTTGTGACTACCGCGCTAAACCACTTATGGAGGTTTTTCTTCTCGTTGTTCTCTTTCTTTGCCGAATCCTCTTTATCCTTATGCGCCTTGATGCCTGATATTTCGTCCTGCAGCACAAAGGGATGATCCACTCCCCTTAAAACAATATCGGGGCTATTGCCCGGGGTCTCTACATAGACATTGCCCACGTCGAGGAAGCGTTCAAGCACGTTTGGCACAACGACCTTGACATCGCGAATATTTTTATATTCCGTCTCGATGCGCGCCTCAAAGAAGAAAAGGAAGTTACGCCGGATGTCAATGATGCGCCGATTTGTCAGAAGATACACATCGTCGATGTATCTGGTATAGATCACGCCAAGAGAAGCAAGCAAGCCTAGAATGATGATTGCGGTGAAAAGCCACCAGTACTGCCACGCGGCAGCAGAGACTCCGCCTGTTCCTGGTACAAACAGGGCAACAGGGAGCACAATGAGCAGTAAGAGTATTGGAACAGATAAATTACGCCATAAGATGTACTGCGAGCGTTGGATATATTTCACGCTGTACTCGCCCGACACATAGCGTATATCAGCCTTAAGACGCAAGAAACCCCCGAATGTCCGCCGTGGTCCAAGGAACCCCTGGTTACGAGGCACAGGCAGGTGTTCATCGGCATTAGGTAGCTTGGGGACTGGCTTTTCCTTTGCTAGAGAGTCAAGCAGATCAGCAAGCTCAGGATCTTTAGGTTTGATGGGAGGAACATCCTTCGGCTTGTTGGCCGCCTTAAAGCTGTCTGCCACGCCCTGGATCGCATCGCGCACACCTCTGGGCTCCGGCACATTTTCCATCTTAAGATCGCCGCCCGTGAGGTATACATGCACCATTCCAAAGTTCAAAGCCAGGCCTATCGGAGATTCAATGCCGACTCCTACCTGCTGCACTCTTTCGAGCGGCGTTTGCTGACGCGTCGGTTCCAGGAGGCCACGTGCGTTGATAATACGCTTATTGGTGATGATATATGTTTCATACCACCAGACAACCAGGTCACGGTATGCGAACCAGGAACCAGTCACCAGGACAGCGATAAAAGCAGCGATCTCAAGGTAAATTCCAACCGATCCAATAGCAAGGTTTGCTACGAGGCCCCCGGTGACTAAGAAGAGCACAATGATCGAAATCAGGAACGGAAGCGCCGGTCTCACCAGGAACCACCAGTGCTTGCGCACAACCAGGCGCACCTCTTCATCAGGTTGCTGGCCCGAAAAGTGCCACATTTTATCACGTCCGCGTCTAAAGCTCACCATGCCAAAACGACGACGACCGGATCGCCAGGGATCATCGGACGCAGGCGCAGTAGTTGCCCTCTCCTTTTTGGGTTTCACAGCCATTTGCATCACCTCAAAGCATCAATTCAACCTGATCAGGATAATATGTACGCTACAGTACGATAATGAATTATTCCTCTGTCTCATGCATTGAAGATATTCGTCAACGAGCAATGACAATAGAGGTACAAAACACTACCACTAAAATCCCTTCCTGCATCTAATCATACCACAGGTCAGGTACAAAACCTAGTCTCTATGGCTCAAATTTTTTGATTTACCCCTACAGTCCAATATTTTCATTTTATTGGCTCTGCCGCTAACCAATAATCTCGTACTGTATTTAATATTTTTTTTTTTATTACCAATTTAATAATGGCTGAAAAATGGGTTAAAAA
>CAXTXB010000083.1:3161-10290 GCA_964247965.1 uncultured Dictyobacter sp. | reverse complement strand
GCAGAGAGGTGAGCGGCAGAGAGCGGCAGAGAGCGGCAGAGAGCAGTAGTGCCCTCTTTTAGGCATCTATAAAGCAGTTCAATTCGTAAAATCAGCCCAAATGTGCTATAATAACATAGGTAGGATTAAACTTTCTAAGACCCCTCCACCCAACAAAATCAATGCTTCAACCCGATATCGCCTTCAGGCTATGTCTTACTTTTTTGGTGAGGATGTTTTTATGGAACCGGGCAACGTTAAGCCAGTAAATATCGTGACGGAAATGACAGGGGCTTATCTCGACTACTCAATGAGCGTCATTGTGAGCCGTGCGCTTCCTGATGTGCGAGATGGGCTGAAACCTGTGCATAGACGCGTACTCTATGCAATGGACCAGATGGGTCTGCAGTCAACGAGACAGTTCCGCAAGTGCGCGGGTACGGTGGGTGAGGTGTTGAAGAGCTATCACCCTCATGGCGATGCGGCGGTGTATGAATCACTTGTGCGCATGGCCCAGCCATGGTCGATGCGCTATCCCCTGATCCTGGGACAGGGCAACTTTGGTTCTCAGGATGATGATCCACCGGCGGCAATGAGGTATACGGAAGCGAAGATGGCAGCCATTGCCGACGAGCTCTTGCGTGACATTGAAAAAGATACAGTAGATTTCCGCCCTAACTACGATAATCAGACGGAAGAGCCATCCGTGATGCCGGCACGCCTGCCAAACCTGTTGTTAAATGGCTCGACGGGCATCGCTGTGGGCATGGCGACGAACATTCCGCCGCACAACCTCATCGAAGTCTGTAACGGCATTGATTACCTGATCGATAATCCTGAGGCAACGACTGAAGACCTTGCGCGCATTGTGCGCGGACCAGACTTCCCTACAGGAGGGATCATTCAGGGGCGCGAGGGCATCCGCAATACCTATGCGAATGGTCGCGGCCGCGTTGTCATTCGTGCCCGCACACAGATCGAAGAGACCGATCGCGGACGGATGAGCATCATTGTTACCGAATTGCCTTACCAGGTCAACAAGGCAGAGCTAGTCAAGAAAATCGCGGAACTTGTGCGCGACAAGAGGATCGATGGCATCTCCGAGGTACGCGACGAGTCTGACCGTCAGGGCATGCGTATGTACATCGAATTGAAACGCGATGCCAATACAGATAGCGTACTCAACTCACTGTACAAATACACTGCCATGCAAGCGGCTTTCAATACAAATATGCTTGCATTAGTAGACCAGCAGCCACAGACGCTCACGCTGAAGAAATTCCTGCAGCATTATATCAGCCATCGCGAGATCGTCCTGACACGGCGCACTAAATACGAACTGGCCAGGGCTGAAGCGCGCAAACACATACTAGAAGGCTTGAAGATCGCGCTTGACAATCTCGACGCGGTCATCGCCATTATCCGTGCCTCGCAGTCCGCATACGATGACGGCCTCTCCAAACTGCGCGAGCAGTTCGGCTTCTCGGACGAGCAGGGCAAGGCAATCCTGGATATGCGCCTGGCCCGCCTTGCTTCAATGGAACAAAAGAAGATCGAAGACGAGCTACGTGAAGTGCTTCAAAACATCGAATATTATAATATGCTCTTAAGTGACATCAACGAAATTCGCAGGCTGATCAAAGAAGACCTTAAGGAGATCAGGGACAAGTATGGGGACGCCCGGCGCACAGAGATCATCGACATGGAGGCGGGCGATTTCCGAGACGAGGATCTGATCCCTAATGAAGAGACTGTCGTCACCCTCACCGAGAAAGGATATATCAAGCGCCTACCATCCAGCACCTACCGGGCGCAGCGTCGTGGAGGGCGTGGAGTAACAGGCATGGCCACGCGCGAGGATGATACAGTACGCCAACTCCTGGTGACTCATACGCATGATAGCCTTTTATTCTTCACAGATCGCGGGCGCGTCTTCCAACTGCGCACATATGAATTGCCCGACGTGAGTCGTACGGCTAAAGGCGAGCATCTGATTAACATGATCTCGATAGAGCAACGCGAACGGGTAACGGCCATTGTGTCTGTGCCCAAAGGCGCGGAAGGCGATGTGATGATCGTGGCAACCAAGAAGGGTGAGGTCAAAAAGACCGCGCTCAGTGAGTTCGAAGTTGTGCGCCGGCAGGGTCTGATCGCCATGAACCTGGAAGAGGATGACGAACTGGTCGGAGCCAAGCTTGCCAGCAACGGCGATGACATCCTGTTAATCACCGCCCAGGGACAGGCTATTCGCTTCAGCGTCGATGACTTACGTCTCGCGTCACGCACAAGCGGCGGTGTACGCGGCATTCGTCTCGACATAGGCGACACCGTTATCTCACTTAACCTGGCGCTGCCAGGATGCTCACTACTCATCGTCACCAACTTTGGGTACGGCAAGCGCACACTGATCGAAGACTATCCACGCCACAATCGCGGCGGCGGCGGCGTCATTACTGCAAAAGTAACTGACAAGACCGGTCCAGTCGCAGCAGCACGTATGATTAGCGAGCTGGACAGCGATCTCATGGTTATCTCGGCCGCCGGAGTCGTCATTCGCACCGACGTGACACGCATTAAGACGAGCGGGCGCGCAACACAGGGTGTTACCCTCATGCACCTGAACGAGGGCGATTCGGTCGTCGCAATTGCCACTACCAATGGTAAAAAGACACAGGATTCTGAAGAAGATGAAGCGATGGAAGCGATGGAAGCGATGGAGCCGCTGGATACAGAAAGCGAGCAGACTGAAGAGACCAGCGAGGAAGAGCTTGTAGAGGTTGTGGCAGATGAGACGCCTGACGGCGAGGAATAGAATCAGTTATCCCCAACTTTTGAAAAATCATAAACATCGTGTTTCTACCTCCTCTTTTTCCTGCCTCCACCAGCAAAAAGAGCAGGTAGAAACACGATGTTTATCATTTTTCAAAAGTTGGGGATAACTGATTAGTACTTACTACAACCTCAGCCCTGCTCTCAGGCCAGAAGCGCAGCACAACGAAAAATACAATTAAGGGTAAGCCAAACGCTTCAAGGGTTACACGCAGTGCCCAGGACACAACGGCAGGATGCATATTGAGAAGAATCCACCCCACTAGAGTAGAATAGTAAGTAAGAAACGCCGTTGCCGAGAAAGTCAGTACAAAAGCTACCAGAGCTCGTCCAAAGCGGCTGGAAGTCACTGGCAGGCAGACAGCGGCAAGGCCCACGATCCAGGTGAGATACCAGGCAAAGAACCAGGGCGTCACCACCAGGAAAGCAGACAGAGAAGCCAGTGTCACCAATGCAATCGTGCGTGCAGTAGGAGCACGCCACAGGTAGATACTACCAACTGCCACAGGTAATAGCAGGGCCAGAATAGTAATAATATTCCATAGTTTCCGGTCCAGCAAAAAGTACAGAGAAGAAGTCAGGCTGTGGGTTGCCTTCATGTATGAAAGGGCAGACAGAAGCGAATTAAACGAATCCATAGCCGAGGGTAGAGAGGAAAAACTATTCACCACATCAGCCAGACTATGACCAAACCAGAAAGGTCCATACAATACAAGAATAAGTGCGCCACTGATACAACTTGCCGTAACACCCGCCACTAAAGCTGGACGCCAGGACAAACGCCCATCAGGTCGCCTTGTAGAGCGCAACACATAGCAAAGGAGTGCGATAATAAAGACTGCAATAGCGGGGGCAGCACTAAACTTGATCAGGGTCGAGAAGGTGAAGGCCACAAGAGGAGGGATGTAACCATGAGGGCGCATAAACGTGCCGCGCAGTTCTGACCGTGTACACAAGAACAACCCCAACAAAAGGAACGTCACCATAAAGACATCGTTGTGCGCACCAAGGCTACTTTCCGCCAGTACCAACGGATTCCACGCATACAGCAAAGTTCCAACACTCACAAGACGATGCGAACGTCCCATAGAGCGTAGATTAGCGGCCACCAGGGCAGTATTGAGCAAGTGAACAGCGAAAGCGAACACACGAAAAGTAAAAATCACTCCCATCTGCCCCGTGCCACTTAAAAATGACAGCAAAGTAGACACGCTCGTCCAGATAGGGCCATAGATCGAGACTGTATCCTTCCAGTAGACCCAATTATAGATTGCATCATGCGGAAAGGCCGAGGGAGGAACAAAGTATGGATTCGCTGAGTAAAAAGCAAGCAGACGGCCGTAACTTGCATATGAATAAATATCACTGGTCAGAATGCCTGGCGTAAACAGATAGATGCTTCCTCCAACAACAGCACCGAACCAGATTAAACGCTGTAGGCTTTTATTGAGATCAACCCGCGCATCTTTTGTATAACGATACACGCAGAAGGTAGTCAACCCATAAATAACAAATAGACAAGCCAGCAAGACCATAAGCTCCAGATACCCAGTCTTCTGACGCGACAGATAGGTATTTGAAGCCAGACCTAGATTAGAAGGAATCCATTTTCCAAACCAGGCCAGTTTTATACTGATCCACCATTCTCCCTTGACAATTCCCGACACATTAAAAACCAGAGCAACACTGAACAGAATACAGAGAATATAAGCAAATGTGCAACCGGCCATAGGCAGCAGTGACGTTTTCCTCTGCATCAGGAATTTTGAGGGTGACAGAGGAATGTTTGTATCGACAGTTTCAATAACATTCTCGATCAACAAAGAGTATCTCCTACAAAGACTAGTTCACCCTGCACATCTATTCCACACATTGAACAGATAGCGAACATAGAGCAAGCGAACAAATATTATTGGACATGTAGTGTTTTCGCACCTCGACGTACCCGCTTGCCCTGGCGAACTTGAGAGGCAGACATACGGTCTTTTTGGGCTTCCAGCTTCACCAGCGGAAAAGGGCGATGAAATTGCAGCGCGAAAGTCTCCGCCTTCTCATCAGTGAGATCAGCGCGGCGTTCATATGAGCGAGCAAGAATATCTCGTTTGATATTATCAGAAGCATCAGTCAGCAGCAGATGGGCCAGGGCAAAATCTGGTTTACCTTGATCCGCATAAGCATCTGCACATGCCAAACCATCAACCCCTTGCTCTAACTGTTGTCGCGCGCGCACTAGAAAAACATCATTGAGCAAATTGCTATAGAGATCATGGAATGTTGCAGGCATCTTTCGCTCCTGGAAGTGGTGACCCGCCTGGCAAGCTGCATATCGACTTCCAGGCAAGCGCGTATAGTAAAATAATTTTACACGGTCATATTCTATATCGTATGAGAGAGTGATTTGACCACAAAGTATGTAACCAATCCACCAATATATCTATAAACAAAACGTCAAGGAGCAAGAAAAGAAGTCCTTATTCTATCATAGAACGTTGCTCCAGCACCCAGGGTGTACAGAGAAAAAATATGTATCACCTTAAGGCTCTATGAAGCCCCTTATTCTATTTCGCTCCCTGATTTCTTTACTTTTGTGTAGCATAGAGACGAATTGTAACTGTACGTGTAGCGATGTCATCAACAAAGTGATATGTTGTATCAAGCCATTGCTGAGTAGAGTGTACACGGGCAGCACTGGCGTCATCAGGTACACGCCCGACAATAAAAAAGATCCGTGAATGCGTTGCCGCGTAAGCAGCCAGGGTATGGGTATCAAGCGCGGCCGCATATCCTCCAGCCGCAGGATCGGCCGGACCAAACTTCTTCCAGGAGAAACCGCCTGGCGAGTCGGAAGAGAAATGGGCGGCACCTGGATAAGCATGCAGATAATATTCCGTCGCAATCTGGCAGCCCTGCGTGATCTCATTATCGTAACAGACCAGGCCATCGCCAGCTTTATACTTCTGCTCCAACCAATGGACCGTCGAATTCCAGTCCTCCACCTGCGCGCTCTGATAATAAAGTGGAACCGCAGTCGCGGCAAGCACGACCAGCACCACTAGCAATCCGATCTGTACAACGCGCCAGCGCACAAGGGCAATGCATGCTCCAAACAACAGAAAAAGCGGCGGCACCACCACTACCAGGTAACGCGTCGAAAAGAGCCGGATCGAACCATGCGAGATAATATAACTCACGACTATAGGAACAACTAACCAGCACAGCATCGACCAGGCAAAGGGCACAATCTCCTGCGTGGAAGCAACCTCGCGACTCAACCACTGATTCTTTTGGAGCGAACGCCACAGGATAGGAATAGAGCGCGCACAATAAGCAGCAGCCAGTACACACAGGCCAAGCAGCACAAAGATAGTGCCGACTATTAAATAGCGCCTGTTATAGCCACTGATTGTAAAAAAGAGATGTGGCAGGTCTCCCCAGTGCGGCACTGGCAACCAGCCAGTTTTCGCCCCTTGCCGGCTCTCCAGCAACATAGGAATTCCTAGAACACCGATCACAACCAGGCTTATTAGATAGCCCTTCGCAGCCTTCCAGGCTTGGGCATGCCAGACATTGGGTAGGAGTAACAAACCGGCAAAGGCTACTACTTGCGCCAATAAAACAAGTCCCGAGAATAGATGTGCGTAAATAGCGAGCACCATAGCGCTACAATAGCAGATCCACCAACGCATAGAATGTTTCTGTGTATGCAGCACGGCGAGAAGTGCATACCATGCTATGCATAATAGAAGAAGCTGTAGCGCATAAGATCGTGTCTGCTGGGCGTAGGTAAGCTGTAAATAGTTTAGAAGATAGAGAAGAGTACCAAGGCTGGCGGCGATTGTACCCAGGAAGCGTCGCCCTAGAGCAAAGAGGACGGCTGTGCTGAGAGCAGCGAAAATAACCGATGGGAAACGCACAAGAAACTCAGTGGGATTCAGACCAAATAAGCCTGTAAGCCCAAGCCAGAAATGCAGGAAAAGATAATAGAGCTCCATATTTGGCTCAGGGCCAAAGATAATGTGCCACAATAACGGCAAAGGCTGCCGGGCAAGCTCAACCGAAAAAGCCTCATCAAACCAGATACTGGGCGCACCCAAACGATATACATTAAAGCCGAGCGCGATGAGAAATAAGAATATTCCTACCAACCAATGTATGGAGTGTGATGCCCAATTTATACCTTGCCGCCTGATTCTATCGTTTTTAGCCACGGGAGTCAGGTTATCAGCTATCTTTTCCTTATCGCTATCAACAAATTCCATCGCTCCCACTTTCTCACTTAAGTGGCTCATCCCGAATTTTTGAAAAATGAGGAAGATCATGT
>CAXTXB010000083.1:0-3151 GCA_964247965.1 uncultured Dictyobacter sp. | reverse complement strand
AATTTTCCTAATTTTAAAAAAATTCGGGATGAGCCATTATAAATCACCTATCCTATTTCTTCTAATAAGTAGAGACGAATGGAGACGAGTCATGTCACAAAAATCTCTATCCGGGCTACGCTAGAGCCACCATGCATTATAATGTGTATACTTAGTAATATGACGACTGAAAATCACTGCGCAGCAGTACTATAGAACCCTTCTTATTGAACTTATACGTTACCTGCTTTTGGCGAAGGCGTTTGTACTTACAGGTAGATCGATTTTAGCAATCAGGATGTTTTATGTCATCTTCAATCTCTTATCCAGAAGGACACAATCAAGACGACAGTTATCATACACAGAACTCTCAACTACCATTTCCAACTCCATCGATAGATAGTTATGCAGCTTCCGAGGAAACGGGTTCGGATGGCAGGGGAGCGGCAGGGGAGAAGCCTCCGACGTATGATCGGCGGCGTGAATGGCTAGCTGCCTTCAAGCATATTTTTCCTATCTACCTGGCAACGCATATAGCCTTTGGAATGCTGACCTACCTGGCAAGCCTCTTCTCGATTAAGAACTTCACAAGCACTGCGTTGGGCTTGCGAACACTACTTATGGCATGGGACCGTTGGGATTCAGGCCAGTTCGAGGCAATCGCGGCCCATGGGTATGTTCATCGTTACCAGGCGGCATTTTTCCCGATCTACCCATACCTGGAACGTTTTCTGGGGCTGGTGATGGGGGGTCCTTTTATTGCAGGCCTGATCATCTCAAATATAGCCGGCCTTGTGCTCTTTACAGTGCTCTACCGGTTGGTAAAAGATGATTTCGACGAAAGCCTGGCCGGGCGCACAGTGCTTTACCTGGCAGTCTTTCCAACCAGTTTTTTTCTAGCCGCGGCTTATAACGAATCGCTTTTCTTGTGCCTGACGCTCCTCAGCTTTTACTCCATGCGGCATGGACGTTGGTGGCAGGCAGGTATTTTCGGCTTGCTGGCCGCGCTCACTCGCTCTTCAGGGTTATTTCTGCTGCTTCCATTCTGCTACGAATATGTACGACAACAGCAGTTTCAATGGAAGTCGCTACGGCTCAGTGCCTTGAGTGGGCTGCTCATTCCGTTGGGCGTCGTTATTTTCGCCGTCTACTGCTTTCTACACTACCATGACGCGCTGGCCTTTTCACACGCGCAAGCCACGTGGGGGCGGCAGCTACAGGCACCGTGGGTGACCTTTATTGATGCACTCCTGGTTATCAAACACTATAAGTTCTTGAGCTTTAATTCGATCCACACCGTCATTGACTTTGCCGCCTGCGTGCTTATGCTTATCCTGACCATCCTCTGCTTCGTAGGTCCCTGGAAATTTGGCAAGGAAAAGTGGGCCTATGCGCTCTACGCTGCCGCGTTCTATCTGTTTCTCATCCTGTTCCCAGCCGAAAACTTCCCCGTCCAATCGATCTCGCGACAGGTCATAGAGATCTTTCCAGCATTTATCATCCTGGCGATGCTCGGCCGGCGAGCCAACTTCAACCTGTATTATCTGACTATGGCTGGAGCACTGTTGAGTTTTATGCTACTGCAATATTTGAGCGGGTACTGGATAGTCTAACGGGTCAAGCCAAACTTTTGAAAAAAGATGAACATCGTATTTTACCCGCTCTTTTTACTGCTGGAGGGAGTAAAAAGAGCGGGTAAAATACGATGTTCATCTTTTTTCAAAAGTTTGGGCATAAATAGAGATAAGTTGTTTTTGCTACCATGTGGGCATACACCGCAGACGGAATCTGTTATAATGGTTGGGATCGTATGTGCGTGGAGGGAAAACAAATATTATGCCTGAACAGTATCGAGCCCTGCAGGGCTTTCGAGACATTTTACCTGAAGAACAAGCCTATTGGCGTTTTATTGAGCAGACGGCGGCCGAGGTCGCACGGCTCTATGGCTATCAGAGAATAGAGACGCCGATATTAGAAGATACGACTGTCTTTCGTCGTACCTCGGGTGAGGGGACGGACATCGTTGAGCATGAGATGTATAGCTTCGATGACCGGGCGGACAAAGAAGGCCACCGGCAGAATATCTCACTGCGACCAGAGGGGACGGCGGGCGTCGTGAGGTCGTATCTTGAGCATGGCATGTTTAAGCTGCCTCAGCCGGTGAAGCTCTATTATATGAGTTTGCCGATGTTTCGGCGCGAGAAGCCGCAGGCGGGACGCTATCGCGAACACCACCAGTTCGGCTGTGAGGCGCTGGGCGAGAGCGATCCAGCTATTGACGCTGAGATGATCGGTCTGCTCTACCAGTTCTATGCAAAGCTGGGCTTAACGAGCATCAAGGTCTACATCAATAGCATCGGAGATGGCAACTGCCGCCCGCAATACATCGAGATGCTCAAAGACTACTACCGCCCGCTGCTCAGCGATAGCTGCCAGGACTGCCAGGTGCGCTTCTACAAAAATCCTTTGCGGTTGCTCGATTGTAAAGAGCCGCAGGATCAAGCTAAGATCGCTAATGCGCCGCGCATCACAGATCATTTGTGCGATCCATGCGAAGAGCACTTCGCGGCCGTCAAACGCTTCCTGGACTTCAATGGCATCCCCTACGACGTGGATTCACTGATTGTACGCGGCCTGGATTACTATACGCGGACAGTCTTTGAGTTTACATCTGAGATCGACAAGGTCGCGCTAAACGGTGGTGGGCGCTACGATGGAATGGCCGAGATCTTCGGTGGAGCACACACGCCGGCGATTGGCTTTGGCCTGGGCATCGAGCGCGTGATCCTGGAACTGAAGCGTCAGAATATCGTGCCACCCCCCGAACCAGCAGCACGAGCCTTTGTTGTCTACTTTAGCAAAGAGCCTGAGTTCAAGGATTCGGTGGTACAGATTACGGCACAGCTACGGCACGCTGGCATCAAGGCCGAGATGAGCTACGGCGACCGCAGTCGCAAAGCGCAGATGAAACAGGCCAATGCCTCCGGTGCAGCCTTCGCCATTATCATTGGTGAAGATGAACTGGCTAATGGGCTCGTCTCAGTCAAGCACATGCTGGCCGAAGGGATGGAGCTTGAGAGTAAGCAAGTACAAATCAAACGAGAAGAGTTGATAGAGTACTTACGCCAGCACGAACACTAGTCGTACAGTTATGAGTCATCCTGAATGTGAT
>CAXTXB010000082.1:9809-14273 GCA_964247965.1 uncultured Dictyobacter sp. | reverse complement strand
ATCAAAGTTCAGGATGACTCATACTTTAATTTGTTAGAATCAATCTTGAAACAGGGGATAGTTAGAGAGCCCTTCTATTACTGTGAGCAAGGCCGAATGATCAAGGTCCCCTTGCTTATGGGCGACCAGGGTGGTAAAAAATTGATCGACGAGGGCGGTCAGTGGAAGAGAAATGTCGTAGGCGCGCGCCAGTTGGAGGGCAATACCAAGATCTTTGCGCTGGAACTGGGCTTTCTCCCCAGGCTCAAATGAATGCTGAATCATTGTCGGCCCACGTAGATCCATGATGCGATTCTGGGCCAATCCTCCACTTAGCACTTGCAAAATCACTTCCGGCTCCACGCCGACCTTCGAACCCAACACAAGCCCTTCAGATACTGCCGCAATAATTAGCGCCACCACCACCTGGTTGCAGGCCTTAACAGTCTGACCTGAACCGCTCGGCCCACAATACGTAATTGTCTTACCTAAAGCTGAGAAGACCGGTCGGGCGCGCTCAAAGTCAGCAAGATCGCCTCCAACCATAATCGAGAGGGAACCCTGAATTGCTCCCACATCGCCGCCGCTCACTGGAGCATCAAGCATGGAGACGCCCAACTTCTTAAGCTCGGTTGCGAGACGTTGGGTGACTAGAGGAGATATTGTGCTCATATCGATAAGCAACAATCCCTCATGTGCGTTTGCCGCGATGCCGTTGCTCCCTTGAACCACTGCCTCGACGTCGGGCGAGTCTGGCAACATGGTGATAACTATATCGCTCTGCCTCGCAACGTGCCCTGGTGACTCTCCACGTGAGGCTCCTACTGCAACCAGCTCGTCAATAGCCGGGTTACTACGGTTAAATACCGTCACGTTGAAACCAGCCTTGAGGAGGTTACGGACCATTGGCTTCCCCATTAAACCAAGGCCGATGAAACCAATTCGTTCAGGCATAAAAATCTCAGTTGGCTCCTCTTTATAATAGAGATGTGAACGCCGCTTGTTAGTAGGTAACCAGGCCGCCTGTGACGTTGATGGCCTGACCAGTCATATAACTGGAATCGGGACCGACGAGAAAAGAGACCACTGATGCAACATCATCACCATCGCCCAGGCGACCTAGCGGAATACGGCTGGCGCGTTCCGCATGGACTTCGGCTGGTGCCAGTCCGGTGACGCGTGAGATTTCGTGATCAACCTGATCCTGCATGGCGGTATCAATCACTCCAGGACAGACAGAATTGACGCGTATACCTTCATTGGCAACAGTATAAGCAAATGTCTTTGTCATCGCAATAACCGCTGCCTTGGTAATGTTGTAGATCGGATGATAAATAGTGCTTGCAGTCTTCCCTGCAATAGAAGCTAGATTAACAATGCGACCGCTATGCTGCTGGCGCATATGCTCTAAAGCGAGCTGGCAGCAGAAATAGACTGACCTGGCATTTACGTTCATCATAACGTCCCAATGCTCTTCCGTAACGTCGAGAGGCAGGGCAATGCGCTGAATGGCGGCGTTGTTCACCAGTACATTAATGCGCTTGAACTCTGCCAGAGTAGTGGCAAAGAGACGTTGGCGATCGGCGGTGGATGTCACGTCGATTGTAACCGGCATGGCCTTGCGGCCGAGTGCATGTATCTCGCTTGCAACAGATTCTATACGATCAGTCTGAATGTCACAAACAACAACATGCATACCATCCTGTGCCAGGCGCAGAGCTATTGCACGACCGATGCCCTGACCAGCACCAGTGACGATAGCGACTTGATCGATAACAGACGGTTCCTTCATGACAAATTCTCCAATCTTCTTGGGCATCTCTCCTCGCCTAGAGGATAGCATAAGTGTCCTCCTCCGTCAAAGCGTAAGAACGACAAACGAGCCAATGCAGGCTATTCTGTGCAAAGCATCATCTTGTCTATTCTGCTGTGCGTGTTACAATTGAGGTATCACATTAAGGCAGGTTCAACGAAGAAAGGGTCTCTATGAGTCAGGCACGGGTATTGCGTTTTCCACAAGGATTTCTATGGGGTACTGCATCGTCAGCATATCAATGTGAGGGTGGCAATGTAAATAACCAGTGGTATCGCTGGGAACAACAGGGGCATATTCTCAGTGGTGATCAATGCGGAGATGCAGCGGATTGGTGGTACAGGGCGGAAGATGATTTTGATTGGGCGGAGCAGATGGAGAATAATGCGCTACGATTGAGTCTAGAGTGGAGCCGCATAGAGCCTACTGAAGGGAACTGGGATAACGCAGCGTTGGAACGATATCGCAGTATGCTGATAGATCTGCGCCACCGGCATATAACTCCCGTAGTGACGCTCCACCACTTCACTGATCCACTCTGGTTCGCCGAGCAAGGAGGATTTACGGATGAAGCGAACATCGTCTTCTTCGTACGCTATGTTCGGCACGTCATCGAGGCTTTAAGTGACGTGTGTGCGTTCTGGGTAACAATCAATGAGCCAAATGTTTACGCATTCCAGGGCTATCTGTTCGGCGCGTTTCCTCCTGGCAAGCGAGACCTCAAGCAATCCTTACTTGTCCTACGCAATATGATACAGGCGCATACTGAGGCATTTTATGCCATTCGAAGTAGACAGCCAGAGTCCTTGATCGGTTACTGCTTGCACTATCGTCTCTTTGATCCAGCTAACTCTCTTTCATTTCTGGATCGCGGCGTCGCCGGTTTGCAGGAAAAAATGTTTAACTGGGCTCCTCTTCAGGCCGGCGAAACCGGACGCTTTATCGCTGGCTCCTTGCTAGGGCAGATTCCAAGGGCTGCAGGAGCTAGAGACTATCATGGTGTTAATTATTACACCCGTGATATGATGAGGTTTGACCCACAGTCAGCGACAGAAATGTTCGGCAGACGGTTTGCGAGCCCGAAAACAGCCCATAGTGATCCTGGCCTTGATAATAGCTTTGGTGAGATTTATCCCGAGGGAATCTATCGTGTGCTCAAGGAAGTTTATCGGCGCACGCGAGGCAATAAGCCACTCTATATTACCGAAAACGGCTTTAGCGATGTACTAGACGACCGGAGCCCACGTGCTCTCCTTGAGCATCTGGTAATGGTGCAGCGGGCGATCAGCTCTGGCGTCCCTGTGCGAGGCTATTTTCACTGGACGCTCGTAGACAACTTTGAATGGAACAATGGCTGGTACGTACGCTTTGGCCTGATTGACCTGGACCCTCAAACTCAGAGGCGTAGCCCACGCCGAAGTGCCAGCATGTTCGGCGAAATCTGCCGCGCTAATGCAATTACTGAAAGTATCGTTGAACGCTACGTGCCGGAACTACTGGGAACCATTTTTGGAGCTAGTGGACGTGAGTTGCGTGTGTAATACCAGGGATGATAAGTCTCTTGTCAGCATAAGAGTAAAATGCTACACTCTTTCTAGTATGAAATAGCCTGGGAAGCAGGATATATTGATTGATCAAAGGATATGGGGTATAAAAATACATGGAAAAACCAACGCTTATTTCTGAAATGGGAAAGTTTCACTTTGGTAGTAAAGTTTTCTGTTCAAATGGTGAATCAGGTGTTTTGACTCATCTTGGCTTCGACGCTGGTACACGTAGCCTGATAAGTATCGGCGTAAAGCATGGACGCCTGTTTGGTAAGACCTTCTATGTGCCTTTTTCCACTGTAACGGATGCAACCGGCATGGGTGTGACGCTCAATATTACGCAGGAGGAGCTTATAGCTAGCACAACGCCGGCGAGTGGAGTCCTGCTAGACAACCGTAGCGGAGTGCAAAATACTGATACTGGTGCCAAAGGAACATTAATATTGGTAGCCGTGCATCCAGAGAACGGTGTCCTCGCCTATATTGTCGCGCACCTGTTGCGTCCTGGTCATGATACTTTGTTGCGCGAAGGGTATGTGACGAAGATTGATGCGGGACAGATTACTGTCTCTATACCCGATGCGGTACTTCAGACCTTCCCTGCCCATCGTTCCGACGAGGATCTGCAGCGCGAAGTAGAGAGCGTGCTCTTTGACTTTACACCACTACATGTCGATCTTCCAGGCATGACGATCCGCGTGCTCGATAGCGTGCTTTATTTAGAGGGGAACATTTCGAGCTCGTTGCGTGGTGATATCGTAGAAGACCAGGTCTCGGGTATACAGGGTTTGTTAGAGATCAAGAATCGCCTGGTAGGTGATGACATTTTAGCAGGAGACCTCGCCATGGCGCTTGGCCGAGATGAGCGTACACGAGACCTGCCAATCGGAGTATATCCGCGTCTTGGCGTTGTACGCTTGAGTGGAGCGGTACACAATGAGCAGCAGAAGGCGGCGGCGGGAGAGATTGCCAGGAGTTTCCAGGGTGTGCGTTCTATCTTCAACGACCTGGTCATCAGGCCAAACGCAGAGACCTTGAATGTTATGGCTTCGTCGGCGGGCGGTGAGGCTGAGGACCATATACCAGGCAAGTATATCAGGCACACAAAGTAGCTCAAGCAGGACG
>CAXTXB010000082.1:7672-9799 GCA_964247965.1 uncultured Dictyobacter sp. | reverse complement strand
GCACTTTTTACTGCTGCAAGCAGTAAAAAGAGCAGGTAAAACCCAATTTTCGTCATTTTTTAACGTTCTAGGTGACTCATTTATATTAGAGCTTGATCGAGGTCGCGGAGAATATCCTCAATATTCTCAATGCCAACTGACATTCTAATACAGCCATCGGTAATGCCCATTGTATGCAGTTCGGCAGGGCTCAACGTGCGATGCGACGATACAGGAGGATAACTCACAAGAGAGAACACGTCGCCAAGGGTAGTGGCGTGGATACAAAGTTGCAGCTTATTCATAAAGCGGAATGCAGCCTCACGGGACTGCTCTTTCAACTCGAAGGCGAGCAGACCGCCATACTGCTCGTTCTCCATCAGTTTGCTTGCGAGTACATGTTGTGGATGTCCTTTTAAGCCCGGATAGTGAACTTTTGCAACCAAAGGATGCTGGCACAGGAAAGATGCCACCTGCATTGCATTGCTACATTGACGTTCCATGCGTAGAGCAAGGGTGCGCAGACCACGCAGCATGAGATGGGACTCGAAGGGGCTAAGCATCGCCCCCAACAGAATAGTATAACTATGTAACTGGCTTAATAATGCCTGCTTCGCGCTTACAACCACCCCACCAGTACTATCGCCGTGCCCCCCAATGTATTTTGTCGCACTATGTACGACGAGATCCAGACCGTGCTCAATTGGCCGTATCAGATATGGTGTGCTGAATGTGCTATCCACAATAGTCACCGCGCCAACCTCATGTGCAACCGAGCTAATAGCGTCCAGGTCAACAATCTTCACCAGAGGATTAGAAACAGTTTCCAGATAAATTATATCGGGCTCTTCCGCGCGAATAAGATCAAGAGCCTCTGGTTCACACAGATCAATCAGCACTAGCTCAACGCCAACCGGTACAAAGACGCTTTTTAAAAGAGTAATAGTAGGGCCGTAAAGATCCTGAGACGCCACGATCTTCGTCCCTGAGGTCAAGCCAGCCGCCAGTAGCGCCGCGTGAATGGCTGCCATACCAGAGCCATAGGAGACCGCCCCCACGCCCTTCTCAACGCGCGCCATGGCATCTTCAAACGCAGCCGCATTGGGATTTCCATATCTGGCATAGACAAAAGTTGGTTCACCCTCAGGATTCTTGCCATCAAAGGCACGGTCGAGCGCCTCTGCATCTTCATGAAAATAGGTTGTACTCGCGTGAATAGGCCGTACAGTTGGCGTTCCTGTACCACCCTTATTCTGTATAGTGGCGCGACCCCCATGGACAAATTGAGTCTCGATATTCCAGACGTGATCGGTAGATAAGATTGGATCATGTTGCGTCATAAAGTACCCTCTCGACAGTCGAGCTCTCCCTCGTCCTCCATTGCATCTATTGCGAATCAAGGGCGCACTAAAGAGAAGCTATATGATGATAGTAAACTAGAAGAAAGAGAAAAAAGAAGACTATGGAGTGCATAATCTATTAAGATACTGAAGTGTAGCCAGAAGCTCGGCAATGGGAGGCAAGTCTTCCTCGCGTTCCGTAGTCCATTGTTCATAAAGAGCGCTATAGCGATCAGCTAAAAAAATTCCAGGTGTTAATCTATGGGTGGCGTCGTCCCAGTGAGTATAGCGAGCAATAATCTTGCCCTGAGGGTCAGATAAAAGAGGGAACCGAAGGTGGAGTATTTCCTGGGCGTGTAAATTGACAATCACTGGATCGGCTGTAATGGCAAGCAATGCGCACTGCTCCTCGCGAAACGCCCCAAACTCCTGGGAAAAAGCGCGCAAAAGACCTCGGCTCTCGGTATTTACTGTACTAGAAGTAAAAAGAAGAATGAGATGCTCGCGCTGCTTATAGTCCCATGGACTATGCGGCATGCCATCAGTTGCTGGAAGTGTAAAAGCAGGAATAATCTGTCCACGTATCAGCTCTGGGTAGTAGGGTTGATCAGTGTTTGCCATCGTATCCTCATAAATGCTACTCACTGGTCTGAGTGCCTGATTCTCAAGTTTAATTCCAGATTAACTACATACTACGCCATAAAGCCTATCCTGGCAAGTTTGTCAAAAGCGTGAAGTTATAGGTTATCCCGAGCTTTTGAAAAATGACGAACATCGTGTTTTTCAAAAGCTCGGGATAACCTATAAC
>CAXTXB010000082.1:0-7662 GCA_964247965.1 uncultured Dictyobacter sp. | reverse complement strand
CACTTTTTTTTTAAATAACGGGTGTATAAAAAAAAACCCACACGCTTTTGTTCCAACGTGGATAGCAACGATGCCCAGGCTAAGGCGATAAAAAGTCACGTTGCTCCAGCCCACCTCTTCCATCATCCCCTGCAACGTTGGAGCGTCGGGGAAGGTTGTCAATGAGTTTGGTAGATAGTTATATTCTTCAAAAGCCTTGCCAAGAACAGTGCCAAACAATGGCGCAAGCTTGTAGAAGTAAAGGTAAAAAAGTGTGCCAAAGATCTTACCAGGAGGATGACTGATCTCCAGACAGACGACGCGCCCACCGGGACGAACCACGCGCAACATTTCGCGGAAGCCCTGACGGATATCCGTGAGGTTGCGCACAGTAAATGCCGAGCAGCATCCATCCACACTATTATCAGGTAGATCGATATGCTCAGCATCGCCCTCACGCAGCTCAATGCGATCCTGCAAGCCCATACGTACCAGTTTTACGCGCCCTTCCGCAAGCATCTCAGGAGTAATATCCATACCGATCATACGGGTGCCAGGGCCTGAATTTTTCAGCACCGTGATCGAGAGATCGGCGGTTCCTGTACCTAGATCGAGCCCCGTCTCGCCAGTTGCCAGGGCCAGATAACGGGCGGCGCGCTTACGCCAGTAGCGGTCGAGCCCGAAGCTCATCAAAAAATTCATTAAATCGTAAACGTGGGCGATGCGACCAAAAAGGCGTTGAACATAAGGTCGCTTGCCACCTGTTGCGCGAAATTTTTCTTCTAAAGCGAAATTCGTTTTCATAAGATCTGCTCTCGTTACCGTCTGCGCATAACCACAAAATCGATCAGTTCGTCCAGAATAGTGCGGTCAGGAGACGGAGGAAAATGGTAAAGATCGGCACGGGCCTTCTCGGCGTATGCATAGGCATCGGTCATGGCCTGTTCGATCCCATAGCCCTTGGTGACCCAGCTAACCACTTCAAGGATATCCTTCTCCTTGTGGTCTTTCTCATTAAGCAGATACTGTACTTGTTGCTGATGCCCATTTGCTGACGGTTCTTGCAAGGCATAGATAAGAGGAAGCGTAACCATGCCCTGGCGTAAGTCATTGCCGGCAGGTTTGCCGATAGTGGATTGATCCTCAGTATAGTCGAGAATATCATCTATAATTTGGAAGGCGATACCAAGATTTATGCCATAGCTATAAAGCTGCTCCACCTGTTCATTGGAAGCTTGACTGAGAATAGCGCCTCCTTTAGAACATGCAGCGATAAGGCATGCAGTTTTATGCTTAATTTTTTCAAAGTAAGTATCGACGGAAAGATCGGCCCTTCCAGACGTCATCATCTCAAGAATTGTTCCTTCGCAAACAGTCGCGACCGTGTCAGAGAA
The DNA here is from genome assembly GCA_964247965.1 of uncultured Dictyobacter sp. Taxonomy (GTDB): domain Bacteria; phylum Chloroflexota; class Ktedonobacteria; order Ktedonobacterales; family Ktedonobacteraceae; genus Dictyobacter. The sequence goes on along the minus strand of CAXTXB010000082.1, from coordinate 6,289 downwards.
GAGATGATCGATGCGAGGATCCTCAATATCCGCAATCAGACCAGCCGTTTTCGCGAAGTAGTAGTCGCCCAGGAGAATAGCAATTTTGTCGCCCCACATAGCGTTGACCGTAGGATTGCCACGCCTCGTTGCCGCCTCATCAATAATATCATCATGAATGAGGGTGGCAAGATGAGTCATCTCGAATGCGACACTAAGCAACAAGAGTTTATCGAAGCGATAGGTGCCCAGTTTTCCAGTCAAGAGAGTCAGGGCGGTGCGCAAACGTTTCCCAGGTGATGAAAGCGCATGCATCGAAGCCGAATTGAGAATATCAAGACCAGATGCTGCGCGTTCCTGGAAAAGGGCATCTACGCGATCAAGGTCTGGCTGAATGCCTGCGAATAAGCGGCTCAACGTGGCCGTGGTTTCCATAAAGATTCTCCATGTGCATGTCTTCTGGCACGTTTAAGTAGAATTCAACAGACGCTAAAGGATACTTTCGATGTCAGATGTTCTTTTCTTGCTCTGTACTTTCAGGGTAGCCCTGAGTGACGACATGCCTTCTCTCTTCAGATTATAACGTGTCAGATCCATTGAGTGTTAGAGTCAACTATAGACTCCTGGCTAGAAACGTGTAACTTGTCTATTGATGATGCTATACATCAGACGTTGTGTCTACCTCAATCAGGTCTTCTTGTACGTAACCCTCAGTAAGATTAAACTCATCGAGGGCATCCAGGGCGGTGCGATATTCTGTCCAGGTTAAACGACGGTTTAAGATGGGATCGTTGACAGCTTTCCAGGCCGGGAAATACTGATCCATCAGACTAATAGGAGTGTCAGGGCCGAGTTCGTTGGCGATCCAGCGTAAGACATCGCGTGTTCCCGAGACATCCTCTGGCATAACGAGATGACGAATCAGCAGCCCGCGCCGTGCGATTCCTTCTTCATCGACTTGAAGAGGGCCAACCTGGCGATACATCTCGTGCAAAGTAGCCTGATTATAGTCAACATACTTTGGCATCTTCGATGTACGTAACGCATTTTTGTTATCTGAGTACTTCGAATCGGGTAGATAGATATCGACCACGCCATCCAAAAGTTTTAGTGTTGCAAGATTTTCATAGCCCGCACAGTTGTAAACAAGCGGGAGAGTCAATCCCTTCCCGCAGGCGATAACGAGTGCAGCCAGGATCTGGGGCACGAAGTGGGTTGGTGTCACCAGGTCAAGATTGTGACAGCGTTTCTTCTGTAGGTAGAGCATCATCTCGGCCAGGCGCTCAGGTCCGACGCGGTGCCCGAGGCCGCCCTGACTAAGTGAAAAGTTCTGGCAGTATGTGCAACGGGCCTGGCAGTAGCCAAAGAAGATCGTACCCGCTCCTCTTGTACCGCTAATAGGCGGCTCTTCGCGTCGGTGTACATTCCAGGAAGCCACGATTGCCTCGGTACCAGAGTGACACACCCCCGTTTTACCAGCGATACGATTGCAGCGACAGTTTTGTGGGCAGATAGTGCAGCTACGTAAAACTTCCCATGCCTGTTCAGCGCGTTCTGCCAGTTCACCTGTTTCATAGAGATTGAGATAGCTAGGATAAGACATACTCGTTACTCCGGTACCCTTGTACCCCTGATTGAAAGATACTATTATCCGCCCATAAAATGTGCCCAGTTTAAAAAAACTGGACACATGACGCTTATAGATTCTAAAGAAAACGCTACGATGTAGGCCATTTATAGCCCTTTTGAGATGGCTTGGGACCATTCGAGCGAGGTTTCTTTTGAGCTTCAGCACCCTCGGATTTTTTGCTCCTTGCTGTCCTGGGAGCTCGTTTAGCCGGCTGTGGCCGCTCAGTCCCTGGCTGTGTGCCTTCTTCAGCCGGTACCTGTTCAGCAGCCTCCGCTTCGTTTGCTACTTCGTTGGCTGATGATTGTACATGCTCAATCAACGCATCAGTATTGTTATTAATATCAGTCCAGAACTGAGCGTTTTTCCGTTGAACTGGACGTGGACCCTTGAGGACGCGTCCATCTGGCAAAGGAGTCACATGACGCTCTGGCTCCTGATTATTGCTGCGTCGCTGATCATTGCGGGGTCGAGGCTGATATTCTCTACGTGCGGGTCGATCCGGACGTTCTGCTTGAGGCCTTGCTGCGTCAAACTGCTCGTAATCGCCCTCAAACTGTTCTGTGTATTCCTCATAGCGTTTTGCCTCGCGCTCGCGGCGTACCTCTGGGCGACTCAAAAAGCGTGGATGTGGAGGCCTCTCCTCTTTGGGAGGCTTTAACTCATTCACACGTGGACGATATTCTTTCTCTGGATGCACATAGCGTCCTGCCCCACGGCGGGGCCGTTCGCCCTCCGGCTTATTAATCTGAGGGCCACGTCCCTGAGCAGGCCGAGAGCCCGGGCGATTGTTTGGCCTATAAGATGCAGGCCCACGCTGATTTCCATCATAGCGAGGCTCGTCCGAGCGATAAGGTCCGCCGTGATTTCCGTTCGCGCTACCCGGTCTATTATACGGAGCTGAACCATTGTTATTGCCACGTTGATAGCCATTGTTCCGAGGTCCATCTGACCTGTAGGATGAGGGACCATTTCCATTGCTGCGTTGACTGTTATAACGGGGCTGATCTCCGTCCTGTCTTGGGGCACCAGAAGGTCGGGGACGGGAATTAGGATACCCATTATTTGACCTGCGTTCAGAATCCTGGGAGTTGTCGCGGTAATTGTTCTGGCCGTACGTCCTGTTGCCGCCAGGAGCGTTTGAGGAGGAGTTCTGATTAGAGCGCCAGTTGTTTCTTGGGGGCTGCCCGTTTGTGCTACGCGTGCGATAATCGGCGTGCAGACTGGGGGCTCCATTCTCCCATGCGCGATCTACCGTTTCTCGGTTGAGGCGAACCCGAGCTGGGCGTGGAGATCGCTCTTCTCCATATCGATTGGAGGAATTGTTACGAAATGACGAACGCGAGTCATCTCGATTTTGCTTATTGAAATCTCTGGTCATATTTCCTTTCACAGCTTAGACGTGTGGGGATGTAGTGTAAGTGATGGTAACCGGCAATCCTCCCGTTGGTCATGCTGCACTTACTCAGGATGCTCAAAACGCTACAGTAGCAAAGGCTCTGTACTTGGGGGTGCGTCCCTGACAGTATATCATATCTCTATAGTGTTCAGCCACCAGTACAGAAAAGAGCTCAGCGCGCGAAAAAGCGATAGCCGATCATCTTATAAACAAGCTTTGCAGCAAGGAAATCAGCGCGCGTCTGCCCTTCCATAGGGCACAGCTCGACCACATCCATGCCTACAATCGTTGTACGCTGAGAAATCGTACGGAAAAGATCGAGTACCTGGTACCAGTTCAGCCCTCCCGGCTCGGGCGTGCCGACGGCCGGCATCTCGCCTGGATCAAAGACATCGAGATCAATAGTAACATAAGTATGCCGGCCCAGGCGCTCCCATGGAATAGTAGCAATGCCGCGAGCCATTTGATAGGCCCAGACAATTGCTACATCTGGTTTCGTCTTCATAAACTCCGCCTCTTCAGGGCTGAAGCTACGAATGCCTATCTCTAAAAGAGGAATACCCATATCAACAACGCGCCGCTCGATCGAGGCATGTGAAAGAGGAGTTCCTTCATAACTATCACGTAAATCTCCATGTGCATCGATATGTACCACAGTAAGATCAGGATACCACTCATAGACGGCGGCGATGATCGGTGCTGAAAGCGAATGCTCACCGCCAAGCGTTAGAGGAAGCTGGCCACGTCGCAGAGCATGACGCGCCGCGTCACCCGTCATCTGCAACGCTGCTGCGTGATCCTTTCCCTGATAATCAAGAGGTGGATAGGTATAGATGCCCGCCTCGATTGGGCTGCAGCCTAGCTCTTCATCATACAGTTCCATCTGGCTGGATGCATTCAAAATAGCCTGTGGCCCACTGTGTGTTCCTTGCATATAACAGACACTATATTCGAGCGGTGCAGGAATAATAGCAACGCGAGCTGTATCTGGATTGCAATCAGGTGCATCAGATGCACCAAACTGAGTAATAATAGAATCATTCATAATGTTCCCCCTCATAACTTTCTATTTCTTTAAACCTTTTTTCACGTTTGCCAATTATCGCGCAATGCGCGATAATTTGGAAAAGTGAAAAAAGGTTTAAAGAAATATAAAGTTAGATGGAATACAACAACAAGGAATGCATCTCACAGTTTATAGTTCCAGGCTAGAAGCGCGAATGTACGTTTCGCTTTTCTCTTATTGCCTTTACCGCGCCCCCGTTTTTGCCAGACGGCGTGCTTCCATCGCCTGAGCATAACGAATGGGATCGGGCTCTTCCGGGCGGAGAGAACGCGTGGCGCGTATCACAAAGTGTGCCTCCACATCATCCGTCTGGAAAATCTCCTTTGCGAAGGCAATGGCATCTTCCTGGCTAAATTCTTTACAAGAACAGATATCAATATCAACCTCACCATATTCAGGCCATGCATGAAGGCTGATATGGCTCTGGGCGATAACAACGAAGCCGGACATGCCAGCATCTAATGGATTTGAAGTATCGATATCGTACAGATGTACGGGACTCACCTTTTCCATTTCCACGCGCTCTGGTAGCTCACTGAGAGTACGGCGCAACAGTGCATCATTAGACAAAATGTCCCGATCAATGTTGTAGAGCTCAAGCATCAGATGGACGAGCATCGCAAATTCCTCCTAATATGTTCCATTGTGCAGGTTATGGCTCCATAGTAGGGGTTGCTTCCTGCAATTTGACTGTGCGCCAAATTTTTTTCTGCACACTGGTTGATATTATACATTAGATTGTCAAGCTAATGCAAAGGAAAATGCTCTAAATTTGACCTAATGACTAGCTCTATTACACCTAATTGGTGATAAGCACTCTACCTAAAGCGAACTCGTCTATCCACCTAATAGCCATTTACTCTCTATCTAAAGGGGAATAGTAGTTGGTATTAGATCGCAGACCTGTCTATAGACGCGTGGCTTTCCCCGTTTCGTACGCATTCTTTAACTCCGTGAGCAATTGTGCTTTTTTCGCGAACAACTCACGCCTTGGACGCGGCTGAGCCTTGCTTACTGCATAAGCTGTAAGTAAGGGAAGGGCTATCGTCGAATCGCCATAGATCACGACTGCGTCACGAAGCTGATCAGGTTTAATCTTACCCCACGAAACCGCTTCTGAAGGCGTTGCGCCAGATAATCCTCCCCAGTGAGGGGCATCGGCTGTAATCTGAACAAAGTAATCATGCCCCCCCTTAGGAATGCCAAGCACTTCCCACAATTGAGGCTGCGTTTGTAGATAGAAGTTTTTCGGGCTTCCTCCACCCAGAATAATAACTCCGTTGCGTGTTGCATGATGCACAATCGCAGTTGTTTCATTGACATCTGCGAGAGGATCGAGGGTCAGCTTGCTTCCATCGAGTGCATTGCGGGCGACATTCATCCCAATCGATGAATCGCCAGGTGAAGAGGTATAGATAGGAACATTCCAGGCAGCCGCCTGCGCCAGAACAGAATCTTCTGGTTTCACACCTACTTTAAGTAGCGTGGTACCCAGGTGATGATGTAGCTCAGATGTAGAGATTGGCCGATCAGGCAAGCTCTTCAGGCTCTCACGTACAAAAGCATCAGTATCAAGTAAGACCTCATCTTTAAAAAGGATATCGTAGATGCGAATAACCCCTTCTTCCTGCAGCATTGTATCGTCCAGGCGGAAATCGCCGCGATGCAGCGTCATTGCCAGGGCATAATGCATGTCATGGTAAAGATTCGCACCTGTACTGATAAGGAAGTCAACAAAGCCATATTCCATGAGTGTCAGAATACAGCCCCCCAGGCCAGCGGGTGTCAGCGCTCCAGCCATCGTCATCCCGATGGTGACATCCTGTGCTGGATCAAGCATTTTCTCTACGAACAGGCGTGCAGCTTCGTGCAGGCGGGCGGCATTATATGCCTGAAATTGCTCATCAAGCAACTCCGCGACCGTCATCCCTGGTCGAACTCGGCGTGGCAGTATTTGTGGACCATTAAGCAGCTGGCTCTGATGATCTGAATGATTTTCTGAAGTATGTTCATCGTGATGATGCATCATTGTGGTTAATCCTTTCCTGTAACACTAATATGAAAACACAGTATATCATACACAATTTTTATTCTATTGGTATCAATGCATACAAACGGGGCCAGATGATGAGCAAGAAATTACAACTCTTATTGAAAGTAGTATTTACCTAATATCGATTGCTCATTGGCTTCCATGTTTCTATTATATATAGTAAAT
>CAXTXB010000081.1:11352-14416 GCA_964247965.1 uncultured Dictyobacter sp. | reverse complement strand
CGCTGAATGTGAAGGTGCTGCCGGTCGAGTGGAAGGATTGCAAGATCAATTTCATTGACACTCCCGGCTATCCTGACTTTGTTGGTGAGGTGAAAGCGGGCCTGCGTGTAGCCGATGCAGCCCTGGCTGTTGTGACTGCGGAAAAAGGGGTTGAGGTCGGTACAGAACTTACTTGGCAATTCGCAGACGAGCACCATATTCCCCGTATCGCCCTGGTCAACAAACTCGACCGGGAAAATACCTCTTTCGATCAAGCCCTTGAGTCTCTGCGCAATAAATTTGGCAGCAAGGTCGTTCCTCTCCAGATCCCGATTGGCGAACAGGCCGGTTTTAAAGGGGTTATCGATCTTGTTACCCAAAAAGGCTACACGTTCGAGGGCGGGAAGGTACAGGAAGTTTCTATACCCGCCGATCTCAAGAACAATATCAGCACCTATCGCGACCAATTGATCGAGTCGGCCGTAGAGAGCGACGATACGATCATGGAGAAGTTTCTGGATGGCGTCGAGCTGAGCGACGAGGAAATTTTATCGGTGGTAAAAAAGGGGACATGCTCCGGCATGCTCATCCCGGTCCTCTGCGGCTCAGCCAGTAGAAACATTGGAGTACAGACACTCCTCGATACAATCGTCGATTATCTGCCCAGTCCTCTGGATGCTCCACGAGAAGACGTTGAGCCGTTCGGCAACAACACAACCGTCTTCGTCTTTAAAACGTCCGCCGCGCAGGTCGGCACAACCTCTGTCTTCCGCGTCTATGCTGGCACGCTCAAACCAGACACTCACCTCTATAATGTACAGACGGGGGCTGACGAGCGGTTAGGACAACTGCTCATCCCACGCGGCAAAACACAGGAGCCTGCAACCGAGATTTCTGCCGGCGACATCGCCGCTGTCACGAAACTTTCAAGCACTCATACCGGTGATACGCTCACCGCAAGCAAAGATATCACAACGCCGCTGGCAAGCATTCCCTTCCCAGCTCCCTGCCATACCATGGCGGTTGTTGCAAAGACCCAGGGCGACCTGGACAAGATGGGCAATGCATTGGCACGTATCGTTGAAGAAGATCGCACGGTACGCGTCGGCCGCGATCCTGAAACCGCCGAGGTGCTCCTCTCTGGTATGGGTGAGGCTCATTTACAGATTCTCGTCGAGGGCGTTAAGCGCAAATACGGCGTCGAACTGCTCACCCACGAGCAGCGCATCTCCTATCGAGAGACTATAAGAAAGAAGGCTCGGGCCAACGGGCGTCATAAGCGCCAGAGCGGAGGCCATGGACAGTTCGGGGATGTCTGGCTGGAGATTGAGCCGCTCCCTAGAGATAGTCCGGAAACGTTTGTGTTTGAGGACAAGATCGTCGGCGGAGTCGTGCCCAACCAGTTCATTGCAGGCGTCGAGATGGGCGTGAAAGAATCGCTGCGCGGCGGCTTCCTTTCGGGGAATCGGATGCTCTACGTCAAGGTCGCCCTGGTCGACGGCAAATATCACCCGGTGGACTCTTCGGCCCAATCCTTTGAGGTCGCTGCCTCCCTCGGGATGCAGGAGGCCGTTCCCCTGGCAAATCCTGTCCTGCTAGAGCCCATCATGACCGTCACCATCGAAGTCCCGGAACAAAACATGGGCGATGTCATGAGCGATATCAATACTAAACGCGGCCACGTCCTGGGTATGGAGTCGCAGGAAAACGGCATGCAGCGCATCACAGCCGCCGTCCCACAAGCCGAGATGCTACACTATGCCACCGACCTGCGCTCAATCACCCAGGGACGTGGTACGTTCTCAATGGAGTTCTTCCAATACGCCGAGGTTCCACCCAATATACAACAAGAACTGGTCGCGCAACACAAAAAGCAGGAGGGCTAGCCTCTTAATTATTGAAGGTGCCTCTGCTTCGCGAACATCGTGAAGCAGAGGCACCTATTTATGCACCATGTGCTTCTTCGCTGAGGCCTTTGAACTTGTCCCACTCGGCCAGACGCTTGTCATACTCGGCATGGATCATTTCGTTGGCTCCCTTACCGAAGAATATCCGCAGCGGAGGTTGCTCCATATCGACCAATTTCAGCATCACCGGTCCAGTTGCCTCTGGATTTCCACGGGTAGACGAGCCACGACGAGATTTAGCGGCCTCTCGTACATGTTCATATGCAGGTAGCTGTCTGGCAGTCTTTGCAGAGGGGCCAGACCAGTCAGTCTCATAACCGATTGGCTCTACAAGGGTGACCTTTATGCCAAATGGCTGCACCTCCTGACTGAGTGCCTGGCTAAACCCTTCAAGTCCCCATTTACTCGCGTGGTATAGACTAACATTCGGGAAGGCATTGACACCACCAATGCTTGAGACCTGTATGATGTGACCACTACCTTGTTCGCGCAGGTATGGTAGCACGGCCTGCGTCACCCATAATGCACCAAACAAGTTTGTCTCTAGCTGGTCGCGTGCCTCTTGCTCGCTTATTTCTTCCACTGCCCCGAACTGACCGTAGCCAGCGTTATTGATAATGACATCCAGGCGGCCGAAGTGATCGTGCGCCCGCTTCACAACCTCGTCCACAGCAGTTTTATCGGTGACATCCAAAGCCAGCGTCAGTACATTATCGCCATATTTTTCGTTGAGTGCTTCCAGGCTATTCACGTTGCGTGCAGTTGCCACAACCTTGTCGCCCCGTTCCAGCGCCGCCTCTGCCCAGACACGTCCAAACCCCTTCGAGGTACCGGTAATAAACCATATCTTCGTCATAAGACCCTTCTTTGCTCTACGTTATTTTAACTCTTTGGCGATCTCCTGATTCTGTGCAGCAATTTGCTTTGCCAGTTCCGTATCGCCGTTCATAAGTGCATCCCAGTACGCAACCTTGCCGCTCAAAAACCGTTGCCGTATTTTGAGCTTATGGATTTCGTCCGCTACTTCTTCGGCGTGCCCCCTTCTTATCAAGCTTTTGACATTTTTGACATTTTTCTAATTTTTCGCATGATGCGCGAAAAATTAGAAAAATGTCAAAAGCTTGATATCACTTAGAAAGTGCAGCGAAGCTGCGAACTCGTGGAGCGCAGGAAGGTAA
>CAXTXB010000081.1:7598-11342 GCA_964247965.1 uncultured Dictyobacter sp. | reverse complement strand
ACTGTCTATACACCTCAAAGCATCTTTTTTTTATTACCAATACTCTTGCTTGGAGGTCTCTAGCCTGTGATAGAATGCTATATCTACCTTGTGTTTCCATATCCAATCGCCCTTCAACAGGGAGGAGGTCACATCGTGATTACTTCAGCACCACTCGTCCCAACAGCCGAAGCACTACGCACTGGCAAGCTCGATCTGCTTACCTACATCGATGAAATGTGTGACCGTATCGATGCGAATGAGCCGACCTTGCACGCGCTCCTCCCTGAAACGGACCGCCGCGCCCGTTTAAAAACGGAAGCCACCGCACTACAAGCACGTTTCCCTGATCCTGCCAGCCGTCCGCCACTCTACGGCATCCTTCTTGGCGTCAAAGATACATTCCGCGTCGACGGCTTTCCCACCCGCGCCGGCTCACAGCTGCCCGCCGAGCTATTCGTTGGACCCGAAGCCACCAACGTGACCATGCTGCGCTCCGCCGGCGTACTCATCCTTGGCAAGACCGTCACCACCGAATTCGCCTATTTCGAGCCCGGGCCCACGCGCAATCCGCACAACCTCAATCACACCCCCGGCGGCTCCAGCAGCGGCTCAGTTGCAGGCGTCGCGGCCGGCTTCTTTCCGCTGGCGGTGGGCACGCAAGTCATTGGCTCCACCATTCGGCCCGCCGCCTACTGTGGCATCGTCGGCTTCAAGCCAACCTACGGTCGCATTCCCACCGACGGCCTGATAAAGTGTGCTGACTCCGTCGAGCATATCGGCTACTTCACCCAGGATGTCGCCAGCAGCGCCTTCGTCGCTCCCTTGCTCTGTAAAGACTGGCGCTCCGACCACATCCCATCCAAAACCTTACCCATACTCGGCGTACCCGAAGGTCCCTATCTTGCTCAGGCCACTCCTGAAGCTCTGACAGCATTCGAGAAACAACTCAAGCTCCTTGAAAAGAATGGCTATATGATACGCCGCGCGCCCGCATTTGAAGATATCGAAGGAGTCAACCGCCGCCACACGCGCATGGTCTTCACCGAAATGGCCCAGCTACACACCTCGTGGTTCGCACAGTATGAATCGTTGTATCGGCCACGCACGGCCGCCGCCCTCCGCGAAGGACAGACGGTGGGCGCGGAGGAACTGGCCCAGGCCCGCGCCGGCCGAGCAGAATTGCGCGCCGATCTAGAAGCCCGCATGGCGCAAGCCAATATCGAACTCTGGGTCTGCCCCTCCACCACCGAACCCGCACCCGAGGGCCTCGATTCCACCGGCAGCCCCATCATGAACCTCCCCTGGACATACACTGGCTCACCCGCCATCACCCTTCCCGCCGGAACGGCTGCTAATGGCTTGCCTCTGGGCTTACAGTGCGTCGGCGCGGCCATGGCTGACGAGGCCCTACTGGCGTGGGCAGCTCCAATAGCGGATCTTCTTGCAAATCAGATGTCTACTGTAGGAGATTGATGTAATATAACACCTCGGGTCATTCGATCAGGGAGGATCTTTTCTTTCTTCTTTCTATAAAGTATGATAGGTCTATGCGTTAGAACAAGTTTCTATATCTGCTCATGAAACAAGTAAAGTCTTACCTTCTCAATCTCCAGCAAGAAGCCACAACTTTCAGTGTTCATCCTGATACTAGATAGAGATGAATACAGATAGGGAACATAAAGGCGTTTAAAGTCAGGCTGAGTGATGATTTGGAAGTTTCTAAAGGGAGAGCTTCTTAAAATGGTTCAGGATAGTTCGTCGAAAAAAGGGGATGGAGATGGAAATATTCAAGGATTTACAAAAACTGTCCGTGACTTCACAGAAAAAAAGAGAGATGAAGAAGAGCGAAAAGCTCTCATACAAGAGTTGGAGGCCGAAAAGCAAAATTTAGCTGATATCTTTGAACTAGCACCTGCAATGATAGCTATCCTACGCGGGCCTACTCATATTTATGAGTTTGCTAACTCATTCTACTTAAAGATAGTAGGAAAGACAAAAAGCATAATAGGAAAATCTGTTAAAGAGGTGTTTCCAGAACTCAAAGGTCAAGGGATCTTGGAGCTTCTTGACAATATACATAAGACAGCTGAACCATTTACTGGAAATGAACTTTTAATAAAACTTGATACAAACAATGACGGAGTACCGGAAGACGTTTACTTTAACTTTGTCTATCAGCCTACCAGGGATAGAAGCGGCAATGTAGATGGCATTTTAGTACATGCTGTTGATGTGACTAGTCAGGTAATCGCAAGACAAAAAGCTGAGCGGCTTACTATACAGGTTGAGCAGCAGGCACAAACCTTTGATGTTACCCTCACGGCCCTCAAAGACTTTGTGTATACCTTTGACACATCGGGAAGATTCACTTACGCAAATAGTTCATTGCTGAAGTTGTTAGGCATAACGCTAGAGGAGATTATAGGAAGAAATTTTCATGAGCTACCCTACCCAGAAGAGCTTGCTACGTTGCTTCAAACCCATATTGAGCAGGTAGTAGTAACAGGCAAAGCTGTTACCGATGAAACATCATATACCAATCCAGCCGGAGTGAAAGGATATTATGAATATATTTTCGCTCCAGTTTTTGATAACGACGAGAAAGTTGTTCTTGTTGCTGGATCAACACGAGATATTACAACTCGGAAGCAACTTGAGAGCCAGAAAGATGATTTTATGGGTATTGTCAGCCATGAATTAAAAACACCTGTTACCAGCATCAAAGCATTTACTCAAGTGTTGCAAAATCGCTTTTCACAGACAGGAGATAAAAGATCAGCTGTACTTCTTGGAAAGATGGATGCACAGATCAACAAACTGACTAGTCTCATTGAAGACTTACTTGATGTAACGAAAATAGAAGGTGGAAAAATTCAATTTAATGAAGACTACTTTCAGTTTGACGAGTTGGTCTCTGAGATTGTCGAAGAAATACAAAGAACAACAAACAACTATACAATCGAAAAAGTTGGAATAACGAAAAAAACTATCTTTGGAGATAGAGACCGTATTGGACAGGTTATTATCAATATGCTTACTAACGCAATTAAGTACTCTCCACAGTCAGATAAAATTATTCTTAAAACAATGGTGGATGAAGAAAACGTTACCCTTTGCGTACAAGATTTTGGAGTTGGCATACTAAAAGAAAGGCAACAACAGGTTTTTGAGCGGTTTTATCGAGTCAGTGGTAACGATACTATACCAGGTATTGGTCTCGGATTATATATCTCGGCAGAGATTATAAAACGACAAAATGGGAAAATTTGGGTAGAGAGTGAACCGGGCAAAGGATCAACCTTTTATTTCAGTTTACCTGTTTAGAAACGAGAGACAATACAACAGAAAATATATTCACACGAAATGGTATAAAATATGTGTAAAAAAATCATGATTGCAGAAGATGATATAGGTATTTTAGAAGCGATGCAAATCATTTTGGAAGATGCAGGATATAAAGTAGAGACAACCGTAAACGGCAAGACAGTGCAAGATATGAAAGAAGAGCTGCCAGACTTACTCTTACTCGATATTTGGATGTCTGGCATGAATGGAACAGAGATTTGTCAACATTTGAAAAGCCAGGATCAAACGAAACATATTCCTGTTATTCTATGTTCTGCCAATAAAGATACGCAAAAATTGGCAAAAGGCTGTGGAGCAGATGATTTTCTTGCGAAGCCTTTTGAGATGAACGATTTACTTAGTAAGGTTAAACAGTATACGAGTTAAAAAATGACTCATCCCAAATTTGATACCGTT
>CAXTXB010000081.1:0-7588 GCA_964247965.1 uncultured Dictyobacter sp. | reverse complement strand
CACGCTATTTTTTCCCGACTCCCCATAATAAATTTTTATAAAAAAATTTTTTTCCAACGTTTATAATATTTGGGATGAGTCATTTCTATTCATAAGGGGCCTATGCCTCCAGGCTAGGTGCAGGGCCTATTTGATCGGTGGGGTCTACGGCGCTGTCGGCTACGGCTAGGGCATCCTCCTCGGATGTGCGTTCGCGGAGTAGTTGGTAGAGGATGATGGCGCTGAAGGTGGCGGTGCCGATGCCGCCGAGGGCGAAGTTGCCGATGTTGATGGTGAAGTTGCCGGCTCCCATGGTTAAGGCGACGGCTACGGTGATCAGGTTGCGGCTGCGGGTGAAATCTACTCTGTTTTGGACCCAGATGCGGCCACCGGTGGCGGCGATGAGGCCGAAGAGGGCGAAGGCGAGTCCACCGATGACGCCGGTTGGAATGGTGCCGATCAATGCGCCGAACTTGGGGCAGAAGCCGAGTAGGAGCGCGACGATGGCGGCGATTACAAAGACTACGGTAGAGTAGATGCGTGTGACTGCCATAGTTCCAATATTTTCTGCGTAGGTGGTGACGCCGGGTCCGCCGCCGAAGCCTGAGACGATGGTGGCAATGGCGTCACCGAGGAAGGCGCGACCGAGATAGGGGTCCAGGTTGCGCCCGGTCATGGCGCTCACGGCTTTGATGTGTCCCAGGTTTTCCGCGACGAGGATGATGGCTACTGGGGCTATGAGCACCATTGCGTTTGCGTGGAAGCTGGGTGCAGTGAAGCTGGGGAGGCCGATCCACGGTGCATTCCCAACGGGTGAGAGGTCGATGGCGGGACCGAGGCCGAAGCCATTGGCGAAGAGCAGGTAGGCGAGATAGCCAACGACGCCGCCGATGAGAATGGGCAGGCGGCGCAGCGGTCCGGGCGTGTAGATGGCAACCAGGGCAAGAACAAGCAGGGTGAACAGAGCCATCACAGTATCGAACGGCGTTTTGCTGGCATCTGAGACTGCTACTGGAGCCAGGTTGAGGCCGATGACAGCAACAATGACACCGGTCACGGCTGCTGGCATCAGTCTTTCAATCCAGCGATAGCCGGCGAACATGACGATAATAGCGATAATGGCGTAGACGATCCCGCAGGCGATAATACCACCCAATGCAACATCAATGTGGGCATTCGATCCTTTGCCGCTGAAGGCTGTGGCGGCAACGACGACGGCGATGAAGGAGAAGCTTGATCCCAGATAGCTGGGTACGTTCCCTCCTGTAATGAGGAAGAAGATAAGCGTGCCAATGCCGGAAAAGAAGATGGCGGTATTTGGATTAAATCCCATCAATATGGGTCCTAAGACGGTGGACCCAAACATTGCAAGCACGTGTTGCAGGCCTATCAGGATTGATTGTCCCCAGGGAAGTCGCTCGTCTGGTGCGATGACGCCTCCAGTTTTCTCGGTCCAACCGGGGAAGTAGCGCGGTTTTTCAACGATTGCCATAATTTTTTCTCCTCAGTTGATAATGTAACATACTCATGATGTGTGTTTACCTACTTTTAGGGCTGAGGGTTTGTAAGCCGCCTCCTTTCTTTTTATTTAGAGTTTTAGATAGGAAATTAGAGAGAAGCGGTAGTATGCTGGCAAGAAATGTATTCTACCAGTATGCTACTGCTGTGGCACTGCTCTTTTGACGGTAAGGGTGACCGGCTCCCTGCGCGTAGCGACACACCCTTGCGGTTGTCGTGGTGGCTGGCCTCACTGCTCGTCTACCACGACAACCGCAAGGGATTGTCGCTACGCTCAGGGAGCCGGTCACATGATGTGAGTCAAAGCACTACTAATTTGTATTAAGGGTTAGCTTGCGAATGTCATCCGGGGTTAAGGGCATACGATCTACTGAGATACCAAAGGGGGACAGGGCATCTTCGAGGGCTGCAGCCATCAGGGCGGGAACGGGAATGCAGCCGGCCTCGCCTGCACCTTTGACGCCGAGCGGATTGATCGGCGAGGGAGTCTCGATGTGGTCAACCTCAATATGTGGGATTTCAGTGGCGTAGGGCATGAGAAAGTCCATGTAGTTGGCGTTGAGCAACTGGCCATTGTCGTCGTAGTCCATGCGCTCGTAGAATGAGCCGCCAATGCCCTGCGCCACGCCACCATAGATCTGACCCTCAACGATCAGCGGATTGACTAGCTTGCCGCAGTCGTGCATCACGGCGTATTTAAGGATCTTGATGATGCCGGTAGAAATGTCAACTTCGATGATGGCGGTGTGTACCCCACTGGCAAATGTGGCGTGCTGGGGGCTGAAGTAGCGAATGGCCTCCAGTCCTGGCTCCTCTCCTGGTGGCAGGGGTGGTCCCGGACGCGTTGGCAGTACGGAGGGCAGATCTGCGGCCTGAGCGCCATAGGAATAGCGAATGGGGTTCGAGGCGATCGAGAGGGCGGCCAGTGAGATGCTGCGTGCAGAGAAACCCTTGACGCGCACGTGACCATCCACCAGTTCCAGGTCCTCCGGAGCAGCTTCGAGCACAAAGGATGCCACTTTCAACGCTTTCTCTTTGACGGCTACTGCTGCCAGACCGATGGCATTGCCCGCCACGACCAGCGCGCGGCTGGCATACGTGCCGGTTCCCCATTGAAAGCGATGTGTATCGCCAGTTTTGATATGTACCTTCTCTACCGGCACACTCAGCGCTTCTGCCACAATCTGGGCAAAAGAGGTCTCGTGTCCCTGGCCCTGCGTGGAGACCCCGGTGGCCACGTGTACTTCGCCGAGATTATCGATAGAGATGTGCGCGCCCTCGTACGGTCCAATGCCGGTTCCTTCCACGTAACATCCAATGCCGACGCCCAGAAAGCGACCTTTATCCCGCGCCACGCGCTGCCGCTCGCGAAAATCAGCATAGCCGATCATCTCCAGCGCCTGCTCTAGCCCGGCCGGATAGTTGCCGCTATCATAGATCGTAGGCAGGCCATCCTGGAAGACTAGGCCAACGTCATAGGGGAAATCTTCGGGCTGAACGAAATTGCGGCGGCGGATCTCTGCCCTGTCCATCCCTAACTGATCGGCGGCGTAGTCGAGGATGCGTTCCATCGCGAAAACGCCCTGTGGCCGACCGGCACCGCGATAGGGACTGACCGGAGTACGATTAGTATAGACAACCGTGGCATCTGAGAAATAGGTGGGCAGCTTATAGGGTCCCGGAAGCTGGCAAGCGGTAATGACTGGCACGATGATGCCATAGGGGCTGTACGCGCCCGTATCGTGCAAAAATATATCACGTATGCCTAGAATGCGCCCATTGGCATTGAGCGCTATCGAGATATCATGGACCTGAGTTCGCTCATGGTTAGAGCCTATCATATGCTCTATACGATCCTCGATCCACTTCACGGGACGGCCCAGGCGCATCGCCATCAGCGGCACAAGCACCTCTTCAGAATAGAAGAGCATAATCTTGACACCGAAGCCTCCTCCAACATCGGGCGGAGTCACCCGCACTTTATCGGTCGGAAGGCCAAAGAGGACCGCCAGCCCATTGCGAATCGAGATCGGCCCTTGCGTGCTATCCCAAACCGTTAGGGCCTGCTCAAACGCGTCAAAACGGGCCACCACACCGCGCGTTTCCAGGGGCTGGCTGGAGCTGCGGTCAAGCCGTACGTGCCTTTGAAATACATGTGCAGCCTCCCTAAAGGCAGCATCTATATCACCTACTTGCTGAACG
Organism: uncultured Dictyobacter sp.; assembly: GCA_964247965.1. Taxonomy (GTDB): domain Bacteria; phylum Chloroflexota; class Ktedonobacteria; order Ktedonobacterales; family Ktedonobacteraceae; genus Dictyobacter. The sequence continues at coordinate 3,889 of CAXTXB010000081.1, read as the reverse complement.
AGATGCGCGGCGATGTTCTCAGGTACATCGGGATGTACAAGTGGCGCACCCGGTGCGATAGCCTCCTCTAGATTGGCGGGGCTGACGACTGGCAGTGGCTCATAATCGACATCGATGAGGGCCAGGGCATCTTCAGCAGTGTAGCGATCGCTGGCAACGACCATTGCCACAGCTTCGCCGACGTAGCACACCACGTCTTTGGCCAGTGCGTACTGCGTACGCGGGTGGGTCAGTGCGGGATGAGGGATGAGCAGGGGCAGAGGCTTGGAGGCTATACCAAGATCTTTGTAGGTAAGCACCGCCACGACTCCATCGAGTGCGGTTGCGCTGCTGACATCGATGGAGTTAATGCGTGCATGGGCGTAAGGACTGCGTAGAATTGCGGCGTGGAGCATATCGGGCAGGTCTATATCGTCAACGTATCTACCGTTGCCGGTCAGAAAGCGCTGATCCTCCTGGCGGGGGATGGGCGAGCCGAAGATCTGCGTTGTCATGCGCTCTCCTTTCTAGCTGAGGAGCCAGACTGTGCCAAAACGTGGCGTACGGCGGCGACTATTCCCTGATAGCCGGTGCAGCGGCAGAGGTTGCCAGAGAGGACCTCGCGGATCTCGTCATCGCTGAGGTCTGGATCAGGATTATCCTGCAAGAGAGCGTAGGATGCCAGCAGAAACCCAGGTGTGCAGAAACCACACTGAAGGCCATGATACTGGCGAAAGGCCTGTTGAAGTGGATGTAATGTGCCATCGGGAGCAGCCAGGCCCTCGACGGTAAGCAGTTCGCCCCCATCAGCCTGTACAGCAAGCATCAGGCACGAGCGAATTGGATCACCATTAAAAAGAACGGTACAGGCACCACACACTCCATGTTCACAGCCGACGTGTGTCCCCGTCAGATGCAGAGTATGGCGTAAGAAGTCGCTCAATAGCCAGCGCGTCTCAACCTCGGCCATGTGCAGAGTACCATTGACACTTACCTGTATTCTACGCTTTTCTTGTCGCGGCAAACTATCTTCACTCATGCTTCACCTCGCTGGTTTGCCTGCTCTACGGCCATAGATAAGGCGCGGTTGACCAGCACACCGGCTACAGAGCGACGATATTCTCCGGAAGCATGCAGATCCGCCTCAGGTTCAAGATTGGCGATACTCAGCTCAGCCGCTGCAGCGAAGATTTTCTCTCCCGGTCGCTCACCCACCAACGCAGCCTCCGCCTCATATAGGCGCGCAGGTGTCTCAGCAACTCCCATAAGCGCCAGATGTGCCGCCAGGATCGTGCCGTTCTCGTGCAGAGTAAGCTGTGCCGCGACGCCTACCAGGGCATAATCACCGTGCCGCCGGCTGACTTCGACAAATGCGCTGCCAGAATGTGCTGGGGCAACGGGAAACCAGGCTTCTGTGACCAGTTCCTGGCTTGTAATTGAGGTCTGTAGCTGGCTGATGAAGAACTCTTCAGCCGGAATTTTCCGGCTGGCTGTTAGCGATTCTACACGCATAAAACCGCAGAGAGCCTGCAACACGGCGGGAAGTTCGGCGGCAGGATCGGCATGAGTCAGTGAGCCACCGATGGTGCCACGTGAGCGAATTGGCGCATGTCCGATCCAGGATATTGCCCTGGCTAGCAGCGGGCAACGTTCTCGCACGAGGGATGAACGCTCTACGTCACGCTGGCGGGTCAGCGCACCAATAGCTAATCCGCCATCCACCTCGCGAATGTAAGAGAGGTCGGGCAAACGATTGATGTCGACCAATCGTGCAGGCTGGGCCAGGCGCATGTTCAATAGCGGGACCAGGCTCTGACCACCGGCGAGTAGCTTGGCCTCGTCTCCGTAGTTTTCTAGCAAGGTCAGTACTTCGTCACGTGTTACCGGATCATGATAGACAAAGCGCGGCGGCTTCATGCTCTTGTTCCCCTATGTTCTAATTTAGCTCCTATTCTTCGACGTACGCTACGATGCGACAGAACGCGGCCTCGCCGCCCTTGAAGCGCCAGGGGTAGCAGCCGATCCACACGCGTTGGTCAAGCAGCTTGTCAATCTCTCCACCGACGTTCTCGGCATGGAAGACGAGGTGTGGAAAGAGATGATAGTGCATTACCTGGAGATCTTTGGTTGGGAAAATATCGTTCAGCGAGCGGCCTAGTGCTGCCTCGGCTTCTAGAGCCAGGTCGGGACGTATGGTGCGAATGACGGTATTCATCGGATGATCCATTGAACCGGCGTCCACACCCAGCCAGGAGACGCCACGATCCAGCACCCAATCGGCGAACTCGCGTGTCGGACCTGGATGTTTGACAAAATAACGCGTCTCGTCAGGCTGGCTCTCGCCGGACCAGTTGCTTGGATAATATTTATGGTAGCCGGTATTCACGAAGAGGATGTCGCCGCGCTCGATATGAATGCCTGTGCGGCGCTCCCAATCTTCGAAATGTTGAGGCGTGTAAATACCGTAGTCGCCAATATTCATCTTTTCGAGATCAACGATCACGGCTGGCCCGAAGAGCTTATTGACGGGGATGCTGCCAATATCCTGACCGTTGGTGATGAAGTGGAGCGGTGCGTCGAGGTGCGTGCCGACGTGTAGCGTTGAGGCGATATGCTGACCTCCTACTTTGTCGAACGCAACGCGTTTGATCCACTTGATAGTAGGGCCTTCATATGTTGCAAAGCCTGGGGTCTGATAATCCCAGTCTTGAGAGAGGTCGAGGACGCGTAGATTGCTTAAATCAACGGGGCGTACCATACAATGTTTTCTCCTTTGCCAATTCTTGATATCATCTAGTATGCCACAAGAACGTCAACCACGTCTCTAGCAAAATGTGCTAATCCACTTACAATTTTTTGTTGAAATAGAATGAACGAGGTGTAGTATGGAAAGCAAATGCAAGATATTCGAAAAAGGAGGGTATGAGCGGTGACTACGCTCATACCTCTTGCTTCATGAATACAATCGGTTAGTCTTCCAGGTTAAGCCAGCGTAGCTCTTCTGGCGTCAATTCAATAGAAAGCGCGGGCAGTGATGTACGCGTCTCTGAGAGCTGACGCGGTCCAATAAGCGGGAAGGTGGGGAACGGCTGGTTCAACACATAGGCAAGCGCGATGTTAATGGGCAAGACATTCCGATCTTTAGCCAGCTGGTTGACGCGCTCCAGTCGCTGGAAGTTATCTTCGCTATACCAGCAGCGTACCAGCTCAGCATCCGAGAGATCATCGGGGCGGGCGCGACCGGTGAAGAAGCCGCGCGCCTGACTGGACCACGGCATGATCGGCATCTGTGTCTCTTGCAGCCAGGCACGAGATCTGGCATCTGAAGCCGAGATACAGCCTGCCCACACCGGATCAACCATGCGAGCAAGACTGAAATTATTACTGATGGCAGTAAAGCCAGTCATGTTATGCGCCTCCGCCCATGCGTTGGCCTCCTGCATGCGTTCAATGGACCAGTTTGAGCCTCCGAAGGCTCGAATGCGCCCGGCGTTCTTATGCTCGTTGAGCGTACTTATAAACTCGCCGACAGGAATTGCGGGATTGTCACGATGCAGCATATAGATATCGACGTAATCGGTTTGCAGGCGGTCCAGGCTTTCCGGCAATTGCTTGTTGATTGATTCGGGATCGCAATGCGGCGTATGGGCACCTTTGTCGAGGAGCACAATCTGCTCACGCACGCCGCGATTCTTTACCCATTGGCCGAGCAATTTCTCACACAGGCCACCGCCATAGATATACGCACTATCAAAGCAATTGCCACCCTGCTCAAAGAAATCATCGAACATAGCGGCGGCGTGCGGCCAGGTTTTTTGATTATCGACTCCCATCACGAGGCGCGAAATGGGCTTTTCGACTCCTGCCACGTGTCCATATTTCATTATAGTAGCAGGGCGTACTTTAAGGG
>CAXTXB010000080.1:10677-14429 GCA_964247965.1 uncultured Dictyobacter sp. | reverse complement strand
CGCCTGCAATCATCAGCCATGCTGTCTGGCTGTCTTTTCGTTGTTCACTCAGTTTTCGTGACGTCGAAGAGCTTCTGGCACCACGTGGAATCCTCGTCACCTCTGAAACGGTCCGTCAGTGGTGCCTCACATCCGGGCAGACCGACACCAATGAGCTGCGTCGTCGTCGCCCTCGTTGTGGTGACACAGGGCATCTGGACGAGGTTTTTCTCAAGATCAATGGGAAGCAGCACTCTCTGTGGCGTGCGGTGGATCAGCATGGCACCGTGCTTGATATCCTGGTGCAGAGCTGACGCAACACAAAGGCCGCCAAGAGATTTTTTCGTCCACTCCTCAAAGGGCTGCACTCCGTTCCTGGGGTGATGATTCCCGATACACGCAGGAGTTCTGGTGCAGCCAAAGGTGAGATCCTCCCTGGCGTGGAGCATCGACAACACCAAGGATTGAACACCCGTGCGCAACACTCGCACCAACCCATAGGGCTGCGCGAGAGAGAAGAAAATGCGCAGATGCACATCAGCAAAACAGACACACCGCTTTCTTTCTGCCTTTGGTCCAATCTCCGGCCATTTGCAACCGCGAAGGCACTGCATGAGTGCTCAAGATTGCCAGGTCACTGTACCGAACCGATTCCAGATTTGGAATGAGGTGAGCGGAGTGAAACTGGTCAGCTAGCTCCATACGCTCCCAAGCTTCTCGTCGCTCTGCAACGTCTCTTTTCTTTAGAACTCAGCAATTATCTCCATTCCTACGAACAAGTTGACAATACCATTCAGCTTGTACTCATGTATGTATCGTCAGCGTTGCATAAGAGCCATTGTAATGGAATAGTCCGAAATAAGCATCATCCTCTCGGAGAAAATGACTCCAAAGGGGCATGTCCTTGAGTAGAACTGATGATATTCTGTGACTTGTCTGGAATGAGGAACATGTTTACTCACTTAGAAAGGAAGTTGTTTCAAGAACGGAAATTCTACTTATGCGAAGCTCTTTTTCTTTTTAAACCTTTTAGGACATGTACAATCTTTTTTACCTTGCTCGCATTTCTCTCACCCTAGATACAGAAATGAAAGCGTATAGATATCACTATCAGGAGAACATCTATGTTAAAACGTGTGCAATTTTCGTTGTTTACTGCATTTCTTGCTTTAATCATGGCAAGTCTTCTTGCAGCCTGCGGCTCACAGAGCAGCACTACCTCACCAACCGCATCACCATCAGCGACAACCAGTTCTGCCACAGCAACCGCAGCAGCATCAAATACAGGCAATAGTGCTTCAACAGTGCCACTTAAAGTCACCGGAGTAGATATCTCGCTGAGCGTTCCCAACATCAGCAATATTACCTGTGGAACAAACGTCACCGAGAGCTATAACGCGGTCTTTCATTTCCCAGCAAATAATACCGGAGGTACGGTAACATTTGGAACAACGACGGACAACGGTCACTCTAGTCAACCTGCCAGCCTAACTATTCGTCCTCAGCAGACCAGTGCGACCTACATCTTCAGCCAGTCTGGAAGGGTGAGTTCTGACAATGTGTTTCCTGGACGTGGTGGCGTACAGGTCACCTCTCCTAACACCTACACATCCACTATAGTTGCACCTCAAGGCTCTTGCCGCTCGACCTCGGCGACCTCCGCATTTCGGGTCACAGGCATCGACCTTATCGTCGGTCCTGAGGTCACAGGACATCGCTGTGGAACTCAATTCACTGCGCAGTATACGGCGACCTTTCACATCGCGGCGGGAAGTCCTGGTGGCACACTCGTGTTCCAGTACACCACAGACAACGGGCGTTCGAGTAGTGCAAATGTCTCTTTGCCTGTAGCGGCTGGACAGACGACGGCCACCTATACCTTCCAGTGGTCAGGGACACTTGACCAAGCTCATACCGTTCCTGGAACTGGCATTGTCATGATGTCTATCCCCAATCAGATAACTTCACCATCAGCAACTCCTGAGGGTGGATGTAACAACATGTAGTTGACCTCGATTTTTTTCCTAAACATGATTAGTATGAAACCACCCCGAAAGCTCGGGGTGGTTTTATGTTGCTTGTATTCCTCTTCTAAGACGGATCTGAGCGAACCAAAGCTTCATGAGCACTCATTGCCGGATGGCGATATGAAATGCCCATCTCATTTTTACTTTGGCGACATCACCGATTGCTTCTCCGGTTGCTCATGCTCCTGTATCTGTACTACGTCTCTGCTCATTCGTATACTTATTGCGAGAAACAGCATTGCTAATAGGACAGGGCCTACGCTAATCCAGCCTAATTGCGTCACTGCCACAAAACGCAGAGCCAGGCCACCTAGAGCGGCTCCGCCAGCTATACCCAGGAAGAGTGTCGAGTTATTGAGTGCCAGCATAACGTTCGCATGTTCGGGAGCTAGACTCAAGAGGCGATGCTGTTGTGGAATAAAAGCCAAAGCTGCTACTAGACTATAGACAAAAAGTGTGATTAATGCTCCTAGCCAAGTTACCGTTGTCAATGGCATGATAATTTGTATGATCAAGAACAGTACGAGTCCAATAACCATTGGACGCAGTGGCCCCACTCGATCCGCTATTACGCCCCCTGACCAATTACCGACCACTATCCCCAAGCCAAATGCAACCAGGAGACCACTAATGTCCACAAGAGGTAAGTTGTGTTGCAAGAGCGGACTAATATAGGTGTAGACGTTGAAGACAGCAATATTCACGAAGAAGGCGGGAAGCAAAGCTATTATTAGACGAGGTTGCGTGACAGGAGTAAGACGTTGTCGCAACGACATAACTGGCGGTGTGGAAATGCTTGGCAAACCACTGAGCAGTAAGGCGAGAAAGGCTATTCCAGCCAGGACTGCAACCATGGCAAAGGAGAAATGCCAACCAAAGCGTTCACCGATCCATGTGCCTAGTGGTGCGCCAAGTACTGTTGCAACCGTCTGACCAATGACAACGAGAGCGAGAGCACGCCCACGCTTCTCTGGAGGAGCGAGTGCAACTCCTGTAGAGTACGTGAGTGGTGCATAGACTGCGGCACAACAGCCCGTCAAAATGCGGGTCAGCATCAAGAGCGGGAACGTCGGGGCGAGAGCCGATCCCACATTTGAGAGACAGAAAAGAACGAGAGAGGCGATCAACACACGATGTGGTGCCCAACGACCGGTGAGTGCAGCGAGTATCGGCGCATCCAGTCCATACGTCAGCGAAAAGGCGGTAACTAATTGTCCAGCAACGCTCACTGACACCCCCATTGCATGAGCGACAGTGGACAAGATTCCAGTAACGACATACGTATCGGTGCCTACTGCGAACATGCCTAGCGCAAGTAGGAGAATACGTGGATCAATCTTGCTCATACGAGCATTCTCGTACGATCCGTGTTGTTGAGTTATCTGCGACATAAAAATGGAGCCTTTCTTTTGCCATGATTGCTGAAGTTGCCTACAATGATAGAATCTCCTTGTAGGCGAACTAAAGGATGCACTCGCTATGATGTGTCTACTGTCTCCTTTGCTCTTGTGAAATGGGTTTTCGGTTCACGATGCGAACCATGCACTTCTACTTCCGCTCTCACATCTCGTGACGTGGAAGAGCATTCTCGTACTCATTGCTAGACACTTCGACGTTTCCTTTTTTAAGAAGCGCCTCATGTCGGTAACAAGGGACAGTATAGCTTTGAGTGCATCAAAGGTCTTGGACCAATTGTGCAAAAATTGTTTAAAGAAGAAAAATTGTACAAAAAGAGAAACAAATTTT
>CAXTXB010000080.1:0-10667 GCA_964247965.1 uncultured Dictyobacter sp. | reverse complement strand
TTTAATTTTTTTTTTTCCTCCAAAGGTGCAAGACCTTTTTTTACCAATGTATTCCTAGAACAAGGAATGAATGGCTCGTGCCACGTAGACAAGAGCTGCAAGGAAGAGCAAGATAATTCCCGCAATTAGAAAGGCAAGGGCGCGTGTATACTGTGTTCTTTTTCGTGTGTATACCGTGTTATAGATCTGAGGAGTCATGTCCCATTGAGGATATTTTATAAGTAATGCTAAGACAAGTGCAATTCCAAAAGTAAGGATCGGCAAGGTGGAGAGAGTAGCAACAAGCAAAGATACGGCTTTAATTTGTCCTGCGTAGAGTCCGAGGGTGTTGAAGCCCCCTAATGCTGTTGCTGTTCCTATAATTCCATCAGCTAAAGTGTCAAACCTGCTCAAGGAATCTTTTCTTTGGTCGATGGTGAGTTCCTGTGTTGCCATTCTTGTCCCTCTCTGTCATATAAGATATGAAACAATACTAAGAAGAGCAGAGGAATGCAATCCTCTGCTCTTCTTGGTCGCTCTAAACGTAAGCTGTACAACCACTAATACCATTCACGCCTCCGCATGCCCGCGCTGGTGTGGTTGGAGCATAGACCATAGCGGAGAAGGTAGAGGTGGAGTTGCGACTAGAGAAGGTATAAGTTAATCCATCGATACGACGTTGTGTTCTAGCAACAAGATTGACAGGACCAACTCTGCTAAGGGTACGTGCCCAATTGGTTCCACAGGTGGGCGAATAGCGCAGTTCCACGTACGAATTGGTAAAGACGGCTGTTTGAATTGTCTTCGCACCTACATCACAGCCCGTCGTGGCAGGATTTTTTCCATTACATCCATTCCCCGAACAGGTGACATTTGCGCGACGCGGTTGGGCTGCATGTGTAGCAGGACCACCGCTTGCCGCATGGGTCTTCGTCCCATGCATGTAGTTCTGACTCTGTTGCTTACTACTGGCAAAGGCTGTACTCGAGGTGGTAAAGGTCAATGTCCCAACGAGTGCGACCAGAAGAGCGACCGAGGAAAGGAACAGTCGAATGTGTTGCATAGATTTTTCTCCTTCTAAAAGAATAGCTAATACTTTGTGAGAAAAAGGCTAGACGTGCTTGTCTCTAACTTCTTCATACAGGAGTATAACTTGAGTGTACGAGGGGTGTCAGACCCCAAAAAAGCATTACTTGTCCGCATTAAAAGGGCTTCTGGTCATAGAAGTGTTGTGCATAGTATGTGCTTTTCATGCAAAGAGGTCATGACTCTTTGGAGCCATTCCTGTGAGTGAGGGGTATAGCTCTTTCTGAATAGTGGGTATTGTCAACTTGTTCGTAGGAATGGAGATAATTGCTGAGTTCTAAAGAAAAGAGACGTTGCAGAGCGACGAGAAGCTTGGGAGCGTATGGAGCTAGCTGACCAGTTTCACTCCGCTCACCTCATTCCAAATCTGGAATCGGTTCGGTACAGTGACCTGGCAATCTTGAGCACTCATGCAGTGCCTTCGCGGTTGCAAATGGCCGGAGATTGGACCAAAGGCAGAAAGAAAGCGGTGTGTCTGTTTTGCTGATGTGCATCTGCGCATTTTCTTCTCTCTCGCGCAGCCCTATGGGTTGGTGCGAGTGTTGCGCACGGGTGTTCAATCCTTGGTGTTGTCGATGCTCCACGCCAGGGAGGATCTCACCTTTGGCTGCACCAGAACTCCTGCGTGTATCGGGAATCATCACCCCAGGAACGGAGTGCAGCCCTTTGAGGAGTGGACGAAAAAATCTCTTGGCGGCCTTAGTTGACAATACCGCATGGCAGGATGTCGTTGAACAGCATAGCGCCCAAAACATACGCGTCCCCTTGCTGACCCGATACCAGGCGCTTCATGAGAAGCGGCCTCTGATCGGCCTGCAAGGGGACGATAAACAAGAAAAAAGCGGGAGACCGGGCTCGAACCGGCGACAGCCTGCTTGGAAGGCAGGAACTCCCTTTATGACCGCTTCTATGATCTCGATCGGCCTCTCAAGCCAATCGACACATTTCGATGAAAGCATACGCTCAAAAAACATAGGATGTTTCAACGATTGCTTGCCTCTTCCCTCTCCTATGCTTGAGCTTTTTGAAAAACCAGACGAAATATGTCACAAGATGAATTCCCTTATGCTTGAGCTTTTCTTCTCAAACACATCTTTTCCCAAGAGATTCAAATCCTCTTTGACAATATATTTCGTAAGAATTTCTTTTTTCATGTGCAATATATGTCGCAAAACCCCAAAGGCAGTATTGCGCTATCACGATAGTGCAACTATACCTGATCTCCTTCGAACATGCAAGAGAAACATCCTGCCCCAAAGTTCCTCTCTCACAACATCACCTATTTGTCCTATCTTCCCTCTCATTTACAGTATACTCATGAAACAAAACGGATCACGAACAGATATCAACCAAGGTATCGCCACAAGCATATTTTCCTTGCGATAAAGGAGGAGCGAATGGGGTCATAGCACATGCTCTTTCAGAAGGTCTTCAGATGACCCTGTGCCTCGCTCCGGCTGGGTCTCCCTACGAGCTCTATGACTATAAGAATATCTCCTCTTGCTGACAAAGAGCACCTCCTCCTCCAGCAGCTACAATCAACGAGCAATGGGTTTGTGGGGACATCCCCTGATGAAGCAACCATCATCTCTATCCACTTGCTTCACAAGAAATTGGCTCTCGATCGATTTTAGTGAATCAGGTATTGCAGAGCTATTAGCTTCCATCAAGAAATCGCTGCCGGAGCAGATGAATGTTTTTCAGACCTTCTGTTGATGAGCTTTTTCACGAGAAATCGACGGAGAGCTGATTTCTCGTGATCCAATACGGTGCAGAGAACACAGAAAATCTCGAAACCATTCTTGAGCAAGCATCGACCGCATCCAAGCATCCTCCCTTTCCACTTCCTTCAGAGATATCGTACCCACGTATGCAAAAAATGGATGCACTCCGATGGCATCCGCCATGAGTGTGAAGCGTACGGAAAACGTGCAGCAGGCTTCAACAGATGATGAGAGAAGGAGGACGAAAATCTTACCCATGGGTAAGATTTTCCATGAAGGAATGCGCATTGGATTTTCGAGACGAAAGGGCGGGGAGGAAGAACACCTTTCTTGTTCATCGAAACATCGAAAAAATGGTGCTTGACACTCTCCCCAAGGTTCGGTATCCTTTGTGGAGAGGCATAGTTTGGAGCAGATGGTATGAGAACACAATCCATTGATACCTCGCCAGAATTTGAGCGGATACAGATTGCACGCATCCGCGCATTTTCTGCCGCCAAAAAGTTCACCTCCGTGCGCAGTTGGACACAATCGATCACCTCTGCCAATTTCCACGTGACAGATAGTTCTTCCGATGATATGCAGACATGTGATCGGGCTACCGCCTTCGTTGCTCGCGAGTATGGAGATCGCCTTGCACACCTCTTCTCAAATGTCATTGAAAAGCAACCGGAGTGGACACTTCAAACACCAGACATACAAGAGGCCTTGCTTCCCATGCTCGATAGTGCTGAACATCTTGGCGTTCCTGCCCTCCTCATCGGTCTGTTGCAGGTTCGGTGTATGGATTCCCTCGATCAGCACAAGATGTCGATATCGTCGCTGATTTCCGTAGCGATCATGTTCCTTTCCTCCTTGAACAGCTTGCTCGCACTTATGTCTTCGATCCACGTGCTATCACAGTCGCACTGCAGCACCATACATCCTTCAGCGTGCTGCATGTCTCTCGACTGGTGAAGATTGATATTTGCCTTCCCTCCACGGGCTTTGAAAAAAGGCTGATGAAACGAAGGCAAGCACAGGTGCTCATTGAAGGAAGAGCACCGCTCTTGATCGCATCGGCCGAAGATGTGACGTTACTCAATCTGGTCCAGTACCAGACCATGGGAAACCATGCAGATGATCGATGGAACGATATCCTTGGCATTCTTAAGGTCCAGGCACCAACGATAGATCTTGCATACCTTGATCAGCAAGCAAAAGAAATGGACATCGAAGAACTCTTCTCGCAAGCACTCATTGATGCCGGACTTCGCGATAACAAGCCATCTTCATCTCTTCAAGAGGGGACATCTCTCCTTCAGAGCACGCTTCCTGAAAAGAGATGATCCCAGAGAAAGGAAAGAGCATGTCGGCGGCTTCACCGATGAATACCCCGGAGATTATTCAGGCCATTACACCACTTGTCGATGTCTTCGAGCGATTCGGCATTCCTTACTCTATTGGTGGATCAGTTGCCAGTTCTGTCCATGGCAAACGACGAGCAACACAGGATGTTGACATCGTCGCAGCAATCCAACGCCAGCACATACAAACACTCGTCAAGCTCCTGGAAAATGATTACTAATCGATGGTGACATGATCAAAGATGCCATTCGACAGCACTCATCATTTCATCTCCTTCACAATGATACCGGTGTCAAGGTCGATGTCTTTGTGTTGAAAACCAGCGCATTTGCTCAACATGAACTCAGCCGAGCACGAGAAGAAGTGATTGAACCAGGAACGCGTCCTTTCTATTTTGCCACTCCTGAAGATATCATTTTGAATACATTGAGTTGGTGGAAGATGGGAGGAGGAACGTCAACGCGGCAATGGAATGACAGTGTCGAGGTGATCAAGCACAAGGCGAACGTCATTGATCTCACCTATCTTCGCCAATCAGCGCCACATCTCGGTGTGATTGATATTCTGGAACAAGCCCTGGCCGATACGGGCATCTAAAGAGCGAAGCGGTTTCTCTCTTTGAAAAAGAGCGTCTGTTTGAAAAAGGTGCTCTCACTTTAAGGATGGAACGATGAAGCAGTTGATGCATAAACAACAGGTCTGGCACGCGACACTTGAACGACTACGCTCAAGCATACATTCAGCCGCCTTTACCACCTGTCTCCAAGGAACAATTGCCCTGTCCTGGCAAGAGGAGGTGTTTGTCATGGGTGTCTCAACCACCTTCGCGAAGGCTCAACTGGAAGTACGATATCTTGAACAGATCAATACTACTTTAAGCGAGATTGCAGGGACACCGCTACGTGTCCAACTGGTGGTTTCGCCGGATCTGCTTCTGAGGGACGACCTGCTTCCGAAACAACCCGAGGGAGGATGGCATGAGAGCACCATCGCGACCTTTTTGGTCTTTATCGCCAAAGAAGCATTCCACTACATAGCATCGGTCCCAGACATTCCAGGATGCATTGCCATTGGAGAGACCCGTCAAGAGGCGGTGCAGAACGTGCGTGAGGCATTACAAACTTACGTGGACATAATTGACAACGATCATGCATCCGTTCCTGAACCACAGACGACTACAGAATATATTCATCTTCCGCTTTCCTTGAACCGAGAGCAACGTGGCAACCGTGCGTTGCAGAGCACTGTATCAACGACGGTGAATTCCTCCTGCTGTTCGTTTTGTCAGAAACAGCAAGACCAGGTCGTTCACCTCACGAACGGGCCAGGAGGGGTCCATATTTGTAATGAATGTGTGGAGTATTGCCGGGAGATGATTGAAAACGGAACAGCCGATTTTCAGCAGCTCAAGCAGGCACTTGCCTCCCGTCGGCACGAGATGATCTAGCACGCTAGAGATCATCATAGAAACTCGCAAACATCGCATTGCCTCACGAGAGATCGTACCCGTTCTGGCAATCGCTGTCGGTGAGATATCATCAGTATTCGCTCAAAGCAGTGCGGGACCTTCTTTCAGTTCACATAGTGGGAGAGCAGAACGATGAAGGAAACATTTCCTTAGGTTAGATGGCTCATGAGGCAATATACCTTGACTAACGATGACTACCGATGTGAGATATCTGCTCCTAGAGGCTCTCAACAACCGCCCCTTCGACTGCCACCTTATCAAATTGAGGAATCAAGTTATGTAGTATCTCATATATTTCGTTTCTTATGAAAATTGGCAATGCTTTCTGCTGCATAAGATCGACAAGATGTGGAATATTTTCCGCTCTGATGTGAGCAGTAGAAAGTGATAGATGCCAGTGAGCTTCGAGATGTTTTCTCGCTTTGTCCTCTCCAACAGTAGCTACTAATAGGCGCACAGCACGCGCTCTATCAGCGTAGCCTATCATTTGCGACTCCAGAGAAAGCGTCACCATGGCCATCATCTGCGTCACTTCCCCCGGAGTGAGTTTCTTCCGTCTCTCTACGATGAGCCATAACTTGTCACATACCGACCGCACTCTCTCCGTGTAAGGAGCATGATACTGAACCAGAAAAGCAATGATTTCCAATGCGACTTCTGAGGAAGGCATAGAATTTCGCACACGTTCTAGAAAAAGGCAAAAGGCAGATTGAAGATCATCGGATTATAAATGTTGGATTTTGTGTAGTACGTGGATAATGTGAAGGCATTGTCTTAATGAGATACTTGTCTTTTCTAGAGCATGGAGTAGCATCTGCATAATCTGCTGTCGTTCATTCTCCTGGTAGATTTGAGCCTGTTGTCGCAATATAATGAGTTGTATTCTCTCTTCAAGAGAAAAGGTTGGAGAGCGCTCCAATTTCTTGAAGACATCCTCTGCCTGTCGCCTTTCTTTTGATCCTTGTCTACTATAGCAGCAGAGGGTGAGTGCAAGTTCCGCTTGGTGTAAGACACAGCGAGAACGCTCAATCAACAAAAACAACTGGCATCCCAGGACCTGTTTATAAAGAAGCTCTGAGGGACAATAGCGATAAAGCCCCTGAAAGATAATGAAGGATTGCGGTAACGAAAGGTCGGAGCGTCTGGAAAGTCCCAGGTAAATTGCCATTGTCATCCACCTTCCTTCTTGTCCAAAGAACGTATTCACTTCCTGCAAGATGGATGTGACAGTGTATTTTTTTTGCTGTACACGATGCAGCAAAAGTGTCAGGATGTCCTGTCTCTCATGTGACTTGGGAGAACTATAGCGCTAAAGAGTCTGAGCAACCCGAAAGAAGCGTTCTAGGGGAAGAAGCGGATGACTCGCTATATGGAGAAGGAGTTGTGCAGCATAGCGCTGCTCATATCTACCCAGGCTCTGTGTATATACAGTTTCAGCAAGCAAGACTGCTTGTTCTGCTGGTAAGTGACCCCTCCGTAAACGCCGTAAGAGGACGCCAACCATCTGCTGATCGGAAAGAGCATCCTCATTTTCAGTCAAAGAAATATCAGCATTATAGAAATGTTCAAACAATTTGAAGGAATGCTCATCGCTTTCTTCAAACCTTCTTGGGCTATCAATCAGGTCCTGGAGCGCCTGTCGTTCTCTTTGCTCAAACAAGCCCTCCGAGAACTCAATGCGCCAGGTATTTGCAAGTTCTGCAATCTGTATAACATGCTCAGCAAAGAGATTTTTTCTCCGAATCAAGAGAGAAAGAACTTCAATCGCTTGCTTTACTTTTTGTAGTCGTTCTACTTCCTCTATGGTGCAGAACGTCTGAACGACGAAGAGCATTATCGGCAAAGGAAGTGTCTCATATTGTGTCATAAGAGTTGCTACCTCTTGTCTTGCTACCTCTCGATATTGCCGTTTTTGCGTTAATGCATAAAGACAATCAAGTGCTGCTTTTCGTTGTGCAGGAAATGAAGATGCTCCGATGAGATGGCTCAAGCCGAATATCACAGCGTCAACAACATCCCTTTCGACAGTAATTTCCTCAATCAAGCAGGAACAAACAAAAAAGAGATCTTGCTGAAGAATGTCTGTATATCTACTCAGACGACATTTGAGCGCCCCCTCAATCAACTGATGAAGGAGTGCTGTCACCGGTTTCCGTTTGAGCTTCCCAAGCAAGAGCAACACTACCTCACGCCAATGAGGATCATGAAGATGTTCTCGGAGAAATACTCGAATAATGGCTGGATCTTCTTCTTGCTGATAACGCTCATACACATCGGCAGCAGCGAAATACTCCTGAAAGGTTCGATGGATGAAGCCATAAAGGTCATCGCCATGCTCATCCTTTCCGTGCTCGATGATAATACCAGCCTCCACCTGTACTAAGTCGAGAAAGCGCTTTGCCTCCTTGTGCTGATCTGCTGCCTCAATAATCAACCCTCTACTTCTCAGAAAGTGCTCTATTTCACGTAACATGAAACGTGCAGACACATCATTTGTATGTGCACCAGTTCGCTGGTCATCTTGTGATCTCTTGTGAAGGACATATCCGAGATGAGCAACACAGGCATACTGATCTTCCTGGCTCATTTTCATATCTTTCCAATATCCGTCTGTCCCTCGTAGTTTCGCCCAGGTTTCCAACAATAAATCGGCACAGCGATCATAAATACGTATCCTCCTGTCCGGCAGTCGCTCATAGCGGTGGGGTGAGGTGATAACAGTTAGCAGTAATGGGTTTTCAGCTAACGTATGAAGTCTTGGATTCTCTTGTAGGGTCCTGTACAAACCGTCTCGCTCCCGCTGATCTTCAGCAGAAAGGACAGGGAGCCTCAAAACATGCGCATACCAGTTCGTCAAAAATAGGCGAATTTGTTCATCGTTAAAGAGCTGAATATGGATATGAGAGAAAAACTGTGAGGAAAAACGGATAAGATCATATCCGACAGGTCGAGAGGTGATAAGCATGCGGTTGCCCGGATAGCGCTGAGCAATCTCTTCAATCTCTTCTATTAATTTTCGACGCTCGTCCAGGGTTGCCACTTCATCAAGGCCATCAAACAGAAGCAACATTAATCTTCTTTCGAGCAACATCTCAAACATGTGTCTATTTACGATAAGCCCGCTACGCCCTAACAAGATCTCAGTCGCATAGGAAAAGAAATCATAGCTAGGCCTTTGTCGACGGTCTTCAGCAAATCGGCGTAGTTCAATACGCAATGGAATGGGATTTCCTGGCAAGAGGCAGTCAGGGAATTGAGAAGAACCAGTGGGAGATATGTTGGCTTGGGCGTAACTCCAAGCAAGATATCGCGTGATAGTAGATTTTCCTGAACCCGGTCCTCCAAGCAGAACAACAGCAGGTGTCTCTTCTAAAGAAGCGATAACTTCGTCCTCACAGTATCTTTCTCTGGAGGAATTCTTCATCGCATCGGTTCGTACAGGTACAAACAGAGACCCTAGTTCAGGATCTACATTCTCATGATTTCTCTCTTTAGGGACAATCCCAACTAATTTGAGATATCGAGTCGTTCGCTCAACATGGGCGATATACTCCTTGACATCGTGCTCAAATTGCTGAGCACTGTAATCAGTAAAAAATGCCTCATCGAGTTTGGAAAGTGTCGTCCGACTTCTTCAAGAGACCGCTGAATAGCAAGCATCGCATGGACCTTGAGAGTATCACTGATCTGCTCGCGAAATAGTGGATCTATATAAAGTTCTGCGACTAACGCTTTAAAGAAGGTGTCCAGATACGGCTTCATATCTACATCTTCATGTCTTTTCTCTTGAGTGAGACCTTGAATACGTCGAGAGAGATTATAGGTTTCATTCAATGCTTCTACATTAGGAGTCTCAAATAGAATAAAGAGACGGCTTGCTTCTTTACGCAGCTTTTGGCCATGAAGACCTGAGTCACAAAGAACCTGGAGCATATCACGATAGCGATCCCGTTCCTCAAAAGTATGAAAGTGCGCGAGGCCTCGCTCAGCGGCATTTTTGAGAGCGAGCTCAAGATGATAAAGTTGCCTCTTTTCATCAAGATAGAGCCAACTCTGACCAGCATTGGCACTTTTCTCCAGTGCTAGTTCGGCGCTCTTACTCAAAAATGCCTCGCTAATAGGGCCGAGCCATGCAGATGCACTTTTACCGACGAGAGTAATAACGGCGACGATGCTCAGTGGGTCCATCAGGATTGTCTCGCTTTCTTCCTCAGCAAACAAGAATCTCTCTAGAGAAAAGACGCAAAATAATGCTCACAAACAAATTGGTCATGTACTCTCGCGATTCTTTTATTGTCTGTATGGCCCCTATCTTTCCCGTCTCACGCGATAAACACAATAGTTTTCCACTCTCTTCTATCATGCTTCCTCTTTCATGAACAGGGAGCAAGAGGAAGCAAGACAAGCGTCTCGTTCCCCCTTTTTTGTAAGGAAGGCGGATTGTGAAACAACGTACCTTTTGAGTTTTCACAGCCTTCTTATTTCCTCATTGAATGTCGATAGCGTCAGCTTTTTAGCAGCTTCTTGACAATTCGTTCTCCCTATGATACTCTTCAGCTAGCACTGCTTGAGCAAGCTTCAACTTGCTGAAGTTACAAATCAAAAGGATACGACGATGCTAGTAGAAAGACTCTCTCTTGGTGAAAGCTTTGTATACTCAGGCTCTCAAACAGTAGCCCAACTTGAGCTTCACCGGAAAGAATTAGAACGTTCTCTCATCCAATCACTTGCCGGACTGCGGCCCTGGTTCGAGAGTGACCCAAAAGTAGTGAAGGAAATGGGAGAGTTCATTTTTGAGTGTGTCAGAGCCCAAAAATCCTGGTATATGGGAGGAATGACGTTTGCCATCTTTAACTTTCCTTCGTTCCACACTCTTTCTCAAGATCATGGGCTTTCTGTACATCTTGAACATTACGGGATGCTCGACTTTACTGGGCAGGAAATCTGGGTACCTATTGATGGATATCACAGCCTGTACGGAATCTCGTATGCGCTCGACCATTTGGCCATCTTAGGGCTAGACACTACTCTCCTTCAAGATAGTGTTCCCGTTACCCTTATCC
>CAXTXB010000079.1:9097-14442 GCA_964247965.1 uncultured Dictyobacter sp. | reverse complement strand
GACGTATACTCATGAAAAATAATAGAAAATAATAGAATATCCCTGAGGAGCGGCGAAGCCGCAAAGGCTCAGGGAGTAAAAACCAGAAGCAAGGAGATGTTTATATGTTGGATGCTAGGCTGGACACCTATCTCAAAACCTTTCACCTGGCGGTTACCTTCCAGGCGGAGAGGGGACAAACTACGGTTTTGCTAGGCGAAAGCGGTGCGGGCAAGAGCACCGTTCTGCGTCTGCTGGCTGGCTTGCTCCATCCTCTACAAGGCCATATCTCGCTTGACGGCATCACCTACTACGATAGTGGGCAGCGTATCGTGGTGCCACCACAGGACCGGCCCTTCGGCTATGTGTTCCAGGATTATGTGCTCTTCCCCCATCTTACAATATTTGAAAATATCGCCTTTGGTCTGCGCGCACAACGCGTAGCAGGCTCGGTCATTGAGAAGAGGGTCAAACAAGTTTTGGAGCAGGTCAATCTGGCGGGACTAGATCAGCGCTATCCGGCGCAGCTCTCAGGTGGACAGCAGCAGCGGAGCGCGCTGGCGCGCGCGCTTGTCTTGCAACCCCATCTCCTACTGTTGGATGAGCCTCTCGCGGCCCTGGATGTACAGACGCGACGTGAGGTGCGCCAGGAGCTGCGCCATATACTGGCAGAAATGAGTATCACAACACTTATGGTAACCCATCAATACCTGGATGCGCTCCTCTTCGGTGATCAGATCCTGGTTGTGGATCAGGGACGCATCGTCCAGCAAGGCGGCCAGCGCGAGCTGCGCGAGTATCCACGCTCTTCCTATATCGCGGAACTGGTGGGAGTAAACTTCTTTCATGGTCATATTCTCAGCTTTGAAGCCGGCGCGACCTGCATCATCCAGGTTGACACAGAATATGGGCACGAGCTTCCTATCGAAGTGGTCGCAACACTTAAAGAACAGGGCCAGAGTTTCGACGCGGGACATACTCCTACGATTGGGGCAGAGGCATTTGTGATTATTGATCCGCGCAGCATCACCCTGCACCCGATAGCGCCAGAGAGTTCTGCACGTAACACATTTTATGGCACAATTATGCATATATTACAGCAAGGCGGCATAGCCGGAGATAAAGACGACCGTGTCCGGGTAAGCATTGCTTTAAATAACACCGCCGCATCAATAGCACCACTCACAGCGGAGATTACCGCCGCCTCGGCCGAACGGATGCAATTGTACGAAGGCGCTACTATTTATGCTACTTTTAAAGCCACAGAGGCACTGGCATATTTTTAGTCAATCTATATTTTTTACTTCTGCATACTTTTGCGCAAAGCGCAAAAGTATGCAGAAGTAAAAAATATAGATTGACTCAGGAAGGCATCGTAACCGCCAGGTTGCTTACTCGTGTACGGTCTCACCCTGCCAGGCACAGGTGGCAGGAATAGTGCTTTTCAGTGCCTCAGCCAGCGCGTCTAGATCGGTTACTTCATCACGATAGACAGACCAGGCCTTTGCCTTTTGTGCAGGATCGGTCACTCTGCGATATACGCTAACGCTAATACGTTTTCCATTGGGGAAAAACTCTTCTTTTATGCGTGCAACTTCATCCCAGTGAAGCTCAATTTCATCACCCTTACCACTGCGCTTGATCAGAGTTTGAGATCCCACAGTAATAGTGAAAGGAACAGGCGCTACCAGACTCAAATAGTAGACAAAGCCAGCGATAAATAAAATAGCGGCAATTGTACTACCGACGACAGAGGCATCATTATGAGTATAATGCTGATAGACGGCAATCCAGAGCACCAATGAGGTGACGGCAACGACACCCAGGATTGTCACGAGACGTTTAAAGAGACTAAGGCCAGGTCCAATAAAAACCTGCTCTTGTCCAATAGAAGATGATGCCATGAGAAGCTCTCTCCTAAACCTATGTTGTAACTTTCCGTAAGGGTGCCGACCGCTACATAATGCTACGAGAGAGCGTTGCGAGAAACTCGGTATTATTCGTTGTCTTCGCCATGTGCTGCAAGAGGGCCTCAGTCGCCTCCAGGCTGCCTTTGCCGCTCTGCTGATCGGCTAGCTGTGAGAACATACGACGCATCACGACCACGGACCGCAGGGTCTTATCGTCGAGCAAAAGCTCTTCGCGGCGCGTGCTGGAGCGTGCAATATCTACAGCGGGGAAAACACGGCGCTCGGCCAGTTTCCGATCCAGGATAAGCTCCATGTTACCAGTACCCTTAAACTCTTCGTAGATCACATCATCCATACGACTACCAGTATCCACCAGGGCTGTAGCAATAATTGTCAGGCTGCCACCCTCTTCGATCTTACGGGCGGCACCAAAGAAACTTTTGGGGGGGAGTAAGGCGCTGGGATCAAGACCGCCGGAGAGAGTTCGTCCACTTGGCTGGACGGCCAGGTTATATGCGCGGCTCAAGCGTGTAATGCTATCGAGAAGAACAACCACATCGCGTCCACCCTCAACCAGGCGCTTCGCACGCGCCAGCACCATTTCAGCCACACGGGTATGCGCCTCAGTCGGCTCATCAAACGTGGAGCTAATCACCTCAGCCTTCACAGAGCGCCGCATATCGGTCACCTCTTCAGGTCGCTCACCGATTAGCGCAATCATCAAATGCACATCGCTGTAGTTCATGGTGATAGAATTTGCAATAGACTTGAGGAGGAGAGTCTTACCAGCCTTAGGAGGGGATACAATCAGACCGCGCTGTCCACGCCCAATAGGAGAAACGAGATTCACCAGGCGTCCCGAAACATTAGTGGGGCCAGTCTCCAGGTTGAACATCTCGCGAGGGAAGATAGGCGTCAAATTATCAAAGAGGGGACGCCGCTTCGCAATCTCAGGGTCAACCCCATTTATCGCCTCGACCCGTAGCAAGCCATAGTACTTCTCGTTATCCTTCGGTGGACGCACCTGCCCGGAGACCATATCGCCTGTACGCAAGCCGAAACGGCGAATTTGCGACTGCGAAACATAGACATCCATATTCCCTGGCAGAAAGCGCTCCTGGCGTAGGAAGCCAAAGCCATCCTCCACAATCTCTAATACACCAGCACTGAAGATATTTCCTTGCTGTTCAGTGTTAGCTTGAAGAAGTTTGAAGACGAGGTCCTGTTTCTTGAGGGTGCTATATCCAGAAAGTTCGAGGTCGCGAGCAATGTCGCGTAACTCCGTTGTGGTTTTCGTTTCTAACTCAGCTATGTTCACGTTTTATAAGGGCGCGGCTGATCATTGGGGAAACGCCCTATCTCCTTTCTGCGGTTGAAACTGGTAGTTTGTTTGGTGGGATTTTTTATGCGGGATCATCTGAACAGACTCCGCTTGAATTTTGCAGTAACAGGTGGCTTTGATGGTTATAAGGGGTGCCAGCCAATGTACCAAAGCATTGTACAAACACAACCTGATAGAAGCGGAAACCTGTGGAGCTACTGGGCAGTGCAGTACATTCCTTCGGAGCTAGCAAAAATATACCACAGGCATAAAAAGATGTCAAGAGATTGAAAGATACATTCTCATATTCTAACAAAACAGGCAAACAAGAGATTCTGTGCCTGATACTTCTTTGCTATTTAACCAAAGTGTTGCTTGTGATGGGCCAACTAGTAGCCCGTTGCGCGCTATAAAATGTATACCAGTTCTTGTCAATCCACTCGTTGCAACACTGCAGATAAAGACCCATCTCCCTTTGTTCTAATGCCGTATCCACAACTTTGTTCGCATGCGGATGCTTAAAACATCTTGACAGAGGTGAGCCAAAGCCATGACTGTAATGTACTACTTCATGCGCAATTGTCGTCATCAAAACATAGTCAGGAACTTCGCGCAGCCTTAACAATGCGTTGATGCCGATGAAGGTCATGGTGGCATCCAAGGAGAGCCGAATTAAACCCAGCCGGCTTTTCCAGGGATAGCAGTATTCTATCGACACTGTATTCACGCGTGGAACATCCGCAAAATAGCGCTGCCAGATCAAATTTAAGCAGGTGGACAATTCATGCTTGCACCATGACGGAGGGCACCCAACATCCGTTTGCAGGGCGCTACTAAACGATGACATACAAAAAACTCCTTATAGCGAACAGCTATTCATAATGAACAACTATTCCCCTACCCACTTATAAGGTTGAATTGCGTCTCTTGTTAGAGAGGGTCAGAGACCCATTCCATCCGCCTTCTCGCGCCTTCGGCGCTTGACGACTCTTTTTTTATATTTTTGCTTTTCTACACTTTTCGGGCTCCACCCGAAAAGTGTAGAAAAGGCATCGCGCTCGCCCTTTTTCTCAAGCTCAAAGTCCAAAATTGTACAAAGTGAGCTTAAGAACTAGAAGACAAACATACTTGTGAATTCAGTATAGCAGTAAGGCAAGTAGAGATATGCAGACAGAGGTATGTGTGGATATAGATACAAACTCTTGTAACAGCAACACTCATCTATCTCAAGTTCAATATACATAGACCGATGGTAAAGAACGATAGAATAGAGCTTTATCCATGGGTTGAGGAGTTGTGCGGAGTTGTATAGGGCGTACGGTGAGCTTATGTGATAAGCACTGAAGATTTCCCTGGATTGTTAAAACATGCTGTGTGATGGATTAGATTCTCATTAAGTTTGTTCTAAACCCGTCAGCACAAGCTCAAAAAGGGTCATTTGTCCCATGTAACTTTGTCTTATTTCCGTTATGCTTCCTCGTGTAGAGAATATACAGAGAGAAGACAAAAATAAGGAGGTGGAAAGCTGATGAATGCACTACTTTGTCAAACCTGTGTAACCACTGACACGGAATTGGATATATGTGATGTTTCTGGTCTGCAAGAGGACTTTGCAACGCTATCAATGCAGGCTATACAGCCAGAGAAGATGACAATCGATGAAGAGGAGCTGCACGTATTGTTTGAAGAGGCAATCAGCGATCGTATTGGTGCGTTAGGTATGAACCGGAACCAGCCTGCATCAGCCTTAGTCACCACGGGTCCGCTTCAGGATACCATAGTTAAACATGCTCTATCAACCGTAGCTTCTTTAGAGCTTGAGCCTTATGAAGATAACTGGACAACTTTGCTGGGCAAGGGCTGGCAGCGTACCATCACCTATGTTTGCATAGCACTCATGCTTATGCTCATTGGTTTCGATCTCATGGGGCTACTTATCCTCCATTTGCACTAAAGAGAGATCCATGCCAGCACTCTTCATGGCTTAATCTCTCTGCTTAACTTTCCTTACCTTCTCTCCTTCTCATCTCGCTTAATTTAGCCTCCAAGCTAAATACAGCACCACTTTGTCAATGATGAGTCAACTCAAACTTTTGAAAAATGATGAACATTGTGTTTTCTCTGCTCTTTTTGCT
>CAXTXB010000079.1:2732-9087 GCA_964247965.1 uncultured Dictyobacter sp. | reverse complement strand
AAAAAAAACAAAAAAAAAAAAATAATTTTTAAATATTTTAAAATTTTTCTTTTTTCACAAATATTTGACGGAGCGGCACCCATTTGTGCTAAATTTTTGACAAAAGAGAGTATATTCCGCTACGCCATCCAATATGCATGTTAGAATAGTGATAGTGATACCAATAGTGTGTGTAAAACGTATAACAAAATGAAGGAGGTTATGTGCAGAGTCGCTCTAGAAAACCACAGTTCTCTTCGGGGCCCGAGGGCAATACGGCGAATGTCACCTCCGCGGTCGGGATGGAAGAGAGTTTTGGGCGCGTTCGGGCCCGACGAACATCTCTTTTTACCAGAACAGTAATGTGGATCACTGGACTTGTCTGTATCGCCTTTTTACTGGCAACACTCGCACAGGCCTGGTCAAACAGCAACCTGATGGAAAAGGTGCAACAAGAGCAACAAACATTGCACCAGGTACAGATCGAACATGACCGCCTGCAGCGAGCGGCTGAGCACTATAAAGACCCGGCCGTCATTGAGAGCGAGGCTCGTCAACAACTCGGCTACATCCGCCCTGGTGAGCAGCCCGTCGTTATCATTAATGCAAATAACCACTCGCAAAAGCAAGCGGAAGCGCATCAGGCCACTATTCAGCACCAAGGTTATTGGCAGGATTGGTGGGAGATCTTGTTTGGGAATGTTGGTCACAGGTGAAATTTCTCGCGGGAAGAGAGAATAAAGTCACGGGAAGTGTTCATTTCCTTGACAGCTTCTGTATGATGAAAGTATAACGTGTGTATATTACGTCAGGTAAAATAAACATTTAGGATATCATATGTATTTGCGACGTGAACATCAGGTAAAAACTCTTTGCCTTATGCAGCTCCAGTATTGGCTGGGGCTGATTGAGTTTTACCCTGGAAATGCGCGTTTCGCAACATAGCCGCTTTATTACTAAACGCGGAGCGCATATGAAAGGCGCTCCGTTTTTTTATTAGGAAAATGTATGGTAGGAGACAATTATGTGTGCACAATCGTTAATATCGCAACAGACATCTGAGGCATCGCATACGCTGGCGCAAGAAGTTGAGGCGTATGTACAAAATCATTTAGAGCAGTATCTTAAAGAGTTAAGCGATCTCTGCGCAATCGATTCCGGCAGCTATCATAAAGCGGGTATTGACGAGGTCGCACTCTCTATAGCGGGGCGTATGCGTGGGCTTGGTATGGAAGTTACGCTACTCGAACACGAAAATTGGGGCAATGATGTCTATGGCGTGTTGCGTGGTATGGGTCAGGGTGTGATAGTGATTCTAGGCCACATGGATACCGTCTACCCGGTGGGCACGGCGGCTGCTCGCCCGGTTCGCGTTGAAGGAGATACGGTGTATGGTCCTGGCGTGATCGATATGAAGGGCTGCATTCTCTCGGCCATTTTCGCAATTGAGGCGCTGCAAGTCCTGGCATACAAAGATTTCGCCGAGATTCGCTTCCTCTGCGTCTCTGATGAGGAGATTAGTGATCGTCACAGCACGAACAGCATCTGGCAGGCGTGTCAGGGATCTCACGGAGTGCTTGTGCTAGAAGCGGCACGCGCCAATGGTGACCTGGTTAGCGCACGCAAAGGTGGTGCGTGGTATAAGCTGCAAGCTCATGGTCATTCAGCCCATGCAGGTGTGGAACCAGAAAAAGGCTCGAATGCAATTGTCGAGCTGGCACATCAGATTGTAAAGTTTCAGAGTCTTAATGGAGTTCGCAAGGGCGTAACCATCAATATCGGACGGATCTCTGGTGGCACGGCGACAAACGTTGTGCCAGACTACGCGGAGGTTTGTATAGACCTGCGCTTCGCTGAACCCGAAGATCGTAGAGAGGTTGAGAGGCTTTGGAACGAGATGCTGCAGGAGAAATGTGTGGAGGGGGTTGAATTAACGCTTCATGTCGATCCCGACGACCGCGACCCTATGCTCTGTACACCGGACAACCTGCGTATGGTTCATAGCGCGCAGAAGATTGCTCTTCAGCTTGGCTTCACCGTGAATCACGCTCCAACCGGTGGCATCTCCGATGCTAACTATGCCTCTGGCTTTGGCTTTCCCGCGCTGGATGGCCTGGGACCCGTTGGCGGACTGGACCATAGTCCAGATGAATATATGGTAAAGAGTAGCATCGCACCACGGACAGCACTCATCGCTGGCCTCATTGCCTCAGTCGGGGCGCGAGAGATCTAAATAATAAAAAATATGCAGATTCATATATTATAAAGAGGAAGGGCACCGCTTCGATGTCCTTCCTCTCTTTGTTAGCCTTTTCTCTTTTTCGTTAAGCGCGAATCTCTTCCAGCATAGAGAGATTAATGAAGAGATCGCAGCTCTGACGCAGGGTGGCAGACATGGCCTCATCGAATGCAGCCACTTCAACACGCACGCCGTGATCGGAGCAGTAGTCAAGCATTGGCATAAAATCGCTGTCTCCACTTACCAGGACCACGCAATCTACAGCACTGCCGTCGACCAGGCGCACCACGTCCATACATAGGTCCAGATCCAGGTCCGCTTTCTTAGCACCACTGGAGAACGTTTTATAGTTCTTAGTGGTGATACGATAGCCCAGACCCTTCACTGCTTGTAAGAACATCTGCTCATCACTCGGCTGTGGACTTGTGGGGCAGTAAGCATGCGCACGAACCAAACGACGATTCCCGCGCAAGAAGTCAAGCAGCTTCCCAAAGTCAACGCTTATGCGCAGCGTACGGGCAGAGTAGAGTAAGTTCGCAACGTCAACGAAGACGCCCACGCGCTCCGTTGAAGGGAAGGGGGGCAACGTGACGGATACATTGGTTGGTGCCTGGCTAATGCGGCGGAACTCAGAGACCATGCGATCCGTTTGCGTCTGCAGGGCCTGCGACACCACATTGGCGAATTGAGTCATTGCGGCAGTCGAGATGCCACTTTCTAGTGGACGCGAAGGCGGATAAATTGGCGCGGTAGGCTGCGCAGTCCGTGCCTCAGCGCGAACAGTACGGCCATCGCGCGTCATCACGCTGCCACGTGCTGGCGATGGATCAGGGCCCATGAACGGCCCGTTCATATCGTTGCCCTGGTTCATCTGATTAACAGTGTAGCCCGAAACGATCGTGTAGGCTGACTGGCTCGATTCAGAGGTAACGTTGCGCGCAGCAGGTGCAACGGGCGATATTGGCGCAACCGATGGCGCTATTGACGAGGGCGCTATCACCTGGGCAGCCGGCGCGCTGGGTGGCTGGCTTATTACAGGGCTCTGCACACTAGTAATAGCTGACACAGGCGGAACGTTACTCGTTCCCGAACGATGTCGGCGGCGGCGGCGCGAACTAGCCTTCTGCAGCTCAGAGTATTCCAATGGTGGCAGATCCTCGGGAGCGATCTCCTCGGGCTGGATGACTGGTTCTGTCTCCTGCACAGATGGTTCCACGACGGGAAGTGCCGACTGCGTGGCGATAGGCTGCTCTTTGTGATTGGTGTGGCGACGGCGGCTATGATCTGGGGCCGCTGCACCTGTCTCCTGGGTAGCTGGCTTTGTAGCCTGCAACTCGGCAGACTCTTCGATGGCGGGCTGAACGTCCTCAACCTTTGTTGCCTGTACCCCTTCAGGTCGCGGCTGAACGCTCGTATTGTTGATCACAGACTGATTATCAGCCTGGGCAGTAGGATTTGAGCCATTCGTACCATTGTTCAGGGTCGAGGGGCGATCAAAACGATAGCGGCGCGCGGGACGCGGTGCCTCGGCAGCGGGCTCTACAGATCCAGGCCGTGAAGGCTCAATCTTCGCCGACTGTGTCTCTGCCTGATTCTCAATAGCGGCCTCTTCTCGCTGATGCCTGGTCACAGCATGCCGTGGAAGGCGCAAACGGGATGCGGGTCGGAGCAGCGGCGAAACAGGACGCACGGCAGGTTGGGCGGGCGGCACATTTTTCTCTGGCTCCACCTCTGTCTGTATGCTACGCTCTGGCGAACTACTATTTATATTTGTCTCATCTATTTTCACTTGCACTCCATCTTCCTTGTCAGTGGTCTCATCCACATCGCTATGCTTCACCTCTTCGAACGTCGTTATTTCCCCTGCCTGTGGCTCCACAAAAGCAAGGTCAGCAGCAACGGAAGAGAGAATCGAGAGCGCTTCTACCTGAGAGTCTCGCAGCGCGGCCTCCGCCTGACGGAATTCTGCAATAAAATCTGTAAAGGGTCGCACCTCTTCCGCTTTTGGATCTGCCTTATCTGTTGCTGACGGAGCGGACTCTTCCAGAGGCTGCATGTTGTCACCCTCAGGGGTGGACGCACTATCATCGGGAAGGACAACAGGCTCCATGGTAGAGAGCACTTCGGTTAGCGCCTCAGAAAGCTCTGTCAGCACCTGCTGCCGTTCCTCAAAGGGCAGGTCAACATGTCCTTCGTCTGTCTGCGGCTCGACTTCAGATGCGACAGGCGAAACGGATTGCTCAGTTGCCGGTTGCTCAGTAGAGGGTGTATCAACTATCGCAGTGGGAGTCTCTGCCGTCTGTTCCACCGGGGATTGCGTTTTAGCAACTTCCAGGGCCGCTTCTAAAGCGGCGTTCTGAGTTTCTGCTGTACTCTCGGCCGATTCGACAACAGGTGCCTCGCGCATCTCTGCAGACACCTCAGGTATCTCAGACGACACCGTTGATTCTACGGCTTCAATAGGAGCTTCGTGCCCAGTTTCCGTCTTATCATCGACGTAAGGAGCAGACGTAGGAGAAGGTTTATCCTCTTCTGCAGCGGTCTCAGGTACGGTGGAATCGACCGTCATTTCATTTTCGGGGGCAGAGAAATGCTCCACGACGGCTGCATCAGTGGATGCGTCAGCGTCGTTATGTTCATCATGTGTATCTTGCGTTGTCACTAAGATCTCCAGTCTCAGTCGTTACGAACCGGTGCGCAGGTTGCTTCCTGTAGAATCTGTTCGACTGAAGATAGTTGGGGCGAATGTGCGCTTTCTACCCTGCCTGCATTCAACTTAAATGCCGATGTCTCCTACCCATGGGCGGGAACAACGAGAGATCTGTCTCATCTCAGCAGATGTCCACACTGCCGCCCCTTCGTTCTCCTGGGCTCTCTTCTCGCACTGCGCTCTTCTACACTATCCGGTTCGGTCTTGTCTTTGTTAATGCCGTTGCTTTTAGTCTCGCTGTACACTACCATGAAACGGCGGAACGCTGGTAGATACAGGGCGAACGTTAGAACCTTGTGCCTCGTTGAGTTCTAACATCGTTGGCGGATGAAGATTGTCTTTACTGGCATCCTGCTGATGACTATGCTCCTGCCAGCTCGTATCCTGAGCAGCAGAGGTACTATGCCAAACGGCAATTATACGTTCCACAGCGGTCACATGCGAGAAGATCGCAAGAAGGGCAAGAGCCCAGATGCCAGTGTTAGATAAGAGTCCAATAGCCAGAATGATGACACGTTCTGGGCGAGCTAGTAGTCCAGTCTTGCACTCGATTCCCAAACCCTCGGCGCGCGCTTTGGTATAGCTAACCATCAATGAGCCGACCGCAGCAATGAATATGAAAATGATCATCCAGGTTTGCTCATGGGGAGCAGGCCAAAGTACGTCTTGGAGGCCCGGATGCTGCAATGCATAAGAGAGCAGCCCAAACAGGATAATACTTTCTGAATAGCGGTCCAGCGTCGAGTCGAGGAAAGCGCCAAAGGTTGTGGCGGCGTTACGAACACGAGCCATCGCTCCATCAAACATGTCAAACACGCCTGCAAACAGCACCAACAAACCTCCCGCAAACATGTGCCCTTGCCCAATGACCAGGGCCGTAACTACACTGAGCAGCAGTCCTATGATGGTCAATGTATCGGGAGTGACACCCAGGTGAGCCAGTGGTTGTATAATCGCTGTAACTAGCTGCCTGGCTCGTTGCTGTATGCGTCTGCTAAACATATTCTTATTGTACCACACTTATGATCATGGAGACTAGTAGTATGTCACTATTGATTTGCCGTTTGCGAAGAAATGATGTATCTTTGAGGCTAAAACCTTCCTCAAACTTCCTTTTACTTTCTAGATACGCTCAAGTGGCTCCCAGTCTGTCTCTAGATCTGTAGTGTTTGATCTGCTTTTTGCACAATAAGAAATACAAGGTACAGTCTGGATGCTCCTGACTATCGCCTGACGATTGATATCGGTTACAAGACGTTTAGGACTTATGGGGGTCGAGATAAACAAAATGTCTACAGCATTTCTACAATAGAATACATGAAGGATGCAATGGATTATCCGCTGGGTCATGCCAAAAAATTTTTAAAATAAAACCAAAGTGTTTTTATTTTTTAAAAATTTTTGTTTTACAATTATTAGTAATTGTT
>CAXTXB010000079.1:579-2722 GCA_964247965.1 uncultured Dictyobacter sp. | reverse complement strand
TTGAATTGTATTAGCCGCGGGTTAATCCAAAACTTTTAAAAAATCAAGACCTTGGTGTGTTATTTTTTAAATATTTGGCCATGACCCATTATTAGAAGTGGATTGCGCAGCGCACAAGACCTAAGCGATAGCGGGGCGGCGTGCCTCGCGTTGCTCTTTATTGAGCAGGTAACGTGCCCAATGATAATATGCTTCGACGCCCCATAGCTTACCACCAGGAGCGCTTACTCCAGCCTCAATGGTAGCGCGTACGTCTTGTGCGCTCTTGCCTTCAAACCAGGTTACGCCACTACCGATTGCGCTCAGTGTATGCGCGTCACTATTGCCAAGCTCTGGAATGTTATACACCGTACGATTTGCGTCCATTGCGACGCCGTTCGCATAGATGCCGCAGAAGCTGGCGTTCCATGTCTCGATCCCATCCAACCAGGTATCATGTGCGGCAGCGATGCGGTCCAGCACTTCACGCTTACAGCTGTGACGGAAGAAGCGATGGAGTGGATGCGCCACGACGGCCAGGCCACCCTGCTCGTGGATCAGATCAATGCTGCGCTCCATACTCAGGCCCGCAGGCACACACTTTTCGATGAAAAGACCTAGCAGGTGACCATCGCTGGTCGATACCTCTTCTCCTACAACAAAATCAAAACGATAAGAACTCTGTGCCCAGAGATCGCGAGCGCGTAAGGCTCCATTAATAACATCGTGATCAGTCAAAGCGATCACATCCAGATTCGTATGTAGCTGAACGTGCTCAAGAATCTCTTCAATGGTGGCACAGCCATCACTATATATACTATGCATATGCAGATCGGCTTTGCCGCGCTTCTCCACACTGTAGGCCTGTTGTTCTGTCATCTTACCACGCTGCTTTAACAAACTTGTACCAGTAGTAGATACATTCTCAAGTTGCTTCTGATCATATTTGCTCGTTATCATGTAGTTCCTTCTCTACCTCTCTTATCCTACCCTATACATTCCATGCTATGTCCTATAAACTTCTCTCTCGTATTGAAACCTGATGATGTAACTCACAAGCAAATCGGTGTTACGAGATATATTCCCTCTATACCAAAGCCTCGGGCTCACCCTCATATTAACAGTACCATGGCTACGTTAAAGTTCAGGCTTAACGCTTTGTAAATTTCTGTTAAAAACTTGTATAATCATGTCCGCAAGGCTATCTACTCTCCGTTTTTACATTCTAAATTTCGCAAGGCATAATCAAGAATGTTACGCAGGAGATACAGCGCTTCACAGTATCTCCTGCTCAGTGGCAGATACTAGATTAATCTTCGAACCCCATATTGGGCTCCATGTTGAGCTCTATATCCGCCTCTATAAGGTCGCTACCAGTGGGGGGTGTCTGCGTCTGAATGCTTGGGTCAATCAGCCTCTCCAGGTGTTGTAAGCAGAATTGGAAGCGCTCGGAGTTGAGAGAGCAGTAGACCTGGCGACCAGCGCGCCTCGTCTCAATCAAGCCAGCTTTACGCAATGTGCGCAAATGCCAGGAGACGAGTGGCTGACTAATATTAAGCAGGCTCGTGAGCTCTGTGACCGTTATCTCCTGTCGGCGTGCTAGATGATAGATGATGGTGAGCCGTGCCACGCCGGCTAGAGCCTTCATCATACGCTTAAGTTCGCGCCAATCTTCCATAGCTGTCTTTACAACTCTCTAATACGCTATCTCTATGACACTACACAACACATAAAGCAATAGTTATATTTTATATGTTTGTGTTGAGCACGTCAAGGTTGCATAGGAAAATAGAAAAGAATCCCTGGCCTTCACCTCTTGACTGTTATGGGGCAGTATGCTATTATCATGGTGCCGAAAGGTAAGGCCTCACTCGATCACGGGCCAGACCTTTAGCAATTTGGCACTATGTATAGTTCTTGCGCCCGCGTAGCTCAATGGCAGAGCACTCGACTCTTAATCGATTGGTTGGAGGTTCAAATCCTCTCGCGGGCATCCTTCCTCATCTCCACATTAGGAAAAAGTATTTCATCTCTTCTTTAGAAATAAACATTTTAATTTTTCCATACATTCTCCATATGGAGAATGTATGGAAAAATTAAACACTTAAAAGAAGAAAGGCACGCCGAAGGCGTGCACGTGAGCCGGGCAGAAAGAGATGCTGGC
>CAXTXB010000079.1:0-569 GCA_964247965.1 uncultured Dictyobacter sp. | reverse complement strand
GCGGAGACGGTACCGCCGTGGGCGGTGATGATGGCTTTGACGATGGAGAGGCCGAGTCCACTACCACCGGTGGTGGTGGTGCGCGAACGATCAGCGCGATAGAAACGCTCAAAGATGTGGGGGAGATCTACGGGATCGATGCCTGAGCCAGTATCGCTGACCCAGACGGCGACACCCCCATCCTGAACACGACCACCCACGCGAATACTTCCGCCATCCGGCGTGTGGCGGCGCGCATTATCCAGCAAGTTGAGCAGCACTTGTATCACGCGATCACTATCAGCCTGTACCTGGGGCAGATCGTCGGGCACGTCGTTATAGAGCATAATTTCCATCTGCTCGCACTCAGGCTTGAGCACCAGAAGTGTCTCATCAACCAGCGATTGAAGATCCAGCGGTGCCAGATCCAATGGAGTTTGTCCTGCTTCCAGGGAGGTCATCTGGCGCACATCTGCAACCATGCGGCGCAGACGCTGCACCTCGCGTCCAATGAGTTGCGCAGTCTCCTGACGAGCAGTAGGATCAGAGATAACGTCATCGGCCAGAGCCTCGCTCAAACCCTGGATAGC
>CAXTXB010000078.1:1138-14488 GCA_964247965.1 uncultured Dictyobacter sp. | reverse complement strand
GAGTCCTTGCGGACCAAGACTAGTCAATGAAGGCTTGACAAGCCTCCACCTTGAGCGAACTCAAGGTGGGGGTCATTGACGGCTTGTTCAAAGGTGCTATCAATATTTGTGGAAATAACTACGTCAAACATGCGCAGCTTGACGAGGGCGGCCAGGTAAATATCAGCCTCTGAAATCGATGTGTTGGCCAGGATTCTTGTGAAAAGCTCGTTGATTTCGTACAGTTTGAAAAGATCGGGATGGGTTAATATCCTATAACAAGCACCGAACTGGGCTGTTCGAGGCAGCCCGGCGAAGTTAGGATCTCCATAATACTTTAACATCTCATACAGCTCATCACTACGAAAGAGGCCGCCGGTTCTTGCTCCTAAAACAAGTACAGTTGCCTGATTCTCTTCTCGTCTGTTTTTAAGCTGACCTATAATGTGATTGAGCTCGGAATCCTGAGTTTCGCCTCCCATTATATACCACCCTTTCTACTATTACAAATAATTTTACAAATGAACTGCTGATTTTCTAAAGGCTTCCTGGACTTTCCAGCTTGAGTCGATAGAAATGAAGCTGATATTCACTCTTTCTCTATCTACCAGTAATAAGGAATTGTTTTTAAGCCAGTAAACGGCGCGTATTTCATAGGGGACGACATAGAGACCAATAATGGTGCCCTGCCCCGGCTCTTTTCCTTTCAGGAGCAGCACACGCCCATAGGTATCGCAAGCCGCTACGAGTTCGCCGTCGTCGGAAATGCTGAGTGTATGAACGATGTCAATTTCGAGTGGAATGGTTTTGAGTAGTGTGCGGCGCTCGCCGTTTTTTGCGAAGGCGGCGCGGCTGACCCAGGTTCTTCCCTCTTCCCATCTCTTTATATCAGGCCATGCTTTGTTGTTCGTGCTCAGGGGTGCAGCATCGCTCTCATTTGTGGCCAGTGAGGGTAATAATACCTTTTGGAGAAACGGGATCGACGCTCGTAGTATACTATTAGTGCCTCGGCCCACCGTATTTGACTGGCTCCCTGCGCGTCGCGGCGCGACCGCAAGGGAGTGTCGCGACGCGCAGGGAGCCAGTCAAATAAAAGAGAATTGGTCTAGTAGTTTGAACGAAGCTGGAGAAAGGTAGGGAATAGATGTCAGAGCAAGATATCATACAGATGACGCCATCGCCGCCCACCCGGGAGAGTCTGGCACGCGATCTGCGCCAGCTTGGTATGCAACCTGGCATGACGGTGATTGTGCATTCTTCGTTGCGTAGATTGGGTTGGGTGTGTGGTGGGCCGGTGACGGTAGTGCAGGCGTTGATGGACGTGCTGACGGAGCAAGGGACGCTTGTGATGCCGGCGCATAGCGGCAACTATTCAGATCCCGCGGCCTGGCAAGATCCACCGGTGCCACAGCCCTGGTGGCAGATGATTTACGATGCCATGCCGGCCTTTGATCCACACGTAACTCCTACGTACTTAATGGGCGCGATCGCCGAGACGTTTCGGACCAGCCCCGGCGTGTATAGAAGCAATCATCCCCAGGTCTCGTTTTCGGCCTGGGGACGACATGCGGAGTACGCCACCGCTCAGCATACACTTGAATATGGTCTGGGAGAGGGCTCTCCACTTGCTCGCGTCTATGAGTTAGACGGCTGGGTTCTGCTGCTCGGTGTGAGTTATGATCGTAATACGTCGTTCCATCTCGCCGAATATCGCATTCCTGACGCGAAGCCAGCTTTACTGGGAGCTCCAATTCTCGAAGACGGCCGGCGCGTCTGGAAGAAGTTTCGGGATATCGAGATAGACTCTGATGTGTTTCCAGCACTCGGCGCCGAGATGGAGCAGACCAATCTGGTTAAAATTGGGAAGGTCGGCCTGGCCGAATGCCGCTTTTTTCCCCAACGACCTGCGGTCGACTTCGCCGTCCAATGGTATATACGCAGGCGTCAGGCCTGACCACGCTGTCAGGGCCTTTGCTGTATTGTTGCGATAATCCTTGTTTATGCCTCTGCCTGCCTGGGCGCTATCAACGTGTGCCAGTTGAGCCAGCGCTCAGCCGTCTGGCTAATGACATCGAGATTGGTGAGGCTGCCATTGGCCAGACCTTTTTCGAAGTCTCCTTCGATGCATCCCAGGCTATTTGTGACGTAGGCGAAGCAGACGATATGTTGCTGTTTGGCGCAGCCCAGGGCATAGAGGGCAGCGGCCTCCATCTCTATCGTCAGAATATTGTGGGCGCGTCCAATTTCCAACATCTCTTCGGTTTCGCGGAAAGGAGCATCGGTCGTCCAACTGGTGCCTGTATAGAGCGGAACACGCTCGTGGTCCCACATATGTAAAACGACCTCCTTAAGGAATGGATCAAGGTGGCTGTAGGGAGAGGGAGGAAGATAGTGGTAGCTGGTCCCTTCGTCGCGCAGTGCCTTTTCAATCAGAATAACATAAGGTGGCGCTTGATCCAGCTCAATAATGCGCCCGGCTGATGAGATATTTATAAGTAACTCGCATCCTGACTCAAATAATTCTTCCGCCACAAGTACAGAAAATGATGCCCCCACCGTTCCACCTATAATACCGTATTCTACTCCCTCGTGGACAAAGGTATCGAGCATCGTGTGGAAACATGCCCAGCTGTGGAGCCGTTGTGTGCTATTCGAAGCACGCAGAAACTCGACGAGGTCACCATC
The DNA here is from genome assembly GCA_964247965.1 of uncultured Dictyobacter sp. Classification (GTDB taxonomy): domain Bacteria; phylum Chloroflexota; class Ktedonobacteria; order Ktedonobacterales; family Ktedonobacteraceae; genus Dictyobacter. The sequence goes on along the minus strand of CAXTXB010000078.1, from coordinate 11,824 downwards.
AGGATCAAGCACACATATTCTGGGCACTTTTTCCAGGGGTAGCTTTCTTTGTCTACGCGCTTCGCGCAGCATATTGCGAGCGGTAAAGACAGACGGGGCGTTATAATGCTTGGAGGCAAGGATCGGCTGCTCTCCAAGCGACTCTTGAAAACTCCTCATGTAATTCCTCATGTGTCGCAGATGGACTTTTTCCAGGTCAATATATAGAAATAATAAAAGCCCGTTCATCACTATCACTACGGGCGTTCATAGCGCAGGCTATCATACAGAATCGTATGTATATCCTATTCAGTATCGACTCTTAACTTAAAGGGATAAGACGACGAATGATAGTTAAGCACAGCAACATATCCTTTCTATTAACTTGCTATCCATAACCACGTTTAACGGGCTATTTCTTTACAGGCTAGCGGGCAAGTTATTGTTTGCTCACGAAATTAACTGTCCCGCTTCCTACGAAAATGTAGTATGTGGAGCTTCTGGATAGAAGCGAGTGTTCTGATTATCGCAAAGTTCTATGCAGATGTCTACAAATTTGGAAAAGTACTGGCCTGTCAAACGTCAACCTGATGAATGGATCATCTTAAACTTTTGAAAAATGATGAACCCGACCGTAAAAAGAGCCGGGTTCATCATTTTTCAAAAGTTTAAGATGATCCATTCATCAGGTTGATAGTTGTGGGAGAACTGGAGTTATGGTATAGTTGCTGAGAAAATAGCAGGTCTTTATAACACAAGAAAGTAGATTTCATGATAGAGGCACGGAGTTTGACGCGGCGCTTTGGAGACTTTACAGCTGTCTCGCAGTTGTCGCTAAGCGTGCCCGCCGGTTCTGTACTTGCGCTGCTGGGGCAAAACGGTGCGGGTAAGACAACGACCGTGCGTATGCTGTCTGCCCTCTTGACTCCGACGGAGGGCGATGCGTTTATTGGCGGCTATGATGTGCGTAAAAATCCTGAAGCTGTTCGCGCCTGTGTCGGGCTTGTGACGGATGTGCCGGGGCTGTTTGAGCAGATGAAAGTGCCGGCGTACCTGGATTTCTTTGGCAGCATTTATGGTATGCCTGCCAGCGCACGTGCCCGGCGTATCAATGAACTGATAGAGTTTTTTGAGCTGACCGCGCACACAAAAGAGAAAATGGTGGGTTTTTCGAAGGGTATGAAGCAGAAGGTAGCCCTGGCACGGGCCCTGATTCACGAGCCGATCGTTCTATTCCTGGATGAGCCGACCTCCGGCCTCGATCCGCTCGCCGCCCGTAGCGTGCGTGAGTTGATTCTTGAGTTGAAGCAAGCGCACCGGGCAATTGTGCTGTGTACACATGACCTGGACGAAGCCGAACGTCTGGCCGATACGGTAGCTATTATGCGTAAGGGGCAGGTCGTCGCATACGACACACCCGCCGCCCTGCGCAACCAGTTCTCCGACGAAACTATCGTACGCATCGAGTTCGCACAATCGTGCCCTCTATCCCTGGATATTCTGGGCACGTTCGAAGGCCTACACGCGCCTCAATTTTCTGCTGCAACGGATTTAGCGGGAGAACGCACATTGTTAACATATCGCACCGCCTACCCCGCGCAGCTAAATCCACAACTCATCACACGTTTGAGTGCCGCTGGCGCGCTCATTATCTCCGTAACCTGCCAGATCACGACCCTGGAAGAAGTGTATACGCTAGCTATGAACGAGAGCGACGAGAGACAAGGCTCTGGTAGTATGGCAGGTCGCACGCCTACTACTCGGCACCCTCTTCTGCGAGGAAGGTAACTTGTGAATACTACAAATACTGAAGTGACAGCGCATACTGCCCACACCCCGTTACCAACTCTAGCTGCAATCTGGTTGATAGCGCGCCGTCAGATGGTCGAGGCACTGTGGTCACGCTCAACCGTGGTCATGTTTTGCGTGTATATCGCAATCAACACTTTTATTGTATGGAGTACACTTCAGCCCAACATTCACGATCATTCTCCAAATGGACAACGTGTCATCGGGAACTCGCTGGCATTCCTACTCCTATTAGTTGCACTGCTCAACTCGCAACCTGCGGTCGGCATTGCGGCAGGCGTCTTCGCCGGTGACAAAGAGCGTGGGTGTTTGTTGCCTCTATTAGCAACTCCCGCTTCTAACACAGCCTTGCTGGCTGGCAAGGTGCTTGGAGCGGCCATCCCCTCGTTCCTCTATACGATAGCTGGCATCATTATTTACCTGATTGAGGTGGTGGGGCTCTTTGGAACCTCCACCCTGGCCTTAATGCCCTTAGGGCTCTCACTGACGGTTGCCGCCTTCATCCCTGCCCTGCTCATCTTCGCCGCCATCATAGCGAGCCTGATCTCCTCACGTGTCCCCACATTCCAGTCGGCGCAGACCTACAGTTCTTTGGTCACGACAGCCCTCTGGCTCATCTTTGGTGGACTCGTCCTGGTGGCCGCTTTCTTCGCGCTCTGGATTTTCGCGCTCGGCGTGCTGGCCGCCTACATCCTGGATGGCCTCCTCATCGTGCTGGCCGCCCGCACCTGGCAGCGGGAGGAGGTAATGGCGAAGCAGTAGTGGCATGTCATCCTCTCCTAATGAGATGAGCTTTATGGGCTTTATTTTACTTCTTTTGCTTTTTGCATACTTTGGGCGGAGCCCAAAGTATGCAAAAAGCAAAAGAAGTAAAATAAAGCCCATCTACGAGGAAAACGATGGTGATGGGAGCTTGGTACTCTGCAAGAATATAGCAATTTATGAGTATCTGAAACTAGTGTTTGGTTTTATAGCGTTTTATTGATTTTTATAGCGTTTTATGACAGGGTTTTATCACCAAAACTACCGCCTGAAAAAGTAGAGCATTGGAAGGTATCAAGAAAGAGCTTTCTCTTTAATTTTCTCAGCAATTCGGACTAATTCCTTGTTCAATTGTGCAGGCGTTAGGCTATCTAATGGCTCAGATGGAGTATTTACTGCTTGGTACTTTGCGATCTCAGTTTCGTTATAGAGACAAGCACTCACTGCAATCCATAAAATGATAAGACCTGCTTTTTTCGCAGCATCTAACAGCGGAGGTAATTCATTCCTCATAATAAAATCTGAAGCAAGAAAGTTTGGAGTGACTAGAAGTACAGCAACCTTTGCAGAAGACAGGGCTGCATGGATCTCATCACGCCATTTGGAGCCAGCCTCAATTTGAGTGTCTGACCAAACTTGGATGACTCCCTTTCGCACCAATGGCCTTATCATTGTCTGGAGCTTATCTAGCCACTTTTTATCTTTGTGGCTGTAACTAACGAAGACATCTTGACGGATAGACGGAGCAATCTTAGTCTCTTCTTGTATTGGCGTTGGGAATTGCAACTTACTTAAATAAAATATGAGCTGAGGGTCTTCGATTATTATTTCTTGAGTAAGCGGATCGAAAAACAGATGATCTGCACACTGGCGGTCGCTCTGAAGTCTTTCTATCCATCCCGCACTGATAAGTCGCTCAATTTTATTGGCAAAATCAGGTTTTCTATTCTTTAACTCGTGTAAGGAAAGAAAGCCGTTTTCACTTCGAGCTAGTTCCTTTAGAAGCATAACACAAGTTGAATCGCGACGTCCATCTAATGCACTAAAATGTTTGACTAATTTGTCGAATTTTCTGGACAAGTCTGTCATAACGTCAAATACCGCCGCACTGATATTAGCATGAACTAGCTTCGACTGGTTCATGGTCATTTCTATCTTTTCCTTCAGACAAATATTGAAACACAGAAATTGAGCAACGTTCAGGCTCCCGCTAGCAGCTAAAACGATCTCAGATTTTCGATCTAACTCGATATTGAGTGCCTTTTCCCCTTTCTCAATCATCTGGAGAATAAGTTCATCCTTCACCTTACCCCACCTAAACACATCGATCCGTGTAGCAACATCGAAGGCGATATCTATCAACATCTGTCCGCTTTGCGGAATTCCAATAATCACCAATTTCTTCGATATGGGTTCGTTGTCTGCAAGATATTTTAGATAATCACTAATTCTTTCACGAAGAGACAAAGGGAGTCGATGGAAGTCGTCTATGATGACAGTACCACTATGCCAACTTGCCAAAGCTTGTAGCTGGTCCTGATCCTCTTGGATGCGACCATTAAGAATATGGAGTGTTGTATCTACTCTTGAAGTTCTTTTTGAAATGTAGGGATTGGACTTCAATTCCTCGACTGCTTTTCTCACAGATGTGGTTTTCCCTACACCTGAAGGTCCTTCAATAACTACCCCACGACCTGGTTGAGCTAAGGCAAGCTTTAATCGTCCGAAGTCCTCACGCTCTACAAAAGTTACATCAGGTACACCAGATTTCATAAATACATCAAATAAATAATAAGTCTCTATAGGCTTTGGGCTAGAAATTCTCTGCTGATCTTCAGGCCTGATTGTCGTTACACTTTTTCGTAGCAGTTCATAACAAACTAATCGAATGCCTTCGGCTACGTCCAAGAATGCTTCATCAATAGTATGCCATCCTCTATCCGTTATAGGTCTACCATCGGTTGGGAGTGCTTGTAGCTTACCAAACGGAGCAGATTGCCAATAAGTAGGGCGAAGAATAATAGGAATAACATAAGCTTCTCCTCTTTCATGTCGTTCTAATGCTCGTTTCATCTCAATGCTGTAGCAATAGTCTGCGTCTACAAAGTCCGGGCTTATCAAAAGGAGAATGATGCGAGCTTCATTGATGTGTTCATTGATCTGCTGCTCCCATTCCATTCCTGCACTAATGTCACAATCATGCCAGAGTTCAATAAGACCCCCCCTTTGTATTGGTCCCAGATGCATCTTGAGTTTTTTTGCAAGGCGCTCATCTTTATGCACATAAGATACATAGATATTTATTATTCCGCTGACAATGCTACCCAACACATCGCCTACTGCAACTTCTTCACCATTATATTTTTCAATTTTTTGTAGAATACCACTTGCAAATGCGTTAACTTCTATATTTACTTTATCAGTTTCCAGCTCCACGATAGGATCACCTTGTCGTACAATATCTCCTTCGTGTTTGAGCCATTGTACAACTACGACTTTATCAGCGGATTCCCCAATTGAGGGGGCTTCTATGTTTAGAGGCATATTTTTCTCCACGTCGGTTTAGTTAGTTTGTTTTCCACCTCTACGTTCACCCTCTCCCTCTTCGCCAACGCTTGTACGGACATTGTAGTGGAAATCCTCTTGCCATAACGTAGCAATCTGGTCTAATAACTCTTGAGGTAAGGGGCCTTGTTCTATTGCGGCAAGATTGCACTGTACTTGCTGCGCGTTTTGTACACCAGGAATAACGGATGTTATTGCAGGATGACTGAGGCAAAAACGGAGAGCAATTTGTATCAGGGACGCATCTGTGCCAACAAGAGCTTTCACACGGTTTACACGACGGACTGTTTGTTGAAGGACTTCGCCTCGAAAAACACGCTTTCGCCAATCACCACGAGGAAATTTTACCTGTTCATTCCATAAGCCTGTAAGTGCTTCAGAAGCCAATGGGGAACGAGCGATAATGCTTGTATGATATTTCAGTGCAAGAGGGAAAAGGCATTCAGCGGCACGTTGATCAAGGATGCTGTAGGGAACTTCAACAATATCAACTAAGCCAGCTTCGATAACACCATTCACCTCATCGTGCCGATGATCACTTGTAGAAATCCCAAAAGTGCGTATTTCCCCCTGATCTCTCAGATAGTGCATCGCATGATACCATGCACGTTCATCATCCCATGAGGGACACCATGTTTGCAGCATGAGACAATCAATGCACTCTATTCCTAGTCTGTGAAGGGAACCTTCCGCCTGTTCGATGATATGTTCAGCAGGAAAGACGTTATTGATCGATGTGCCAGCAGCAGGAGCCCACTGGTAATCTAAAGGATACACCTTTGTGATGATTGTTGCGCGTTTTCCTCGTTCTTTTATCACCTGTGCAAGCAGTTTCTCAGCATGTCCGTTACCATAAAGTGGAGCAGTGTCAAAAAGCTGGCACCCTAGATCAAGAGCCTCATACAATGCTTGAAGCGAATCGTTGTCAGACTGGGGACCCCAACCACCGCCGATAGCCCAGGTACCGATCCCTATACGACTTACAGGAAGTCGTGTAGATCCAAGATAGGAGTGAGTACAGTTCCATTGTGACAGCACGACTCTCTCTGCGCTTTCTAGCCTCGAACAGCTTCTTGTAATTCATCAACAACTGACTCACGGCTCCATGCAGATGAGCGAAGCTTTGCGAGAATTTCACTTGCCCAATGCACGTTGCTTGTGCTCTCTAATATGTGAGCAATCTCTAAACCTTTGAGGGCTTGTTGCACACAAGCATCCGGTTTACCAGCAGCTAGATATGCTTCTGATTGCTGCATCAGTAAGCGACAATTGTTGCGACTCATTTTCTGATCGAGCTTTTTTTGTGCAGTTTGCAGGTACTCTAGCCCTTTCTCAGGTTTCCCAAGCAGGACATAACACTCACCACGAGAATATGCAAGAGATTGAAGTGTAAGGCGTACATATGCAAAGTCCTCTTCAATGGGAACAGAAGTAACTCCGCTTAATAACGTCTCCGCTTGGTCCAAAGACTTGATGCATTTATCATAGTTCCCTTTTCGTGCTAGAGCCTCGGCGTATCCAGAAAGAACGTAGGCTTGGGTGTAAGGTTCTGCATGTTTCGCTTGATCAACAGCACGACTGTACAATGAGAGGGATGTATTGAGATATTTCTCTTGATCTTTGCGTAGCAATGCAACAGCTTGACGGGCAATGGCTGTTGCCGTGAGATCGGGCAGTTGAATATCTTCGTGAAGTTGCTCTGCTTTCTGGAAGTACTCTAGAGATTTTGTGTATTGGAACCGATCACGTGCCGGGCTTCCTGCCAATTGATAGTTTTGTGCGAGGATACGGCACACTCGCTGATAGTGATCACCGCCATCGTCAGCTAGTTGCTCTAATCGTGCGATCTGGCTGAGTAGCCCATCATCTGTCAAGCTATTCCTGCTTGTATAGTAGAGTTGCCATCGTAACTGTGTTCCATCTCGGAAGCCATCAACCACCCAATTTTGTAAACGTGCCAGTTTTCGTGCAATCAATCGATCTATTTCTCTATCTGTTTCTTGTGAGGCAGTAGGCGATGATGAAAGACCAACAACTAACGATGCTCCCGCTGTGCCTATGGTCTTAATGGCTTGGCGTCTATTCACACTCTGGTCCCCTGTATGTACTAATCCTAACTGCTCAGGTGTCTTTTGAAGGCATGTGCATAATCGTTCTATATTATCTACTCTGATTGGTTCCCCACGCTCTGCACGCCCAACGGTGGAGGGAGAGATTTCTGTAAAGTCAGCGAGTTGTTGCTGACTCCATCCCTTTTGACGCCTTGCTGCTTGTAACAATGTGTTTTTCACCCTTGCACCTTTCATATCGGGAGGCTTGTATCCTAATTGACCGTTACACATATCTTTTCTAGCATGACGCCTACTAAACGTGTAGAGTGTGTGAACATTATTTTTCTAGCACTTCTTGAGCGTTATTCTGTTGCTTCGCTTGGTTCACCTTTTTCATCGGTCCCTTTGGTCCAGACTTACGTGGGGTTGCCAAGAAATGCTCTAGAGAGTCTGTATAGATAAACCAGTCACGTGCTAGCTGAAAACCCTCGACGGTTTCTTCTCGAAGCAACTTGGCAAGATACACCCTGCTCAACCCTGATTGTTCAGCAGCTTGTGAGGTCGTGACACACTCTCTATCAGTTTCGATATTCTTGAGTACAGCTTTCAGCATATCAAACCCTCGTGTTTTAAGATCACATATCGTTATTATAACACAACTTCATCATAAATAGGTCTCTTTCCTCTTGACAAATAAGGATTAATTGGTATAATGATTACTATATAGAGTTATTAAGACGTTATATAGTTCAGAATAGCAGAGAACCCGTCAAAAGTCAATGATAAGTGACGGATTAGTGACGAGTTGTAGGTCTGATCCTGATTTACACTTGCCCTAGAGGTTGTCGAGATGTGGCGGAAGTGCAAGGAGGCGGCAGAACATTACAACTGAACAGCATTTCTTGTTTGCTTACGAGTTACCCATCTGTAGGAGCAGGGATAAGTTGTGAGAGCAGCGAAAGTCAAGCCGCTATATGGTAGGGGCAAGGCAACGAAATGCCAAACCTTCAATTTGAACCTGGAATTGAGAAATCATTCCTATTTGTGTGCGTCTCCGCCGATGTGGGAGGTTCTGTTCACCCAAAGGGAGAGCACATGAAGCTACGGACATTTGCCGAGCGCATAGGCGTGCGCTACGAAACGGCATGGCGCTGGTACAAAGCAGGCAAGATTAAAGGGCGTCAATTGGATATCGGAACCATTATCATTACGGAAGATATTGACCAACCTGCACAATCTGATGTGATTGTCGTGGTCTACGCTCGCGTCTCAGCCAATGAGAACCGGCCTAACCTGGACACGCAAGCGGAAAGGCTTTGCGCCTACTGTGCGGCGAAAGGTTGGAAGGTTCACAAGGTGGTGAAAGAGGTTGGTTCAGGGATTAACGACGGACGTAAGAAGCTCCTTGCACTGCTCGCTGATCCAACGGTAACGGTTATCGTCGTTGAGCATAAAGATCGTCTTACCCGCTTCGGTTTCAAATATATCGAGACGCTCTTAGCTGTTCAGGGACGCTCTATTGAAGTCGTGAACCTCGCAGAGAACCCGCTTGAAGACCTTATTGCTGATCTTGTGAGTATTATATATTCCTTCTCTAGCCGACTCTATGGGCAAAGGATAGCAAAAAGAAAGACAGAGCAGATTGTCAAAGATTTATAGTTAAAATCACAAAAACAGAAAAGAGGTGAAAAAGATGCAGTTAGTTGAGCAACATGTGATTGACAAGAGCGATCCACGCTACAGCGTGATTGATGAAGCGGCTTTTAAGTCAAAGAACCTGTACAATGCTGCATTGTACGAGATACGTCAATCCTTCATCCACGAAGGGAAGTACCTCAACTACAATGAAGCGCAACGGCGTATGCAATCGCACGAGGCATACAAAGCACTGCCAGCAAAGGTCAGTCAACAAATCCTCATGGTGCTTGATCGCAACTGGAAAAGCTTCTTTGAAGCGCTTGCCGCCTACAACGAAGACTCGTCTAAGTTTCTAGGACGCCCAAGGCTCCCAAAGTACAAACATAAGACCGAAGGCCGGAACATCCTGGTGTACACTATCCAGGCTCTCAGTAAAAGAGGCTTAAAGCGTGGCCTCGTTCAGCCCTCCATGCTTCCTATTGAGATCAAGACACATCATACAGAGATCAATCAAGTTCGCATTGTACCGCGTTCAGGATTTTATGTGATCGAAGTGGTCTATGAGCACGAACAGCCAAAGAGCGCGGTAAACCCTGCTTTGTATGCGGGCATAGATATTGGCATGGATAATCTTGCGGCGCTAACTTCAAACCAACCTGGCTACGTGCCAGTCCTAGTTAACGGGCGTCCGATGAAATCTGTGAACCAGATCTACAATAAACGCAAAGCAGAGTTACAGAGCAAGCTTGGTCATCCAGGCACAACGAAGCGCATGGAGCATATGACCAACAAGCGTAACCGTCGCATTGATCACTACATGCACACGGCATCCAGATGGATCATTGATGATCTGGTAGCTCATGGGATTGGAACGCTGGTGATAGGGAAGAATGATGGGTGGAAGCAAGAGGCCAATATGGGCAAGCGTACCAATCAAAATTTCGTGCCTATTCCGCACGCCCGGTTCATCTCCATGTTGAAGTACAAAGCGGAACTGGCAGGCATTACGGTCATCATCACCGAAGAGTCCTACACGAGTAAAGCCAGTTTCCTTGATCGTGATGAGATGCCGGTCTATGACCCCAATCAGACGGAGAAACCGAAATTTAGCGGCAAGCGGATCAAGCGCGGGTTATATCGTGCAGCAGATGGCACGCTCATCAATGCCGACTGCAACGGGTCGGGCAATATCATACGAAAAGTAGCCCCTGATGCCTTCGGGTCGGAGGGGGTAGAGGATGGGAAAGGCCACAAGCCGGTAGTCCATCCAGTGAGGTTAGTCGTTACCCCCTCACGAACCCAAAAAAGGAAATCTAGAGTGAAAGCAAGCATTCAATAGAACGCTAGAAAACGCTATAGATCGCTATACTTTTTGGAACTATAGAATTCTGTGTAACTATATGGTATACTTCGCGTATCGAGTCGAACATACATTCACATTGGGAGAGAAAAGTAGTGGTTGTCGATCCGCAACATAACGAAGAAGTCGTCTCTGGCTATAATGGTATACCCATGACGGAGGAGGCGTTCGACCTACTGATCGGCGTCGAGAGCCCCTATCGCTATGAGCTAATTGATGGCGTTGTTTACGATATGACTGGCTCCACGCCTGAGCATGCCGACATCACTTTTAACATAATGGCGTCGCTCAAAGAGCAGCTTGGCAAACAGGGTCCTTGTCGCGTCTACCAGGAACAGTATGTGTTCATCCCTGGTAAGCCACCAGTTGTGCCTGATGTCGTCTTAACTTGCGACATAGCAGATCGGGACAAAGAGAAAAGGCTCAAGCCCTTCAAGATTCGCTCTCCTCTGCTCGTTGTGGAGGTCCTGTCTCCCAGTACTTCGGTCTACGATGACGTAGAAAAATCCACCCGTTATAAGC